>JAOTZH010000119.1 GCA_029861425.1 Gemmatimonadota bacterium
TTCATCCCGGAGGAACAGCGCGATCCCGTGGCGGCCGCGGAGCTCCTGCGGAGGCTCGCGTTCAACGGGATCGAGGTGCATCGGTTGGACGCGGCGATCACGCAAGATGGTGTGACGCACCCGGCGGGCACCTGGGCGATCCGCATGGACCAGGAGTTCGGAAATTTCGTCCGACAGCTGTTCGAGATCCAGGAATACCCGGACCTTCGCGAGTATCCGGAGGGACCGCCGGATCAGCCGTACGATGTCGCCGGGTGGACGCTCAACGAACAGATGGGTGTGCGTGTCGTCGCCGCGTCGTCGCCGCTGAGCGCCGAGACGCGGGCGGCGTTCTCTCCGGTCGTCGGGGAGGCGATCGCCTGGGACGCGGATGTCGCGGACGCCACGGCCTGGGACTCGCCACCGGGGGTCGGGTTCGACTCGCACCCGGTCGCGGTCGCGATCCAGCCTCCGGCCGGTTCGGTGTCCGGGGGCGGTAGCGCGCTCATCGTCGACGCCGCGCAGAACAACGCATTCCGCGCGGTGAACCGCGCCTGGGCTTCCGGCGGCCGCGTGTCCTTCCTGCCGGGTAGCCCGGGCGAAGCCGGCGAGCCCGGGAGCTCGGGCTCGTACGCGCTCTCCGGGGTGTCGGGCGAGGCCGCGCTGGTTTCCGACCTCGCGCTTCAGGCCAGGAGAGGGTCACCGGGCACGCCGTTACGAGCCCCGCGCGTCGGGCTCTACCGTCCCTGGCAGCCGAGCATGGACGAGGGCTGGACGCGCTGGACGCTCGAGCGCTACGACTTCGACTTCACGAGCCTCCGCAACGCGGACGTCCTGGCGGGCGGTCTGCGCGATCGGTACGACGTCATCGTCATCGCCGACATGTCGACGAACCAGATCGTGAACGGGTTCCGAAAGGGATCGGTTCCGCCGAGATACGAGGGGGGTCTGGGAGCCGAGGGAGTCCGTGCCCTCGACGAGTTCGTGCGGGCGGGCGGCACTCTCGTGACCCTGAACCGTGCGGCGATGTTCGCGGTCGAGGAGCTTCATCTTCCGGTCGAGAACGTCGTCGAAGGGATCCCTCGAAACGAGTACTTCCAGAGTGGGTCGATCGTCGAGATGACCGTGGATCCGTCACACCCCGTGATGTCCGGCATGCCTTCCCGGGCCCGTGTGGTCGTCGGTCAGAGCCCGGCATTCACCACGACCGACGGCTTCGAGGGATCCGTCCTCGCGAAGTATCAGACCGACGGAACCCCTCTGGTGTCCGGCTATCTGCTCGGGGAAGAGCACCTGGCCGGAACTGCCACGGCTCTCGACGTCCGGCATGGAGACGGCAGGGTCGTCCTTCTGGGCATGCGACCTCAGTGGCGGGGCCAGCCGTTCGGGAACTTCCGGATCCTCTTCAACGCCGCGCTCTATTCGGCAGAGGTCGCGGCCGCCGCTCCGGTCAACCCGGAATTCTGGGTTGCCCCGGAGCCGGAGGAAGAGGCGGAGCCGTCGGGTAGCCCCGAGTGAGACGCCGCAAGCAGCCGGCGGGAGGCGCCCTGGGCATTCGGGAGCGGTGGCGCCTGCCCGGGGTGGACTGTACGGAGTGCGGGATCCAGATGGAGGTGGCGCGCCTGTACGAAGTGCGCGGTCGTTCCGGCGAGATCGTCGCGATCCTCCGAAGACTCCCGTGTTATCTCTGCCCCGAGGAGGGGCACCCCCGTGCGACGTCATCGAACGACTTCCGGGCCAAGCTTCTCGAAGCGGTGCTGCAGGGAGGTTTCCCGGTGGCTCGGTCCGGTCGGTTCGGGCGCATCGTGTGCTGGGAGTGCAGGACGAAGATGAAGGCCCCGGCACCGGTTGTCGCGGACATCGAGGGCGAGGTGCACGTCGACGAGGCGGACATCACGGTGATCCTCACGGCGCCGCAGGTGGAGTGCCCTCGGTGCGGCCGTGTTCAACTCGATACGGGCAAGGAGGTCGCCGTAAGCGTTCGGGACGCCCTCCATGCCGCGCTGGCTCGGGGTGGGTTGGTCGGCTCGTGAAGACCACGAAGGGACGGCGTCCGTCGTGGAGCGCCCGGATCCTCGCCTTGCTGCTCGGCTCCGGCGCGCTCCTCATCGGCTGGGGCTTCTGGTGGGAGCCCGGACGTCTCGTCGTGCGTGACGAGTCCCTGGCTCTTTCCGGCTGGGAATATGAGCGTCCGCTTCGCGCTGTTCTGATCGCCGACCTTCACGTGGGGTCGCCGAGAAACGGTCTCGACCAGCTCCGACGCCTCGTCGAGAAGACGAACGACCTCGCACCCGAGGTCGTCCTGATCGCCGGCGATCTCGTGATCGACAATGTGTTCGGGGGGACGTTCGTCGCTCCCGAGGAGATCGCCGTCGAGCTGGCGGCCCTCGAAGCGCCGCTCGGCGTGTTCGCGGTCCTGGGGAACCACGATCGCTGGCTGTCTCCGGAGCGGGTGAAGAAGGCTCTCACGGACGTCGGGATCACGGTCGTCGAGAACCGCGCCGTCCGCGTGGCCGCGCCGGGCGCGCCGTTCTGGGTGGCCGGCATCAGCGACTTCTGGACGGGCCACCCGGATCTCGAGGGGACGCTCGCCCAGGTCGATGATGACGCGCCCGTGCTTCTGGTCACCCACAACCCGGACCTCTTTCCCGACGTGCCCGACAGGGTCGCCCTCACCCTGGCCGGTCACACGCACGGCGGTCAGGTGATCATCCCGTTCGTCGGCCGGGCCATCACGCCGTCGCGGTTCGGGGAGCGTTACGCGGTGGGGCACGTGGTCGAGGAGGCGAGGCACATCTTCGTTTCCAGCGGTGTTGGCACCAGCCGGCTCGGGGTGCGTTTCCGCGTGCCGCCAGAAGTCGCGCTCCTCGAGATCAGTTGCGCCTCCTGTGTGATGCCTTCGCAGGGCGACCCCGGCCCCGGCGGGCCGTAGCCGCCCGGGCGCCCCCGAACCGTCGCCGTCCCTACATCGCCATGCCGTCCCCGGCCTTGAGGAGTACCCCGGACCCGTAACGGACGTGCGGGCACTCGGCGGCGATCTGACGAGCTTCTTCGGGACTCTCCGCCCGGATGAAGACGAACCCTACGACGATCTCCTCCGGCGGCGCGTCCCGGCGGAACTCCGAAACGCCCATGCCCGAGCTCGTGAGGAAGATCCCCCCGTCACCACCGAGCTCCGACCCGGCGATCAGACGGTCCTCGGTCTCGAGCCACCCCACCCACTCCATATACTCCTGCTGGCGCTGCATGCGTTCCTGGGCGCTAAGCGACTCCATATCGGGCCAGGCCCCGGTGAACAGGAGCAGATAGTTCTGCATCTGGGGGTTCTGGACCGGAGGCGTCGCCACACCCGGTATCGGAGGCGGCCCCGAGGGCTCCGTCCCCGGCGGTGCGAGCCACCCTCGCGCGAACCAACCGCTCGCGGGGAGGAGCAGAAGCGCGGCCACCGCTGCGGCCAGCTGCCAGCTGCCTGGCGCCGACGCGCGCCGACGTCCATCCGAATCCGCCAGGCGGGACGGCGACTCCGCCCTTGCGACCTCCCAGACGGAGTCGCCCAGGCTCGGCTGGGGCTCCACCGCGGCGGCGGCCAACCCGCGAAGCGCCTTCAGGCCTCGCCGGGCTTCTTCGAGCTCCGCGGCGAGCGACGGGGAAGCGGCCAGCTCCCGCTCGAGCGCCTGGCGGTCCTCCGTCGAGGCCTTGCCCTCGAGGTATGCGAGGAGCCGTTCATCGAATCGGTCGTTCACGATGCCTCCTCTCGCTCCCCGTTATCGGAGCCGAGAAGCGCCCCGAGCCTTCGAAGTCCCCGATACACTCTCGACGCGACCGTGTTGGCGGACGCTCCGGTCGCCTCGGAGATCTCCGAGTAACTCAACTCGCTCAGGTACCGAAGCACGATCGCTTCTCTCTGTTCTTTCGGGAGCTCGTCCAGCGCCGCTCTCACGCGGTCGTTCATCTCCGCTACCTCCAGAGCCTCCTCGGCGGCGCGCTCGATCACCACGAGCCGCGGTCCCGCCGAGTCCAGATCGGTATACCGTTCGGCCCGTTTGAGCCTTCGATGCTCATCTCGACACAGATTCACGGTGACCCGGTGCAGCCAGGTGCTGAGCCTGGCTTCGCCCCGGAGCGATCCAAGAGAACGGTAGAGTCGCACGAACGCCTCGCTGGCGGCCTCCTGGGCGGCGACGGGGTCGCCCAGGAGACGAACGGCGACGCCGTATACGCGACTCTCGTGCGCCTCTACGAGACGCTTGAACGCGCGCTCGTCGCCGTCGAGGGATCTCTGAACGAGATCGGCGGTCTGCACCCTGTCGAGAGTCGTCGACTCTGCCAATCGACCTCCACGGAAGCGGGGTCGAACGAAAGCGGAAGCGACGTGCCCTCGCGTTCGTTCGACAGCTCGGGTCGAGTCTCGCGCGATGTCGCCGGGGCTTCGCGCCCGCGCGTGCCTGCCGGCGGCACAGCGAACGCTAGCGCTCCCGGACAGACCCAACCATGGACGTCGCCTTCCGCGCGAGGGAGACCGACCAGTGGCCGATCTCGTGGTCTCTCGCATTAGACGACGCGACCCGCGGAGTCATTGCAGTGGTCCAGAGCGGTTCGCCCGCGTCGTCACACATGCATATCATCGCTGCGTCCCGACTGCTGTATCCGCAACAAGGAGCTTCGACGTGTCTTTACACGGTTTTGCCCGGTACGCTCGTTCCGCCGCAGTCGTCGCGCTGGCGGCCTTCATGTTCGCGCCGGGCCTGGCGGCTCAGGATGAGAAGCCGGCTCCCCCCGACGGTTGGATCGTGCGCACGGACGGGGGCGGTCACGGCGGCGGGGACATGGAGTTCATGGACATGGCCCCCGGCTGGCACATCACGACCGGCCCATCGGGGATCTTCTATCACCCGGACAGGACCGCGAGTGGGTCGTATCGCGTCGAGTCCGAGGTGTTTCTGTTCGACCCCGGCCGCCGGAACGAGGCCTTCGGGATCATCATCGGCGGCTCCGGGCTCGACGGCGACTCGCAGGCGTACACGTACTTCCTGATGCGTCGTGACGGGAGCGTGCTCGTGAAGAGGAGGGACGGCGCGCAGACGTCGAACCTCATGGGTTGGACGGCGCACGAAGCCGTCGTCAAATGGGAAGACAGGGCGGACGATGGGGCCACCGCCAGAAACGTCCTCGCAGCCGAGGTGGGAGGTGGCGAAATGGCCTTCTTCGTGAATGGCGAGGAAGTGTTCCGCGCGTCGTCTGAAGACCAGCACGTCGACGGGATTGTGGGGCTGAGGGTCAACCACGGCCTCAACCTCCATTTCTCGTCGCTCGAGATCACCTCCCGCTGACGCCGAGGCAGGAGCGAGACGGATCGGATGCCCGGGTCGATTCACGGCCCGGGCGTTCTTTCGTTTGTCTCGGGGCGGCGTCTCTCGACCGCCGCGAGACCCGATAACGGCAGGGCCCCCCGCACCGGAGGACGCGCGAGATGGATGACGTCGTCAGGCTCCTCGACCAGCTCGACCGATCGCTGAACGGTGATTCGTGGCATGGCCCGGCATTGCTCGAGTTACTCCCGGGGATCGACGCCGCGACCGCCGCCGCCCGACCCATCGCCGCGGCGCATTCGATCCGCGAGCTGGTGGCCCATTCGATCACCTGGCAGGAGATCGTCACTCGTCGTCTTCGCGGCGACGACGTCGAACCGACGCCGGAAGAGAACTTCCCCACGTTCGAGGATGTGGATGGCCCCGGCTGGTCGACGCTCATCGAGCGGCTCGTCTCGGCGAGGGCGGAGCTTCGGGTCGAGGTGGAGGGGTGGTCGGCCGGTTCACTGGACGAGACGCCGGTTCCGGGACGGGGTACCAGATACCACCTCGTGCACGGGGTCATCCAGCACGATCTGTATCACGCGGGTCAGGTCGCCCTGCTCGCGCGGGCCGCTTCGGAATGACATGGCGCCTAGCGTCTCGCATGTTGTCCCGGTCGCAGCGAGAGCCTGGAGGACGTGATCGTGACTGAGGCAGACGACGGCCGGATCGAGGCGATCTGGCTCAAGAGCGGGAGACGCGGACCGATGGAGCCCATGGACGAGGCGGTGCTCGTCGAAGGTGTCGGCCTGGAGGGAAGCGCCGATCGGGGAGGATATCGTCAGGTGACCCTGCTGGATGCGGACGCCTGGGAACGAGCGACGACGCAGCTCGGACGGCGCGTCGACCCCGCGAGCCGGCGCGCCAATATCCTCGTGAGAGGGATCGATCTCCGCGAGACCGCCGATCGAGTCGTCCGTATCGGGGCCTCCCGAATCCAGATTCGGGGCGAGACCCTGCCGTGCCAACGCATGGATGAGGCCGCCGAGGGGCTGCGGGCCGCCCTCGAACCCGACTGGCGCGCGGGCGCCTACGGGATGGTCCTGGCGGGCGGGCCGATCGCCGTCGGAGACGCTGTCGAATGGGAATGAGGGCGACGAAGGGGCGGCCCCTCGGGTTCGAGGCGGGAGCGCTCGTCTTGCTCGCGCTCATGGGGTGCGACTCCGGGGGACAGGCCCCTCCGCCGCCGGCACTGGCGGGCGAGATCACCGTGGATGAGGCCCGGATCTGGTACCAGACGATCGGCGTCGGGTCCCCGGTGGTCGTCGTGCATGGTGGGCCGGGGCTGGACCACTCCTACCTCGTTCCCGGCCTCGAACCGCTCGCGGAAGCCAACCGGTTGATCCTCTACGATCAGCGCGGGCTGGGCTCGTCGTCCGTTCCGCTCGACACGACGACGATCACGATGACCCGCTTCCTCGACGACATCGATGCCCTGCGCGACCAGGTCGCGGGGACCGAACGGGTCACCCTGCTCGCGCACTCCTGGGGAGCGATTCCGGCGCTCCTGTACGCGATGCGCTGGCCCCAGCGCGTGGACGGCATCGTCCTCATGAGCCCGGTAGAGCCGGGGCAGCGCTACGCGGATCAGACCAACGAAGCTCAGGCCGCGAAGCGGCGGCCCGAGGATGTCGCCGCGATGGACTCGATCGCGGCGACACAGGCGTTTCAGCAGGGCGTGACGAACGCGGTCAATCGACTCTTCTTCCATGTGTTCCGAGGGACGTTCGCCGATCCGGCGGTCGCAGACTCCGTGTTCTCGCCCGATTTCGCACCCCGCACGGCCCGGCAGGGACGCATTGTCGCGTCGATCCTCATGACGCCGCTCGCGGGTCTGGATTTCTGGGACCAGCTGCCGGATCTCGCTGTCCCGATCCTCATCGTGCACGGCACGGAGGATCCCATCCCGCTCGCCATGGCTCGCGAAATGGCGAGTGCGCTGCCGAACGCCCGTCTCGTGGAGATCGCGGGCGCCGGCCACTTCCCGTTCATCGAACAACCGGGACAGACCTTCGAGGCGATCGAGAGCTTTCTGCGGGAACGCGCCACCACGCAATGACGGTAGCGGGCTTCGACCGCGAGCGGCTCGAAACGGCGCTCGTGACCGTGAATGCCGCTCGATCCCTCGATCCCGGATCGTCCCGCCGAGTGGAGGGGCTCTTACGCGGCCTGGAGGACATCCTCGCGGCCGAGCGGGGGAGTGCAGACCGCGACCGGGATGGCGCCCGGGCGCTGGCCGAGTTGGACCGCCTGCTCGCCGGCGTCGGTTCCGAATCGGACGCCGTCCAGGTCCGCGAGTTCCTCGAGCCGATCGTCGATCGACTGATCGACGCGCTCCTCGGCCGACCGGACCAGCGGCTCGCGTCGTACGGATCACTTCGGCCGGGGGAGGTCAACCACCACCAGGTCGGGGCGATCGTGGGTACGTGGTCGCCCGCTACCGTGCGAGGCGTGTTTCATGCGAGCGGCGGCGATCCGACACGTGGATTCCCCGGGGTCGAGTGGCGCCCCGAGGGGGCGGAGCTCCCGCTCCAGATCTTCGAGAGTCTGGCGTTACCTGCCCACTGGGACCGGCTGGACGCCTTCGAGGGTCCGGGATACCGCCGCGTGCTGGTGACGCTCGATACCGACACCGAGCCGAAGGTCGCCAATATGTACGAAATCCTGCGCCCCCCGATCGCCGGCGCGCAGGAGACCTCGACCTAGGCTCCGTCCGCGGCCTTCACCTCGTCCCACAGCCGATCCAGAGCCTCGAGGCCGACGCTACGACAGTCCATGCCGCGCTCTTCGGCGAGGCGAAGCATCGCCAGCGAGCGTTGCTCGAACTTGCCGATCGCGCCGAGCAGGGCGTTGGCGGGGTGGGCGCCGGCGATCCGCGCGGCGTTGACCGCGGCGAACAGCAGATCTCCGATCTCGTCCTCCACCGCGGCTTCGGCTTCACCGATCCTCCGCTTCGCCGTGACGTCCGCGATTTGCTCGAGCTCGTCGGCCTCCTCGCGGACTTTCGCGAGGGGGCCCTCGAGGTCGTCCCAATCGAAGCCGATCCCCGCCATCCTCTCCTGAACGCGAGCGGCCAAACTGAGCGGGTCGACGCCGCGAGGAAGTCCGTCGAACGGGTTGGTCCGGTGTTCCGCGGTGGTCTCTCGCTGCCCGGACGTCGCCTCGGCCGCCTCGCGCTCGGCGGCCTTCATCGTCTCCCAGTCCGGAGGCTCATCGGCGTCCCCGTACACGTGCGGATGGCGCGCGATCATCTTGGTTTCGAGCGCCGACACGACGGCTTCCGAATCGAACGCGCCGCGCTCCTCCGCGAGCACGATCTGGAAGGCGACGTTCAACAACAGATCTCCGAGCTCCTTCCGCAGGGCCTCCTCGTCACCCGAGGCGATCGCGTCCGCCGTCTCGTGCGCCTCTTCCAGCAGGTAGGGACGGAGCGTGGTGGGCGTCTGCTCGGCGTCCCAGGGGCACCGATCCCGAAGAAACCGCACCAGAGCCAGAGCACGTCCCAGTGAAGCGTCGTCGATGCGGTTTCGGGAAGAGTGGTGGGCGCGGTCGCCCTCTTCGCGGAGTCCGGATTCTGATGTCATGGCGCGCGCAACGTATCCACGGTAGGCTGGCAACTCCAGACGCCCGATCCGGCCCCCGCGGCGCCGGGAGCGCGTCCCTTTCCCGTCCAGATCGCGAGCCGGAACGAAGCCGTAGTGGGCGCCCAAACGACGGATCGCATGCGCGCGTGGGTCGAGGTGGACCTCGAGGCGCTTCGCCGCAATGCGGAGCGGATCGCCGCGCACGTGGCGCCGGCTCGCGTCATCCCCATGGTCAAGGCCGACGGGTACGGCCTGGGTGCAGTCCCGGTCGCCAGGGCACTCGCCGCGACGGACCGCTACGCGTTCGGCGTGGCCACCGTGGACGAGGGCGTCGTCCTTCGGCGGGCCGGGATCGATGGCCGGATCATCGTCTTCGCCGCCTGTGCGCGGACGGATGCAGAAGGGCTGCGCGAGCATTCCCTCGAGGCGTCCGTGATCGGTCGCGACGGTCTGCAGGATCTCGCGCGAGCGGGAGTGGTGCTTCATCTCGAGCTCGACACGGGGATGGGGCGCGCCGGGCTCGACTCAGGACGGGTCGACGCGTGGGCTGGAGACCTTCGGGCAGCGCTCGGATCGGGAGCTCGAGTCGCGTCCATCTTCACCCACTTCCACTCCGCCTCCTCGGATGAGGGCGCGTCCCGCGAGCAGCTCGCGCGGTTCGAGGCGGCCATCGCGAGTCTCGACCTTCCGGCCGATGTCGAGTTTGCCAGGCACGTGGCGAACAGCGATGCGATTCGGTCGGATGAGCAGTATCATCTGGACCTCGTGCGACCGGGTCTCTATCTGTACGGCGGAGGTCGGGGAGGGCAGTCCCCGACCGCACTGGCGGAGCCCGAGCCCGTGGCGTCCATCCGAGCCCGGGTGCTCGAAGTTCGAGACCTGACCCCCGGTTCGACCGTCAGCTATCGGGCCACGTACGTGACGACTGGCGATACGCGCCTTGCCACGCTCGGGATCGGGTACGCGGACGGCCTGCCCTGGCGGACGTCCAACCGGGGCGAAGTGCTGATTGGCGGACGAACGGCTCCCTTCCGGGGTCGCGTGTGTATGGATGTGACGGCGGTAGACGTTTCGGATCTGTCGGGTGTCGAAACGGGAGATGTCGCCACGCTGCTCGGCGGCGATGGGGACGAACGGTTAGAGCTCCGCGACCTGGCCGAGCGAAGCGACACGATCGAGTACGAAGTGCTGACGGGACTCGGGCAGCGGCTGCCGAGAGTCTATACGGGGTCCGACGGACCTCGACAGAACCACGACCGGTGAGGGAGATGGCGGGAATAGACTCGGAGAGCGAGCTGCTCAGCCAGGCCCGCGAGGTGATGGACCGCGCCTACGCTCCGTACTCGGGGTTCAGGGTAGGGGCGGCGCTCGAGGCGGCAGACGGACGCGTATTCCTGGGGTGCAACGTGGAGAATGCGTCGTATCCGGTCGGCACCTGCGCCGAGCGGGTCGCGCTCGGCCATGCCGTGGCCTCCGGGGCCCGCGCGTTCCGGCGCGTCGCGGTGGCGTCGAGCGGGGACCGGCCCGCGTCGCCCTGCGGAATGTGTCGTCAGGCGCTCTCGGAGTTCGGAGTCGATCTCGAGATCTTGAGTGTGGCAGCCGGGGGCGAGGTTCGTCGCTGGTCACTTGCCGATCTGCTGCCAGCCGACTTCCGCCTCGATGAAGCCGATCCGGCCGGCGTGGCGCGGAGGGGCGGATGAGCCCCGCCGGAAAAGCCCTTTCCCCTCGCGCGATCCTGGCATCTGCCCTGTTCAGCGTGGTGACACTCGGGGCCTGTGTCGAGGATCCGCTCCTTCTCGACGCGGATGCCACGCCCGGCGCCAGCTCGCCGACGCTCGACTTCACGCTCATGGCGGGCGAGCTCCCGCGGTGGCGCGACACGACCTACACCGGATTCGCGCTACGTAGCGAGGCCGAATTCAAACTGGTTGCGAACGAAGTCGACATTGCCGCCCGGTTCCTGGGACTCCTGAACGTGCCGGATACGATTCGCACGTTCGCGGACACGTTGCCGGTCGATCTGTTCGACAGCGTGAACGTCAGGATGGTCATCGACACGATCGACTCGAGCTTCGGAGGGTTCCCGTTCACCGTCCGGATGTTGGAGCTGGCCCAGGGTTTCAGCACCGACTCCGCGTCCTGGCTCACGGCGGGTCCCGGTCGCCCCTGGATGACCCCCGGGGGCGACTTCGGAGTGCAACTGGCCGAGGCGGTGGTGACGGAGGTGGCCGACAGCATCGTCTTCCAGATCGAGGTCGATCAGGACTCGCTCATGAAGGCCTGGCAGGACAGCGACGGCGAGACGGGGTTCGCGTTTCTCGTCGAGGGGCCGGCCACGACCCTGAACGTACGGAACATGGTGTTTCGCTACGACGCCCTTCTCGAGGGTCGGGAACAGCCGGTCAATCAGTCGCAGTCGTTGACGACGAACACGTTCATCGTCGATCCGCCGACACCGGCCGTCGGCGAAGCACTCCGGGTTGGAGGCCTGCCAGCTTCCCGCATCTATCTCGATGTGGAGATCCCGCAGTTCATTGAAGGCATCCCGCTCGATGGCTCCGTGATCAACCACGCCGACTTCAGCTTCGTGCCGCTGCCGGCGCCTGGCGCCCCATACGGGCTCGAGAAGGCCCTCCGCGGTCGGCAGGTGAAGTTGCTCGGCGATCCGTTCCAGTTCTTCGAGAAGACCCCGATCGGAACAGCCCCGCTCAATTTCCAGTCGCTCGAACCCGACTCGCTCGTTCAGGGTCTGCCGCTTCAGATCGACATTACGCGGCGCATCGTGGATGCGATCGTGGATGGGACCTACACGATCCGGTTGACATTCCGGGGTGAGCCGGACGGGCAGACTCTCGGGTTCTGGGAGTTCGGGTCTGTCAGCTCGTCGGCAGCCCTCCAGCCGAGGTTTCGAATCATCCTCACGCCTCCGCCGCAGTTCCAGGTGCCGAATTGACCGGGCGGCCGATGGACTGGCTAAGGACCGTGTGCCGGCGAGCCGGATGCGGACGCCTGCTAGCGCCGGTGTTCGCGGTGCTCGCCGTGCTCCCGGGGGCGGCGGCTGCTCAGACCCCGGCTTCCGCAGTCGGGCTCGGCTACCCGGTGGTCCCGGTCGACGGCAGGTCGGCCGCGCTCGGAGGGACCGCTCTCGGCCTCCTGGGGGAGACGTTCTCGCTCGGGAATCCCGCGGACATGACGCAGCATGTCAATCCGGGGTTCGCGCTGTCCTTCCATGCCGAAGGCGCCGATCTCAAAGGAGGCGCGGAACCGATCGACACGGGGCGGCAGCGATTCCATCTCGTCCGGGCGATCGCGCCGTTCTCGGAATGGGCGATTGGAATCGCCTTCGGCAGCGCTTTCGATCAGGACTGGTCCGCTCGATTCCAGGACACTCTGGCGATTTCAGACGGGTTGGTGCCGTTCGAGGAGACGCGTGAGCACAACGGGGGGATCTCGACGATCGACCTTTCGCTAGCCCGGACGGTCGGTCCGCTGGCCGTCGGCGTGACGGCGTCGCGGTGGATCGGATCGCTCCGACAGACCTTCAACCGCACGTTCGGGACGCCGATCGGCGACTCGCCGTCGCTGAATCCGGCCGGGGGCTCGCAGACCCTTTCCTACAAGGGCTGGCGTTTCCAGACCGGTGCCGCGTTCGATCTGAGCGACCGCCTCTATCTCAGCGGTGTGGTTTCCTTCGGTTCGACGCTGTCGGCGACCCCG
>JAOTZH010000120.1 GCA_029861425.1 Gemmatimonadota bacterium
GGGGAGGAGCGCCACATCGATGTCGATGCCCGAGCCGGAGCGCGCGGCCATCTCCGTCGCGCTCGACGTCAGGCCGGCGGCTCCCATGTCCTGGATCCCGATGAGCAGATCGCGTTCGATGAGCTCGAGGCTCGCCTCCAGCAGGAGCTTCTCGGTGAACGGGTCGCCCACCTGGACCTGCGGCCGGCTGTCGGCGTTCTCTTCGTCTAGCTCCTCGCTCGCGAACGTGGCACCGTGGATCCCGTCTCGGCCGGTGCGAGCGCCCACGGCCATGACCGGGTTCCCCACGCCCTTCGCCTCCCCCTTGATGAGACGATCGAGCGGGAGCACTCCGATGCACATCACGTTGACGAGCGGGTTCTTTTCGTACGCCGGATCGAAGACGGTCTCGCCTCCGATCGTCGGAACCCCCACGCAGTTGCCGTAGTCGCCGACCCCCCGCACCACACCGTCCAACAGGTATCGCGAGCGCGGCGAATCCAGAGATCCGAATCGGAGGCTGTCGAAGATCGCGATCGGTCGCGCCCCCATCGTGAAGACGTCGCGAAGGATGCCGCCCGACCCGGTCGCCGCTCCCTGATACGGCTCGACGGCCGAAGGGTGATTGTGGGACTCGATCTTGAAGGCGACGCCCCAGCCGCCTCCGACGTCGATCACCCCGGCGTTCTCTCCGGGGCCCTGTACGACGAGATCGCTCTCGGTGGGGAGCGTCTTGAGCAGCGGCCGCGAGTTCTTGTATCCGCAGTGCTCGGACCACATGGCGCTGAAGACGCCGAGCTCGGCGATGGTCAGCTCCCGTCCCATGATCTCGAGGATCTGCTCCCACTCTTCCGGGCTCAGTCCGTGCGCGGCGACGACCTCGGGGGTGATCTCGGCGTGAGCCGACTTCAGCGTGGCCGGGGTCACGTGTGCACCCCCACCGGCGGCACGGAGCTGTCGAACGGGACGTCCGCGTCGGGGCGGGTGACACCCGGGCTCCACGAACCGCTTTCGACCGCGGTCCGCAACGACTCGAACACCCCCAGCCCGTCGGTCTCGCCGAGGACGGCGAGCGAGTGGCGCTCCGGGTGAGGCATCAACCCGAGGATGTTGCCGGCCTCGTTGACGATTCCCGCGATGTTGCGGGCGGACCCGTTCGGGTTGGCGGCATCCGTCGGATCCCCGTTCCCGTCCACGTACCGGACCACGACCCGATGGTTCGATTCGAGGAGATCGAGCACGTCGTCCTCCGCCACGTACTGTCCCTGGCCATGCGCGATCGGAACGTGGATCAACTGTCCGGGATCGTACGCGGAGGTGAACGGGGTGTCCGTGTTCTCCACCTTCAGGCCGACCGGCAGGCAGCGAAACCGGAGCGACCGGTTTCGAACGAGCGCTCCAGGCAGCAGCCGCGCCTCGCACAGCACCTGAAAGCCGTTGCAGATCCCGAGCGTGAGTCCCCCGGAACGCGCGAACTCGATCACCTCACGCATGATCGGGCTGAACCGGGCGATCGCGCCGCCGCGGAGGTAGTCGCCGTATGAAAAACCGCCCGGCAGGACGACCACATCCGATCCCTCCAGATCGTGGTCCTTGTGCCATAGATAGGTGGCGGTCTCGCCGAGGCCCTCCGTGACGGCACGATGGACATCCGCGTCGCAGTTGGATCCCGGAAACCGGACGATGCCGAACTTCATTCGACCCTCTCCCTTCGCCGCTGCCCGTCCGAGCTCATCCGACGGGCTCCCCTTCGTGAACGAGCACCTCGTAGTCCTCGATCACGGGATTCGCGATCAGCTCCTCGCACATCTTCTCGACCATGCTTCTGGCGCCGTCTGCGCTCGCGGCATCGACCTCCATGCGCACGAGTCTGCCTGCCCGAACCGAATTCACGCCCGCGTACCCGAGATTCTCGAGCGCTCGCGCGATCGTCTCTCCCTCCGGATCGAGAATCCCCTGGCGGGGGGTGATCCGGACCTCGACGGAATAGGTATCTGACACGTCTGCCTCAGTCGTAGAGGTCGTGACCGGTCACGCGGCGAAACGCCTCGCGATAGCGGTCCGCCGTCGTCGTGACGACTTCTGCGTCGAGCTCGGGAGCCGGCGGTGTCTTGTCCCACTCGCCCCTCTGTACCATCTGCTCGAGATAGTCGCGAACCGGCTGCTTATCGAGAGACGGCTGGCCGCGTCCGGGCTCGTACAGATCCGCCGGCCAGAAGCGCGACGAGTCCGGAGTCATGACCTCGTCGATGAGCATGATCCTGCCGTCCCGGCCTCGCCCGAACTCGTACTTCGTGTCGGCCAGGATGATCCCCCGGTCGCGCAGCGTGTCCCGGCCCCGCCGGTAGAGCTCGAGACTCATGTGGCGGAGCTTCGCGGCGGTCTCCGGGCCGACGATGTCGCACATATGGTCGAACGTGATGTTCTCGTCGTGCCCCTCCTCCGCCTTCGTCGCCGGCGAGAAGATCGGCTCGGGATACTCGTCCGACTCCCGTAGTCCCTCGGGAAGAGGCTCACCTGCGAGCGTCCCCGACTCGCAGTACTCCTTCCACGCCGAACCGGAGATGAACCCGCGTACCACGCACTCCACCGGGAAGGGGTCGGCCTTCTTCACCAACATGCCCCGAAGCCCCCAGATGTCGGCGGTATCGGCCAGCTCCGGAGCGGCCGCGATGATCTCGGCCGGGTCCGCGGCGATGCGATGGTTGTCCACGATGTCCTCGGTCCGATCGAACCAGAACGAGGACAATTGCGTGAGGACCGCCCCCTTGTGCGGGATCGGATTCGGGATGATGCAATCGAATGCGCTGATCCGATCGCTGGCGACCATCAGGATGCGGTCACCGAGGTCGTACATGGATCGGACCTTCCCCTCCCGCAGGATGGGAAACGGAAGGTCGAGGCTGTGCCGGGGTTCGGCGTAGGACGTCATCGTGTCGGTCATGCTGAGCCTTGAGTCTGATTGGTGAGAACTTCGAATCCTGTCATACTCGCACCTCCTCCGCGGGGGTCGGAGCCCCCGACCCGAGAGCGGGCTGGACCCGCTCGGCGAGGAAACTGCGAACCTGATGAGGCGCTCGGCCGACGAGGCGTGCCGGGTCGGCAAGGGCGACGAGCTCATCGAGCGTCGTCCCGAACGAGTCGTCATCGGCGACGCGTGTGAAGAAGTCGTTGTCGTCCGCTCCCTCGTCGAGCCGCTCTCGGGCCGCCAGCGCGTGGACTCGGACCCGCTCGTGCAGGTCCTGGCGATCACCGCCCTTCTTCACCCCGGCGAGGATGACCTCCTCCGTGACCAGGAAGGGCAGCGCGCGGTCGAGCCGGCGCGCGACGACCGCCGGGTGCACTACGAGGCCGGCCGAGACGTTACGCTGAAGAATCAGGACGGCATCTGCCGCCAGATAGCCCTCGGGAATGGCGATCCGCCGGTTCGCGGAGTCGTCCAGCGTGCGCTCGAACCACTGGGTCGAGGCGGTCCACGACGTGTCGAGCTCGAGCACGCAGAGGTGCCGCGAAAGGGCGCAGATGCGCTCACTCCTCATGGGATTCCGCTTGTAGGGCATCGCGGATGACCCGATCTGCCGGCTCCCGAACGGCTCCTCGATCTCCCCGAAGGACTGGAGGATTCGCACGTCGTGGCCGAATCTCGCGGTCGACGCACCGATCCCGGCGAGGACCGAGAGTACGCGGTGATCGACCTTCCGGGGATAGGTCTGACCGATGACGTCGTAGACGCCGGGAAAGCCGAACCGCGCGGCGAGCCGCCGGTTGATCTCGTCGACCTTGTCTCCGTCACCGCCGAACAGCTCGAGGAACGTGGCCTCGGTGCCCGTCGTCCCGCGTGCGCCCCGGAACCGCAGCTCTCCAAGGGCCGCATCGACCTGCTCGAGATCCAACAGCAGGTCCTGGAGCCAGAGACACGCGCGCTTGCCCACCGTCGTGGGTTGGGCCGGCTGCAGGTGGGTATACCCGAGCGTCGGAAGCTCCGCGTATTCACCGGCGAACGCGCCCAGATCGGCGATGGCGCCGAGCAGGCGGTCGCGCACGATCGTCAGCGCATCGCGGTGCTGGATCATCCCGGCGTTGTCCGTGACGTAGCAGCTGGTCGCGCCGAGGTGAATGTGCTTGCGGGCGTCCGGCGCCAGCTCCCCGAAGTGGTGCACGTGCGCCATGACGTCGTGCCGGAGCTCCCGCTCGATCTCGGCCACGCGCTCGAGAAGGATCGTGTCGGCCGCCTTCTTCATGGCCGTGATCGCGGCGTCGGGGATGTCGACACCGAGGGCCTGCTGCTCTTCCGCGAGGGCGATCCAGAGGTCTCGCCAGATACGCGCCTGGGTGGTCGGCGCGAAGATCGCCGCCATGTCCGCAGAGGCATAGCGATCGATCAGAGGATGTGGGTAGCGGCTTTCCGCCATCTGTGAGCCAGACACGCTGGTGGAGGTCAGCGTCGGGCGAACAACGTCGCCGTGAGGCGGCAATGTGGCGACTCGCTGGCCCGGGTCAAGTGGGGGACGTCAAACCCCGGTCACGAGTCCGGTCCCACCCGGAAATCGTATGAGCCGCGACGGCTTCCGCGGACGAAATGCACCCGCACCCACCCGTTGTTTTCGCCCGACGTGCCGTAGTACCCGAAGAGCTCCCCGGCCTGTTCGGCTGAGTTCACCTGCGTGGTGTTGATCCCGAAGATGACGTCGCCCTGCCGCAGACCGGTGATCCTGGCGACGTTCGCCTCGATATCGACGATCATGGCGCCGAACCCGACCTGAAGCGTCTGCTCCTGTACGATCTGTGGTGTCACCGAAATGAGCTGAAGACCCGTCAGAACCTCGACGCGTTCGGCCCGGGCGGACGGAATCTCCTCGAGATCCAGCTGCGCGGTGTAGAACTGCCCCTCGCGCTGGAACTCGACTTCGGCCGAGTTGTTCACGCCGACGTCGACGAGCGCGACATCCCAGTCGAGGTCGTGGTGGATCGGTCGATCGCCCAGCCGTCTGATCACATCTCCCGCCTGCAGACCCGCGCGCTCGCCCGGCGTGTCGGGGTAGACCCGCGAGATCACGGGCACGCGGACGTAGTTGTCCGTGCCCTCCGTCACGACGTCCAGCCCGACCCACGGCCGCCGCACCCGACCGACCTCGATCAGCTCGGCCGCCACGCGGAGCGCCCGGTTGATCGGGATCGCGAATCCGAGCCCTTCCGATCCGCCCGAGAGAGAGAAGATGGAGCTGTTCACCCCGATCACCCGTCCCTCGGCGTTCACGAGAGGACCGCCCGAGTTGCCCGGATTGATCGCGGCGTCGGTCTGGATCATGTCTGCGTAAAGGACCTCCTGTCCCTCTGACAGGATGTCGCGGCCGACGCCGGAGACGACGCCGGTCGTCACGGTCGCCTCCGTGTTCGCCAGCTGGTAACCGGACGGATTGCCGATCGCGATCGCGGGCTCGCCGACGAAGAGGTCGCGCGAGTCACCCAGTGGCGCGGTCGGGACGACTCCGGGATCGATCTTTACCACGGCGAGATCGGTGATCTCGTCCGAGCCGATGAGATTGGCGGGGAAGCGACGCCCGTTATGGTCCACCACCTCGATGGCGGCTGCCCCGCGGACGACGTGATAGTTGGTTAGCAGGTGCCCCTGCCCGTCGACCACGAATCCCGATCCGAGGCTGGCCTGCGGCCGGCTCTGACGGCCGAGCATCCGGTCGACTCGTGTCGCGCGCCCCGGTCGCTGAATACGGATGCTCACGACCGATGGACCGACCTCGCGCGCCGCGATCACGGTCGGCGTGAGCCGCAGATCGCTCACGGCCTCCTGGTCGATGGCGACCTGGACCGGAATCGCTTCGTCGCGGAATCGATCGGCCGCCGCCGCCGCTGCCGGGGTGATCGGGGTCAGGCTCCCGCCAGTGCTCCCGTTCGCCGCGGGGATTCCGTCGCCTCCACCGAGGGAGGAGACGAGCGCGCCCACTCCGAATCCGGCTAGCAACAGCAGGACGACGAGTCCGAGGACTCTGGGAGCCGCGCTGCCGTGGTTGTCGAGAAGACCGGTCATGTCGCTCGTGCTCATCCTGACCCGAGGCGTGCGTCCGACATTTCGAACCGACTCACCAAATGTACGCACGAATCGCGATAAGGGTTCACCATGGTGCCTCGGCCTCGCGGTTCCAGCCGTCCGGATAACGAACGCCGGCGAGATAGAGGCCACCCGGCGGAGCGGGGAAGACGGGCCGGGAGGGGGTCTCCACGGCCAGAATCGCCGCCATGTCCGTCTCGTCACGGCGCGCCGCCGCGATCTCGACCATCGTGCCCACCAGATAACGGACCATGTGGTGAAGAAACCGGTTCGCGACGATCTCGAAGAGCAGCCGGCCCCCCGCGTCCGTCCGCCAGGTCGCGCTCTCGACTCCGCACTCGACACCTCGCTCGGGCTGTCCCGCCTTCGCGAACCCCGAAAAGTCGCGCTGGCCGGGGATCAGGGCCGCCAGGGCGGAGAGTCGCTCGACCGACCGCTCCACCTCGCCGAGCAGCAGGCCGCCTCGGGCGTCCGTCCGCCATGCGTAGCGACGAAGGAACGGCGATTCGCCCGCCGTCCCGGGCGCGACGGCGTAGACGTACCTGCGACGGTCCGCATCGAACCGGGGGTGGAATCCGTCAGGCCTCTGCCGGGGGTCCCCCACCTCGACGTCCGGGGGCAGCAGGGCGGTCAGTCCTCGTCGCAGATCGCTCGAGTGCCAAGAGGGTGGCGCGTCGAACGCGATCTCCTGGGCGGTCGCGTGCACTCCCGTGTCGGTCCGCCCGGCCAGGTCCACGCGGGTCGGCCGGTCGAGCAGCCGGGAGAGCGCCGTCTCCAGCTCGCCCTGGACCGTCCGAACCTCCGGCTGAACCTGTGAGCCGTGGAAGTCGGTCCCGTCGTACTGGATCGTCGCGCGAAAGCGGGTGAGGTTGTCGCTGTTCTCTGACACGCGCGACAGAGTAAGGGGAGACGTTGGTGACCGACACGATTCGAAAGGCGCTCGACGGGCATTCCCTGACGGCGGTCGAGGCGGAGGCGGCCTTCGATCGGTTCATGGACGGCACTGCGTCGCCAGAGGAGATGGCGGCGTTGCTCACGGAGCTGAAGGGGCGCGGCGAGCGACCCGAGGAGGTGGCCGGCGGAGTCCGGGCGCTACGGAAGGCGATGGTGCCGCTCGATGTGGGTCGCGACGACGCCATCGACACCTGCGGGACCGGCGGCGGCTCGCTTACGACGTTCAACATCTCCACGGCGTCGGCCATAGTGGCCGTGGGCGGCGGCGTGAAGATCGCCAAGCACGGCAATCGGTCGTTCACGTCGAAGTGCGGGAGCGCCGACCTGCTCGAGACCCTCGGTGTCCCGGTCGAGCTCGACCTGGAATCCGAGCGTCGCTTCTTCGAGGACACCGGGTTCGTGTTCATGTATGCTCCGGCGCACCACCCCGCGATGCGTCACGTCGGACCGGTCCGACGCGAGTTAGGCGTCACGACGATCATGAATCTGCTCGGCCCGCTCGCGAACCCGGCCGGGGTCCGACGCCAGGTCATCGGCGTGGCGAGCTCCGACCTGCTCGACCTCGTCGCCGCCTCGCTCGTCGAGCTCGGGCACGAGCGCGCGCTGGTCGTCCACGGCGAGCCAGGGCTTGACGAGCTGAGCCCGCTCGGTCCGACTCGCGCCCTGCAGGTCGAGACGGGGACCCTGACGGAGATGACGGTCCACCCCGCGGACTTCGGCTGGCCCGCCTTCGACGTCACCGACCTGGCGGGAGGCGACCCGACCGAGAACGCACAGCGTGTGCGCGCGGTCGTCGTCGGTGAGGAGGGAGGCGCGGCTCGGGCCGCGGTCGTCCTGAACGCAGGCGCCGCCTTCTGGGTCGCCGGGATGGCAGACGACCTGGCGCAGGGTGTCGAGAAGGCGGAGGAATCCATCGGCTCCGGAGCCGCCGGCAGGACGTTGGAGGCCCTGGCAGCGTGGAGTAGCGGCTGAAGCTTGACGGAAGCTCCGCCCGGACGGTGAAGGTGGGAGGTGGGTGGCCGTCCGGACGGGCTCTTTACGGGACCGGGGTGGGTCCTCCGTCAATTCCTAGTATCTGCGAATCACTCCTATGACGACGCCCTGGATCGTGATTCGATCGGCGTCGAAGTACATGGGGTCGAGAGCCTGGTTCGCCGGCTGAAGCCGGATCCGCCCCTCTTCCCGATAGAACTTCTTCATCGTCGCGTTCTCGCCGTCGATGAGCGCGATCACCATCTCGCCGTTGTGAGCGATCTCGCGCGACTGGACGATCACGTAGTCGCCATCCCGGATCTGCTCGTCGATCATCGAGCTCCCTCGAACGCGCAACACGTAGTGCTCGCTCGTGGACCCGGCGATCATGTCCTCCGGCACGCCGAGAGTCTCGCGGTCCTCGATCGCCTCGATCGGTTGACCGGCAGCGACTGTCCCCTTCAGGGGAAGCTCGACGGCGGCGACCGAGATCTCCGCCTCGACGAGATCGATGGAGCGACTCTCGTTGTAGTTTTTCGTGATGTAGCCCTTCGACTGGAGATTGCTCAGGTGCTCATGCACCGTCGCGAGCGAGCGATAGCCGAAATTCTCGGCGATCTCCTCGAAGCTCGGGGAGTACCCGCGGAAGCGGACGAACCCCTCGATGAAGTCGAGCATCTCGCGCTGTCGTTTTGTGAGAGCCATCTGTCTTCTCTCTTGCGCGGTCCGGACTGCGACCCGGTTCAACGACAACCAACCGAACGGATCCCGAAGTTACCCGAACAATAACCGAATCGCAACCCTGCCGACGGCGAGCGGTCAGGACGGGGAGTCGAGGTAGCTTGGAGCCCGGGAGAGGTGCAGCTTACGATGCCCGTCGAGCGGTCGGAACACGCCGTTCCTCCGGACGGAAGCCGATGACTCCGGCAGACTGAAGATATGTCCAACGCCACCATTCTCGATGAGATTCTCGCGACGAAGCGTGAGGAGATCGGCAGGCTGAACCTGTTCCGCGACGCGATCTGGAGCTCCGTCGACGCGGCCGAGCCGGCCCGGGGCTTCGAGTCGGCGCTTCGGACGCCGGGCGAGGTCGCGGTCATCGCGGAGTTCAAGCGTCGATCGCCCTCCGCGGGCGAGATCAACCCCTATGCCCACGTGGCCGGCACGGCCCGGGTCTACGAGGAAGCGGGTGCGAGCGCCGTCTCCGTCCTTACCGACGAACCGTACTTCGGAGGGACACTCGACGACCTGCGAGCCGCCCGCGAGAGCGTGGGGTTGCCGATCCTCCGCAAGGATTTCGTGCTCGACGAGATTCAGCTCTTCGAGGCCCGGGCAGCCGGGGCGGACGCGATCCTCCTCATCGTCCAGGCGCTCGCCGATGCCCGCCTGCGCGACCTGCTGCGGCAGTCCCTCGAGCTCGGGCTCGGGGCACTCGTCGAAGCGCATGACGAGGCGGAGATCGACCGGGCGCTCGAAGCGGGTGCGACGGTCGTCGGCGTGAACGCGCGGGACCTTCGCACGTTCGACGTGGATCTCGAGCGATCGCTGCGCTTGATCGAGGGAATCCCGGCCGAGTGCGTCGCGATCGCCGAGAGCGGGATCCGAGGGGCGGATGATGCTCGTGCGGCGGGCGACGCCGGGGCCGACGGCATCCTGGTCGGCGGATGGCTGATGAAGGGCGATCCTTTCGGGGGGGTCGAAGCGCTCGTGGGGCACCCGAGACGTCCCCGCGCCGGTGCGGAGGCCGTCGCCGGAGAGGGGGACCGCCCGTGAGCGGGGTGCGCATCAAGATCTGCGGGATCACCGACGTCGCCGACGGCATCGGGGCGGTCGACTCCGGGGCCGACTACATCGGCGTGGTGTTCGCGGAGCGTGCGCGGCGGGTCCGGCCGGCCGAGGCCGCGAGCGTGATTCGGGCGGTGTACGGGCGGGCCCATGGGGTCGGCGTGTTCGTCGACGAGACCGAAGACGATCTGCTGGGCTACTGGAGCGTCGTCGGGTTCGATATCGCGCAGCTGCATGGGTCCGAGTCGGCCGATCTCTGCGACCGCCTGCGTACGCAGGGGCTCGGGGTGTGGAAGGCGATCCGTCCCCGCAGTCGGGACGAGCTGATGACCGGGCTCGCGGAATACTCCGGCTCGGTCGACGCGATCCTGATCGAAGGGTTCTCGACCTCGGCCGCGGGGGGGACGGGGACCGCGTTCCCGCACGAATGGCTCGACGGCGTCGAACGCACGGCCCTCCCGGATATCGTGCTCGCGGGCGGACTCGATCCCGACAACGTCGCGGTCGCGATCGCCGCCGTGGCGCCCGACATCGTCGACGTGTCCTCCGGCGTGGAGTCGGCACCGGGCCGGAAGTCGACCGAGAGAGTCGACGCCTTCATCCACGCGGCACGGACCGCCTCATGAATGGGGTTTCGGTGACCGATCCGGCCTCGTGGAGCGATCCGGCCTCGTGGCCGCTCTGCGAGGGCCACGAGTGAACTGGTTCGGGGAGTTCGGCGGCCAGTTCGTCCCCGAGACGCTGATCCCGGCGCTGGACGAGCTGGAGGCCGCGTGGGCCGAGGCACGGGACGACGCGTCCTTCGCCGACGCGCTGGACGGGCTGCTGGCGGACTACGTCGGCCGGCCGACGCCGCTGTACCTCGCCACCCGGTTGAGCGAGACGCTCGGCGGGGTCCGCGCATGGCTCAAGCGCGAGGACCTGAACCACACGGGGGCGCACAAGATCAACAACACCATCGGGCAAGCCCTGCTGGCCCGGCGGATGGGGAAGCGACGGATCATCGCCGAGACGGGCGCCGGGCAACACGGCGTCGCGACCGCCACCGCGTGCGCGCTGCTCGACTTCGACTGCGCCGTCTACATGGGCGAAGAGGACATGCGGCGTCAGGCCCTCAACGTCGAGCGGATGGAGCTCCTGGGCGCGCAGGTCATCCCGGTGGGTAGCGGGAGCCGCACCCTCAAGGATGCGACAAACGAGGCGATACGAGACTGGGTAACCAATGTAGATACAACGCATTACATTATCGGCTCGGTCGTCGGTCCGGCACCGTATCCGGCGCTGGTGCGCGACCTCCAGCGCGTGATCGGCGACGAGACACGCGCCCAATTGGCGGAGCGCGGAATCGAGGCTGCGGCCGTCTATGCCTGTGTCGGCGGCGGGTCGAACGCGATCGGGATCTTCGCGGCGTTCGTGGAGTCGAACGACGCGGCGGAGGGCCGGCCGGTGGAGCTTGTAGGAATCGAGGCGGCCGGTCACGGCGTCGACACCGGCCTGCATTCGGCGTCTCTCTCCGCCGGCGTGCCCGGCGTCCTGCACGGGAACTACAGCTACCTCCTGCAGGACGAGGGCGGCCAGGTGATTCCGGCGCACTCGGTCTCGGCCGGCCTCGACTATCCGGGCGTGGGTCCCGAGCACGCATGGCTGAAGGACACCGGACGCGTCCGGTACGAGTCCGTCACCGATGACGAGGCGCTCGAGGCGTTCCAGCTCATGTGCCGGGTCGAGGGCATCCTTCCCGCGCTCGAAAGCTCGCACGCCGTCGCGGGCCTGATGCGCGAGAAGGACCGGTGGACGGATCGGGATGTGGTGATCTGCCTGAGCGGTCGTGGAGACAAGGACGTGACGGAGGCGGCGCGGGTGCTGGGCGGCATCGAGGCGACAGACGCGGGAGCGTGAAATGTCCGTGAAGGACGTAGTGACCGGGGACCTCGGGACGGAGCTCGACAACACGCGGCGGATGTTGGCGTCCGTGCCGGACGACCGGCTGGATTGGCAGCCGCACGAGAAGTCCTGGCCGATCGGTGGTCTGGCGCGGCACATTTCGAATCTGCCGATGTGGGCGACGATGGTCCTCGTCATGGACGAGCTCGACCTCTCGCGGCCGATCCCCCCGAGCGAGCCGCCGTCCTCGATCGCCGAGGTACTGGAGATCTTCGACCGAAACCGGCTCGGGCTCGAGGCGGCACTGGGCGAGGCCACCGACGAGGGCCTGCAGGCGATGTGGACGCTGAGGAAGGGTGAGCACGTGGTGATGTCCGCTCCCAGGGCGGTCGTTCTCCGACAGGCCGGGATCAGTCACATGATCCATCACCGCGGCCAGCTCAGCCTCTATCTTCGGCTGCTCGACGTCGCGGTCCCCGAGACCTACGGACCGACGCAGGACTCCGAGACGGGCGACTGATGGCGTTCATCGCGTACGTCGACCCGGATGACGTCCCGGCAGCGGATCGGGTCCCGGACGACGACAACATCCTCCGGATCCACGCGGTCAACAGCCCGACGATCCGGAACCACTACGATCTCTATCGGACGCTGATGTACGGGCAGGGCCCCCTCACCCGGATCCAGCGTGAGATGATCGCGGTCAGAGTGTCCGCGCTGAACCGGTGCCGCTACTGAATCGTGCACCACGGAGAGGGTCTCCGTCGGCTACTGACCGTGAAGAACGTCCCTGGCGAGGAACAGAACGCGCTGCTGGCCGCGCTCGAGGGAGATCCGTCCTCCGTGCCGCTGGATCCGGCCGACGCGGCAATGCTCGACTACGCCGGAAAGCTGACGCTGACTCCTGGAGACGTGACGGCGCCGGATGTGGAGAGGCTGCGGGAACAGGGGTTC
>JAOTZH010000121.1 GCA_029861425.1 Gemmatimonadota bacterium
CGAAACGCCGGACAGCGCCTCGACGCCGGTGAGCGCGTCGAACTCTCCCTCGACGTCGCCGAGGTGCGGCTTGGCGCTCGTCGTGTCCCCCATGGCCCTCTCGAGGGCATGAAACAGGACGCCCCTGACCAGCGTCGACTTCCCCGATCCCGAGACGCCCGTCACGACGGAAAGCGACCCGAGCGGTATCCGCACGTCTACGCCGAGCAGATTGTGGAGACGTGCCCCGTCCAGTTCGAGCCAGCCGAGATCCCCCGGAGCGGCCGCGCCCCGCCCCGTTCGGCGTCGTCGGGCTGGCGGCTCGAGGCGACCGGCGAGTGCCCGCCCGGTGCTGGTGTTGGCCGCCAACAGGTCGGACCACCCGCCCTGGAAGACGATCTCGCCACCGGCCTCGCCGGCCCCGGGTCCCAGCTCGATGATGTCGTCCGCCCGTTCGATCACCGCCGGCTCGTGTTCGACGACGAGTACGGTGTTTCCGGCCGCGGCCAGTCGCTCGATCACGGCGATGAAGCGGTCCGTGTCGTGCGGGTGGAGCCCGATCGTCGGCTCGTCCAACACGTAGAGCGTGTCGACCAGACGGCTCCCGAGACAGCTCGCCAGACGGATCCTCTGCATCTCGCCGCCCGAAAGAGTGCGGGCCTGCCGATCGAGCGCGAGGTAGCCGAGGCCGACGTCGGCGAGGAACTCCACCCTGTCGGCGAGCTCGGAGAGCACCGTCTGCGCCACTTTGCGCCCGAACTCGGACAACCCGAGCTCGCCGCCCAGCCACTTCTTGAGCTCCGCGACTTCGGAACCGGCGACGTCCGCGATGTGCCGACCGCCCACCTCGACGTTGAGCGCGTCGGGCTTGAGCCGTGTTCCACCGCAATGCGTGCAGGTCCTCGGAAGCTGGTACTGGCGGAGAAAGACGCGGATGTAGGCTTTGTAGCGCTTCTTTTCCCGCGATTTCATGAAGGGGATGAGGCCGCGGAATCGCTCCCCCTCGAACGTCCCGCCTTCGAGAAGGACGTCGCGCGCCTCCTCGGGCAGGTCCGACCACGAGACCCGCGGATCGATCCCGGCGGCTTCGGCGAACTCGACGACGCTCGTCCGCTCGCGACGATACCTCGGCTTTGTCCACGGATCGAGCGCGCCGTCCGCGAGGGACCGCGAGTCCTCCGGGACCATCAGCTCTTCAGCGTACTCGAGAACGGCGCCGAAGCCGGTGCACGTGTCACACGCTCCGGCCGGGCTGTTGAAGCTGAACAGGCTCGGGACCGGTTCGGGGAAGTCCCGACCACACCTCGAGCAACGAAACGACTCCTGGAACACGTGCCGGTCCACCGAGCCGTCGTCGGACATCTCGAGGACGAGGGCGGACCCGTGCCCCTCGGCGAACGCCGCGGCCAGCGAGTCCGCCAACCGCTCGCGGGAGGGCTCGTCGGCGACCAGTCGATCGACGACGACGAGCAGCTCGGCCGCCGCCGTGAGATCCGCATCCGTCGGTGCTGCCTCGTCGTCCCCGGAGTCGGGCAGATCCGGCAGGTAGACCTCGTCGCCATCCGCGAGGACTCGCACGTACCCCTGCGACCGAATGTTCGCGACCGCCATCGAGTGGGTGATTTCGCGGCTGAGGGCAAGTGGGAATGCGACCACGATCCGTGAGCCCTCACAGGCCCGGAGGGTCCCCGCCGTCGCGGACTGCACCGTGTCCGGTATCACCTCGACATCGCACTCGGGGCACACCGTCGTCCCGACACGCGACCAGAGGAGGCGCAAGTAGTCGTAGACCTCCGTCACGGTGCCGACGGTGGATCTGCTCGACTGGATCGCGTTCCGCTGATCGATCGATACCGACGGGCTCACGCCTTCCACGACGTCGACGGCGGGTTTGGGCATCCGCTCGAGGAACTGCTTCGCGTACGTCGACAGCGATTCGATATACCGGCGCTGGCCTTCGGCGTAGATAGTGTCGAAGGCGAGGCTCGACTTGCCCGAACCCGACGGCCCCGTGAGAACCGTGAGACGGCCACGGTCGATCTCGACGTCGACGCCCTTGAGATTGTGCTGTCGCGCGCCGCGAACGCGGATTTGATCGCTCATCCGCTCATGATGCCCGGAGGACGTGTCCACCGCCAATTCCCCGGGCTCCACATGTGGAAGGGCCGGTGCCGACGGCCTATCTTGCCGCGCGCGCGGTGCGCGGACCGCCCGATCACCACAACCAACGGCAGACGTGCAGACACCCGACGGACCGATCGCCGAAGAAGAGGCCCTGGGCAAAGCCTACGACGCCCGGCTCATGAGGCGGCTTCTGACATACCTGAAGCCCTATCGCGGACGCGTGGTCCTCGCGGTGTCGATGTTGATCGCGGCGTCCGCGCTCGCGCTCGTGGGACCATGGCTCACGAAGGAAGCGATCGATGTCGCGATCCCCGGCGGCGACATGCAGGCGCTCACACGGTTGAGCCTGATCTTTTTCGTCGCACTCCTGCTATCCGGTGTCCTCGAGTATGCACGGACGATTCTGACGACGTGGATCGGCCAGAACGTCATGGTCGATCTGCGGGCCGAGATCTTTGCCCACGTCCAGCGGCTGGGTCTGTCGTACTACGACCGCAATCCGGTCGGGCGCCTCATGACCCGGATCACCAGCGACGTCGAGGTCCTGAACGAGATGTTCACGTCCGGCGTCGTAACGATCTTCGGCGACGTCTTCACCGTGGCCTTCATCATGGCCGCGATGGTCGCCATGGACTGGCGACTCGCGCTGGTCACGTTCGCCGTCCTGCCTTTCGTTTTTCTCGCCGCGTGGATCTTCCGGCGACGCGTGCGGGAGGCGTACCGCGACATCCGGATCCGGCTCGCTCGCATCAACTCCTTCCTCCAGGAGCGGATCTCCGGCGTTCGAGTGGTGCAGCTATTCAGGCAGGAGGAGCCCACGCGCGCCCGGTTCGCGGCGATCAACGACGAACACCTCGAGGCGCACCTCCGGTCGATCACGTATTACGCGTTGTTCTTCCCCGTCATCGAGGTGATCTCGGCCGTCGCGCTGGCGCTCATCATCTGGTACGGCGGGGGCAAGTCGATCGAGGGGACGCTCACGATCGGGGTCATCGCGGCGTTCCTGCAGTACGCGCGACGCTTCTTCCGGCCGATCCAGGATCTCTCGGAGAAATACAACATCCTCCAGGGCGCGATGGCATCCTCGGAGCGAATCTTCCGGTTGCTGGACGAGGTGCCCGCGATCGAGGACGCCCGGCACCCCGTCGCCCTCCCGGCACGAGTGCAGGGCCGAATCGCCTTCGAGGACATCTGGTTCCGCTACCTGCCGGCCGAGGACGAAGCTTCGCTGGCGGAGGGTGCGCTCGAGGGAGCCGAGGGCCGACTGGACCCCGACGCTCCGGGCGAGGACGGGTGGGTCCTCCGAGGCATCGACCTCGCGATCGAGGCCGGTCAGCGCGTTGCCGTTGTCGGGGCGACGGGCGCCGGAAAGACGACGCTGTTCAGCCTGCTAATGCGCTTCTACGAGCCCCAGAGAGGCCGCATCACGCTGGATGGCGTGAACATTCGAGAGTATCCCCTCCGCGAGCTGCGAGCGCGGATGGGCCTCGTCCTGCAGGACGTCTACCTGTTCACCGGGACCGCGGGGCAGAACATCTCGCTGGAGCGGGAGGGGATCGACGAGGAGCGGATCCGGCTCGCGGCGGAACGGGTCGGGGTCGATCGACACCTCGCCCGCCTCCCGGCGGCCTACGACCACCCGCTGGGTGAGCGCGGTGCCAACCTGTCGGTCGGCGAGCGGCAGCTCATCTCGTTCGCGCGTGCCCTCGCGGGCGACCCGCCCGTACTTCTGCTCGACGAGGCGACGAGCTCCGTCGACTCCGAGATCGAGGCGGAGATCCAGGACGCACTCGAGCACCTGATGGAGGGCCGGACGAGCCTTGTGATCGCACACCGACTGTCCACGATTCGGGGTGCCGACAAGATCATCGTGCTCCACCACGGGATGATCCGCGAGTCCGGAACGCACCGCGAGCTGCTCGACAGGGGCGGAGTCTACGCGCAGCTCTACCGGCTCCAGTTCGAGCATCCGACGGCGGCTGCATGAGCGCCGTGCTGGACTTCGCCGCCGGCGTCGACATGAGGTGGGCCCTGTTCGCCTTCCTCACGGTCCTGAATGCGTGGGCGATCGGCGAAGTCTGGCTCTCACGGGATCGATTGCGCGACAAATGGTTGTGGACAGGCGTGGTCCTCGTCTGCCCGGTCATCGGCTGCTGCTTCTGGTTCGCGCTGGGTCCAAAGGCTCCGCGCAAGAAGGCCCCCGAACTGGGCTGAGGGAGGGTCAGGCCCGCGCTCTCGTCTCCGGGACCAGGAGCGCCTCCAGCAGATCGGCAGATTCACGAGCCGCTCCGCACCCGGCTCCGATGAATGCGGCCGCGGCCTCCCCGGCCGACCGCGCCGGTTCGGGTCTGGAGAGCCGTTCGAGACACACCCGCAGATCGGCCGGTGTGACCTCGAACCCTCCGCCGGCAGCCACGAGGTCCGCGGCGTCCGCGCGGTCGTACCGTGGCCCGAACAGGACCGGGACCCCCGCGGCGGCCGGTTCGAGGACATTGTGGAGACCGCCCGACCCCAGCCCTCCGCCGACGTACGCCACCTCACCGGCGCCGTAGAGCTCGGCCAGACGCCCCATCTCGTCGAAGACGATGACGCCGTGGGCGGGCAGCTCGCTGAGCGCCGCGCGGTCGGACCAGAGGGCGGCGGGATGCCCACCGGCCCGACAGTCGCCGAGAATGCGCCGGACCGTCGCCACCGACGGCTTGTGCGGCGCGACGACGAGCTGCCACGCGAAGCGCCCCTCCGATGTCGCGGGCAATGCCCCGAGGCTTTCGAGAAGCGCGCGCTCGTCCGCCTCCCAGGTCGACCCCGCGATCAGGCGGCGCCCACCCACGGGGCGGGCCGGAAGCACCGACTCGAACTCGTCGACCGCTGCTCCGGGTCCCCGGGCGGCGCGGGCGCGGGCCCGGGCGAGATCGAAGGAGGCGTCTCCCGTGATCTGCACCGCCTCCGATCCGGCACCGAGCGCCCGCAACCGCTCGGCGTCTTCCGCGCTGGCCGCCCCTACCGCCCGCAGGCCGCGGTATGCCGGCCGAAAGAGGCGACGGGCGGGCCACCTCAGGCGGCTGCTTCCCGGCCGGACCGTGCCGTTCACGAGGGCCGCGGGGACCCCGGCCCGTCCGGCCGCCGCAACGAGCCCCGGCCAAACGTCCAGCTTCGCGAAGACCACGAGATCCGGTCGGAGCGCCGCCATCAGGGTCCGATTCGACTTCGGCCGATCGAGCGGAGCGAGGACCGCGAAGTCGGGGTGCAACCGGTCGAGAGCCGTCCGGCCAGATGGTGAGAAGTGTGTGACGAGAAGACGAAAATCACGACGCGCCCGGAGCTCTTCGATCGCCGGGACCGCCCCCAGCAACTCGCCGGCCGAAGCTCCGTGGAGCCAGACCAGCGTCCCCTCACCGCGACTCTGAGCCCACTCCTCGAGCTTCCCCACGCCGTCGATCCGCTCGTCGAGCGATCGACCGAGGTCGGGTCTCACGAACCGGATCAGCGGTCGGGCGGCCACCATCGCGCTGGCGGCCAGCGCGGTCAGCTGCTCCCCACGGTTCATTCGGTTTGCGCCCGCATCGCGGCCCCGTATCCTCCGGTGTGCGCTATCTCGGGAACAAGACCAGGCTCATCCCCTTCATCCTCGACGCCGTCGAGCGGTTCGGCATCGCGCCGGGCGTCGCGTGCGATCCCTTCGCGGGGACCGCCAGCGTCGCCAGCGCCCTGAAGGCGTCCGGCTGGGCTGTCCACGCCGGCGACGTCATGGCAGCATCCTACGCTCTGCAGGTTGCGCGGGTCGAGATCGACTCGGCGCCCGAAGGCTACGATGAGCGCCTGGAGTCGCTGTCGGGGCTGAGCGGCGAGCGAGGCTTCCTGTCCGAGCACTACACGCTCGCCGGGATCCCGGGGCGGGAGCACGGGCGGATGTATTTCTCGAACGAGAACGGCCGCCGAATCGACGCGATGAGATCTCGCATCGCCCGGTGGCGGTCGGACGGCGACATCGAACCGAGGCAGGCCTGGCTCCTCCTGGCCACGCTGATCGAGGCGGCAGACCGCGTCGCAAACACGACCGGGGTCTATGCGTCGTTCGTGAAGACCCTGCAGCCGAACGCCAAGCGTCCCCTGGAACTGCGTCGGGTCGATCCGACGCCCCCGCGGAACGGAAGCGCGCCGTCCAGCGCCTTTCAGGGAGACGCGCCGGACCTGCTTCGCAGAGTCGGGCCCGTCGATCTCGCGTATTTCGACCCTCCCTACAACGCGCGTCAGTACCCCGGCTACTATCACATTCCGGAGCTCATCGCCCGCGGGTGGACTCCGCCGCCGGAGATTCGTGGCAAGACCGGGCTGATCCCGGATGAAGCGTTGCGCTCGGACTGGTGCAGGGCGGGAAGAGTGGCGGGCGCGCTCTCGGACGCGCTCGACGCGACCGACACCCGTCACGTCCTCTTCAGCTACAATGACGAGGGCCTGCTCACCAGATCGGAAATCGAGTCGGCCATGCGCGAACGCGGCATCGCCGACTCGTACATCCTGCTGGATCGCCCCTACCGCCGATACCGGAGCGATTCTGACGGTCCGGGACGAACGTATACGCGCGACCGGGTCGCGGAGCACCTGCACTACGTCCGGTGCCGGTGAGCTTTCCTCTTCGACGCTCCCGACCGCGCTGTCACTGGTCCTGCCGGCCCTTCTCGTCCTCGCTACCCTCCTGCCCCGAATCGGCCTGCGCTCGATCCTGCGGGACCAGGCGTTCCGTCACGCGGACCTCGTACTCGAAGGCCATGTGGCGAAGATCTCCGAGCTTTCCCATGAGAAGCGGCAATCGTCGAATCAGTTGCCCTTCCGCATCGAACCGCCGGATCATAGAAGCGAATGCCATGAACGCGGCGCGTATCTGCGCGTCCGTGGGCGGCGGTCTCCGCTCTTCGTCCGGTTGGTTATCGGGCATCACGTGTCCAGGGCCAGGGCTGACATCTGCGGGATCGGCGTGCGCCGTCGGCGAGGCGGCTCCCATTTGCAGGAGGGGCAAGCTACCCCGACTGTCCAGTCTTCGGTCCGATGTCGGGCACCCGCCCGGAGAACCGGGGTACCGCCGCGCATGATTGAACGAGACTCGAACGCCACGAGATTGAGGTCAGCGACCGCCTGGGCCGGGGTCGCCATCGGGCTCATATCGACGGCGTGTTCGCCCACGTACGTGCTCCGTGCCGGCTGGGAGGAAGCGAGAATCCTCTCCTCCCGCCGCCCCATCCACGCGGTCGTGCACGACACGACCGTTGCGCTCGAGGTGCGTCAGAAGCTGCGGCTGGTTCTCGACGCGCGCGACTTCGCGGTGCGCGACCTCGGACTTCACGCCGGCCGGAGCTACGATGGGTATGCCGAGATCACGCGGGACACGCTGGCGCTGAACGTGGTGGCGGCTCCCGAGTTCGAGTTGCGGTGGAAGACGTGGTGGTTCCCCATCGTCGGCCACGTACCGTACAAGGGCTTCTTCGATTTCGATCACGCGTTCGCGGAGGCCGAGCGGTTGGAAGCGGATGGGTACGACGTCACCGTGCGACCGGTCTCGGCGTTCTCGACGCTCGGCTGGTTCCCCGATCCGGTCATGTCGACGACGCTCAGACTCGACAGTCTGGCCCTCGTGGAGACGGTGATCCACGAGATCACCCACACCACGTTCTTCCCGACCGGTGAAGCCGACTTCAACGAGAGCTTCGCGAACTTCGTCGGCTATCGAGGAGCGATCGCGTTCTTCTGCGAGGCGCTCGGTGATGAGTCGCTCTGCGATCGAGCGGTGGCCCGGTGGGACGACACACGAGTGTTCGGAGAGTTCTTCCACTCCCTCCTCGAGCCGCTCAACGAAGTCTTCGCCGCCGATCTCCAGCCGGACGACAAGCGTGCCCGCAAGCGAGCGGTCTTCGAGGAGGCGTCGACGCGCTTCGATGAGGATGTCAGGCCTCGTCTCCGCGCCGGACGCTACGGCTCGATCGACCCTGAGTCCGTCAACAACGCCTGGGTGATCTCCCGACTGCTCTACTACACCCGGCTGGACGACTTCGAGGCCGTCTACGGTGCGCGCGGGGACCTTCCCGCCGCCATCGCCGCGATCATCTCGGAAGCGGCGGATGGCGATCCCTGGTCGGCGCTCGATCGCCTCCTGCCGGCCGCGACCCGTGAGGACGAAGATCCCTGAGCCACTCGCTCCTGCGTGTCCCGACGATCGCGCATACGTTCGTCCGATGAACGAACCATTCCGCTGCACACGATGCGATCGCACGGGCCTGGGCCGCGTCGCGACGCCACCGTTCCCGACCGATCTCGGCCGCCGCATCCAGGACGAAATCTGCGGTGAATGTTGGGAAGAGTGGAAGGAGCGACAGATGCTGCTCATCAACCACTACGGCCTCAAGCTACAGGAAGCCGAGGCGCGGGATTTCCTCTACGCGAACCTCCGGTCGTTCCTCTTCGGCGAAGGAGAGGCGGCCGACATCGACACGAGCAAGGAAGGTTCGGTGGACTGGCCAGGGTGACCCCCAGGGGACCCGCGCGCCCGAACAACCAGGCGTCCATCACCTCGATCGCCGAATGGTTGCGATCACATCCTGCCGGCCGCGGAGGAGGCGATCCATGAGTGAATACGGTCCCGACACATACGGCGAGCGAATCGCCGACCGGTATGACGACTGGTATGCACCGCCGCCGGGCGCTGTCTTCGACCGATTGACCGAGCTGGCCGGTGGCGGACCGGCTCTCGAGCTCGGGATCGGCACCGGCCGGGTCGCGCTTCCGCTCGTCGAGCGGGGGATCGAGGTGCACGGGGTGGACGCGTCCCCCGCAATGGTCGAGCGGCTACGGACGAAGGCCGGGGGCGAGGACGTTCACGTGGCGATCGGCGATTTTGCCGACGTTCCGGTCGACGGGAGCTACGCGCTGGTGTTCGTCGTCTTCAACACGTTCTTCGGGATCCTGGACCAGGAGAGCCAGGTGCGGTGCTTCGAGAACGTGTCGGCTCGGCTCGCCCCCGGCGGGGCCTTTCTCATCGAGGCCTTCGTACCGGACGTGACTCGCTTCGAGCGAGGCCAACGGGTGTCGGCCTCACATGTGGACGCCCATCGCATACAACTCGAGGTGAGCCAGCACGACGCGGCCGCACAGCGCACGAGAACCCAACACGTCGTGATCACCGATCGCGGGGTGGAGCTGCTTCCCGTGCAGATCCGGTACGCCTGGCCTTCCGAGCTCGACCTGATGGCCCGACTCGCCGGCCTGACGCTCGAGTCCCGCTGGGACGGCTGGGAGAAGGCGGACTTCACCGCCGACTCGCCGGGGCACGTTTCCGTCTGGCGGAAGCCCGGCTGACGGCCGATCTGGCCTGCGAGTCGCCCCTGCCTACCCGACGACGAGGTTGAGCAGCCGGTCCGGCACGTGGATCACCTTCCGGATCTCGACGTCGTCCAGGTGCCGCTGCACGTTCGCCTCGGCCAGGGCTAGCTCCTTCACCGTGTCTTCGCCCGCCCCCCGGGCAACCCGGATCGTCGCTCGGAGCTTTCCGTTCACCTGCACGGGCAGGTCGAGCTCGTCGACGACGAGGATCGACTCGTCGTACTCCGGCCATCCGCCGTGCTGGAAGATGCTCGGCTCCCCACCGAGCCGTTCCCACAGCTCTTCGGCGAGGTGGGGAGCAACGGGGGCCATGAGCGTCACGAGCGGGCGAACCTCGTCGATCGATGCCGTTCTGCCGTCGGCCCGGATTACGTTGAGGTAGTCCATCAGCGCGGCGATGGCGGTGTTGTAATCCAGGCTCTCCAGATCCTCGGTCACCTGCTTGATCGTCTCGTGCAGCGCCCGCTCCACGTCCGAATCGTCGAAGCCCGCGCGTCCCCCCTCGATGGCGGCGGTCACGCTCTGCCCGACCCGCGACAGGAAGCGCTCAGGACCCGCGAGCCCGGAATCCCGGAAGTCGCCGCCAGTCTGGAAAGGCCCGAGGAACATGAGATACATGCGGAAAGCATCGGCTCCGTAACGAACGATGTACTCGTCGGGGAGGATGACGTTGCCCCGGGACTTCGAGATCTTCGCTCCTTCCTTGATCATCAAGCCGTGCTTTCGGAAGCGCGCGTACGGCTCCTCGAACTCGAGATGCCCGAGATCGTGTAGCGCCATCGTGATGAACCGCGAGTACAGCAGGTGGAGGACGGCATGCTCCTCCCCGCCGATGTACATGCTGACGGGCAGCCAACGCTTCGTCCGCGCGGCGTCGAACGGTCGATCATCGAACTCGGTGGACGGGTACCTGAGGAAGTACCACGCGGAATCGAGAAACGTGTCCGAGACGTCGGTCTCCCGTTTCGCTTCACCGCCGCAGGAGGGGCACGTGGTGGCGAGGAACTCGGCGGAGCGGGCCAGCGGGCCGATCCCGGACTCGTCCGGGCGGAAATCGTCGACGTGCGGTAGCACGACGGGCAGGTCCTCCTCGGGCACGGGCACCGTGCCGCAGTCGTCACAGTAGATGACCGGAATCGGCGGGCCCCAGTAACGCTGGCGGGAGATGCACCAGTCGTGCAGCCGGTAGTTCACCTCGGCCTCGCCCAACCCGCGCTCGCCCAGCCACTCGACGATCGCCCGTCCGCCCTCGTCCGCGGACATGCCGCTGAACCGATCCGAGTTGATCAGAATCTCGTCGTCGGAATGCTCGACGTACGCCCCGCCGCCGGGGCCCGGATCGACGGCTTCCGGCGCTGCGCCTTCGGGCACGTCGCCCGGCGGGCACACGACCGGAACGATCGGCAGACCGAACTTCGACGCGAAGGCGAAATCGCGCTCATCGTGACCCGGCACGGCCATGATCGCGCCGGTGCCGTAGTCCATCAGCACGTAGTCCGCGATCCAGACCTGGACGGGGTCGCCGGTGGCCGGGTTCAGCGCGTATCCACCGGTGAAGACGCCGGTCTTCTCCTTTTCGTCGGTCTTCTGACGCTCGATGAGATCGACGGCTGCCGCCGCCGTCCTGTATGCCTCGATCTCCTCTCGCCGATCCTCCGTCGTGAAGCGGTCGACGAGCGGGTGCTCCGGTGCGAGCACCATGAACGTGGCACCGAAGAGCGTGTCGGGTCGGGTCGTGAAGACCTCGATCGCCTCGTCTCGGCCGTCACCCCCGGCGACCGGAAACTTCAGCCGTGCGCCCTCCGAGCGCCCAATCCAGTTGCGCTGGGCGGTCTTCGTCGTGTCGGACCAATCGATCCACCCGAGATTGTCCAGCAGACGCTCGGCGTAGTCCGTGATCTTGAAGAACCACTGACTGAGCATTCGCTGTTCGACCGGGGTGTCGCACCGCTCGCAAAGCCCGCCGATCACCTGCTCGTTCGCCAGGACGGTCTGATCCGACGGACACCAGTTGACCGGGGCCTCCTTCTTTTCGGCGAGACCGGCCTTCAAGAGCTGAACGAAGATCCACTGCGTCCACTTGTAGTACCGGGGATCCGTCGTATCGACCGTCCGCGACCAGTCCGTCATGAGGCCCGCGGCCCGAAGCATCCGCTCGAAATTCCGGATGTTCGAGGGGATGAGGTCCATCGGGTGTTTGTCGACCTTCAGCGCATGGTTCTCCGAGTGGATTCCGAACGCGTCGTACCCGATCGGCTCGAACACGTCCGCGCCGCGGAGCCGAGCGAACCTGCCGTAGATGTCCGCCCCGGTGAAGGCGTAGAGGTTCCCCACGTGTAGCCCCTCCGCCGACGGATAGGGGTACATCATGAGGTTGAGGAAGGGTGTCTCCACCGCATCGAGATCGGGCTGGTTCACCCCGTTCTCTTCCCAGTACGCCTGCCACTTCTCCTCGAGTGCCTTCACATCGTGCATGACTCGTCCCGCGGGTCTGGGAACCTCACCATATGCCAGACGGCGGACCCGCTGGGCCCGCCGCCGTCAGATCTCCGCGGAAGATGGGGGGAGAGACCGCCACGAACAAACTCGGTCTGCCGGTCCGCCCGCTCCCGTCGAGCGGCGCTCAGTCCGGGGTGTCGGCGCGACCGGCTTCGAGCCTGCCGTCGACGCTGAACGCGCCGGGCCCGGCCGCGAACAGAAACAGAAAGATGAAGCAGAAGAGGACGGCCCTCTCTCCACCGTTCTCGATCGGCCAGAAGGTCCCCTGCTCGAAGAAGTGACGCCACCAGTACGTCACCGCCATCTGCCCGCATAGAAGGAAGGCCACCCAGCGCGTCTTCACGCCGAGAAGGATCAGGATTCCACCGAAGAACTCGAGCATGCCAGCGACCCCCACCGGCCACGACAGCCACGAATCGACGGCAGTTCCGCCGAGCCAGCCGAAGAGCTTTCGAGCCCCGTGCTGCCAGAACATGAGTCCGGTCACGATTCTCAGAATCCCCTGCGCGACGTGGGCGTCGAGCTTCACGGTACCCCCT
>JAOTZH010000007.1 GCA_029861425.1 Gemmatimonadota bacterium
ACTCCGGGCTCTCTGACGGCGAACGTTTCGACGCCTGGCGGGCGTTGCGCGAGGGGCGGAAGCGCGTGGCGATCGGGGCCCGCTCCGCGGTCTTCGCCCCAATGCGGGATCTGGGCGTGATCGTCGTGGACGAGGAACACGAGAGCACGTACAAGCAGTCCGACACACCGCGGTATCACGCGAGGTCGGTCGCCATCATGCGTGGGCGCATCGAGGGCTGTCTGTGTGTCCTGGGGTCGGCCACCCCGGCGCTGGAGAGCTGGGAGAACGCCCGTCGGGGTCGCTATCGGCTTCTCGAGCTCCCGGAGCGGGTGACGGGTCACGGGCTGCCCTCGGTCGAGTTGGTCGACTTGAAGACCGCCGGCGAGGACGAGCGACGGGACGCTGACGACGCGGCGCCGGGAGAACGCGGACCGCTCATCTTTTCGCCGCGCCTCCGCAACGCGATCTCTGCCCGGATGGGACGGGGTGAGCAGGCCATCCTCCTGCTCAACCGGCGCGGGTACGCGACGTTCGTGGAATGCGAGGCCTGCGGGAACGTCTGGAGCTGCCGGAATTGCTCTGTCACGCTCACCTACCACCGTCGCAGGCGGCGGCTGGTCTGCCACCATTGCGGTTTCGAGGCGCCTCCGCCTGTCAAATGCGGCGATTGCGGCGCCCCGGATCCGCGCTTCACCGGGGTCGGCACCGAGCAAGTCGAACGCCGGATCACCGAGCTGTTTCCCCAGGCACGCGTCGCTCGAATGGACCTCGACACGACAGGCTCGAAGTGGGCCCACGCGGAGATCCTGGACGCCTTCCGCGACCGCCGGCTCGACCTGCTCCTCGGCACCCAGATGATCGCAAAGGGGCTGGACTTTCCGGGTGTCACGCTGGTCGGCGTGATCAACGCGGATGTCGGGCTCCATATCCCCGACTTCCGGGCGAGCGAACGGACGTTCCAGCTCCTCGAGCAGGTCGCGGGCCGCGCGGGCAGGGGGGAACACGAGGGGGAAGTGCTCGTCCAGACCTCGCGGCCGCTTCACTTCGCTCTCGGGCGTGCGGCGGAGCACGACTACGTGGGATTCGCCGATCGTGAACTGGCGGATCGGGAGGAGCCCGGGTATCCGCCGCACAGACGTCTGGCCAACATCGTTCTTTCGGGGCTGCGCGAGGAGCGGGTCGCGGAGGCGGCGGAGTCCCTCGCGGAGTGGACGCGCTCTCTGGTCTCCGAGCGCTCCGTGGAGGCGGTCGAGGTGGTGGGACCGGCCCCCTGCGCCATCGACCGACTCCGCGACCGGTGGCGCTGGCACTTCCTGATCAAGGCCGACGCGCCCGGCCCGCTCGGTTCGGTCCTCCGGGCGCTCGCCGCACACCGGGGGCGGTCGGACCGTAGTCTGCGAGTGGAGATCGACCGTGATCCGGAATCACTGCTTTGACCGTTTTCTTCCATGCGCCCGGCGGTTCCTGTCGATCCGGTTCTTGTTGATTCCGGGCGCGGATCGCAAGTTGTTCCACCGATTTTCGAGCTACGCATGGAGGAGCACCGATGAGTGAAGGAAACGGGCAGCGGATCAAGGTGACGGTCCAGTGGGTCCAGATCCTCGACAACCTCGAGCCGGCCTTCAAGGAGAAGGGCGAGTTCGTGTTCCGCTCCGTGGTTACGAGCGACAATCTCCCGGGCGAGAAGCACGAGAGCCGCTATCCCGCGACCGGACACATCTCGATTTCCGACCAGCCGGTCGTGAACCGCGAGATCATCAAGTGGTCGATCTTCGAGGGTACGGTATCCGACCATCTCGTCATCGAGCTCTTCGGCGAGGAGCTCGACACGTTGACCGCCAACGACCACCTCGACAACTATCGCCGCGAGTTCTCCGGCCCCGTCGCGGGCTGGATCGGGACATACGGGCCGGGTGAGGACTTCAAGTCCGATGACCATGGCCACGACGACGACCCGGAGATGATGAGCAACTGGCGGGTGAACATCTATATCGATCCCGCCTGAGTCCGGAGTGGCACGTCCGGGGAGATGAGACCCTCGTGACGGCGCTCGCAGGTAGAGAGGGGTGCGGAGAGCGTTCTCGTCGCACCCCTTCTCTTTTGCCTACAGGATCTCTTTTGCCTACAGGATGCCGGGGATCAGCGCGCGACGTTTCTCGGGATAGTCATCGAACGTCTCTCGATACCACGCGTGGTGGGACAGCGCGCGGGGCGTGAGGTTCGCGGCGGTCCACACCGCGAACGTGGCCGCCGCCGGGGACCAGGCGAGGACGGCGAACCCGACCCACTCGACGATCTCGCCGAGGTAGTTGGGGCATGACACGAATCGATAGAGACCCCCTCTCGGGATCCGGTAGCCGGATTCGCCGGGCGCTCGAAGGCCCCTCAGCGTGGCGTCCGCCCTGATGTTGATGGTCGCTCCGCACACGAAGAGCGACAGCCCGATCACGAACCGGGGGTCGGTCGCCCACCCGTCCGGGTAGGGCGCGGCAATGTGACCGAACCACCAGCCGTTTAGCCCACCGTTCACGGCGTTGAAGACGATCGCGGATGCCATGATCGCCACGGGCATGCGCCGGCCGCCCCACCTGCTGACGAAGGGAAAGACGAGAGCACGGTTCAGGTAATGCGCCAGCCACAGGACCACGAACAGCACGGCCCAGACCTCTCTTCCTCCGGAGCCGGAGAGCCAGGCCGCAACCAGGGCGGCGGGCGAGACGATTTCCATGGCGATCCAGCCGACGCGATGCGGGAGGGTCGGACCCCACCCCGGTCGCAGGTACCGGCCGTAGGGCGCTCTCACCTTCAGGAGCAGCACGAACGTTGCGGCTCCGATCGCGGTCCAGACGAAAACGACCCGCGTGAACACGTCCGTCACGATCGCCGGCTCTCGTTCGACGCCCTCAACATCCCGACCGAGCCATACCACTCGAGTGCATCCGCGAGGGTCTCCTCCAGCGGGCGTGGAGCGAAGTCGAGCGTTCGGCTCGCCCGATCGTGCCGGACATCCCGGCTCGACCTGGTGAGGGCGTCCAGGGACTGCCGCGTATAGACGGGGCTGACTCCGCCCGCGCGGGCGGCGATTCGTACGAGCGGGAGACCGGCACGAAGTACCAGACCCGGGACGGTCGCTCGCGGTGGGCGTCGGCCCGCGGCGCGGGAGACCAGGGCGGCCAGGTCACGGAGGGATGTCCAACCACCCGAGAGAAGATGCCTGTCCCCGGCGTCACCGCGACCAAGGGCAGCGATGGCGGCCCCCGCGACGTCGCGAACGTCCACCCAGTCCGAGCCACCCGGCACTAGAGCCGGCATCCGTCCGTGGTACATGTCGAGTATCGCCGATCCCATGAGCGACGGCCCGAAATCGAACGGCCCGATGATACCGGTGGGGTTCAAGATCACGGCCTCGAGACCGGCGGCGACGCCCCGGTCGATCTCGCGCTCACCGGCCGCCTTCGAACGGTCGTACACGTAGCCGTCCGCTCCTACCCGCGATCGCTCCTCGGTGAGTGGCCTGTCGATCGGGTCCTGTCGAAACGCGTGAAAGGAGCTCACGTGCACGAGCCGCTCCACCCCGGCACGCATGCATGCGTCGACGACATTCCGCGGGCCCTCGACGTTCGTCCGCCACACGCTGCCGTCCGGATCGCCGTCGATCGAGATGCGGGCGGCGAGATGGATGACCGCCCGCGCGCCGAGGAACGCCGCGTCGAGCGAGGCGGGATCCAGCACATCGCCCTCCCGACGCTCGAGATCGAGCCCCGCCAGAGGAGCCGTGTTGGACCGGTGCAGCGCCCGTACGGAAAGACCCCGCCCGAGTAGCCCGCGGCAGACGTTGGCGCCCACGTGCCCGGTCGCACCGGTCACGACGACGGTCATTCGTGCATCGATCGCATTCGGCAACCTGGTCGATTTTGCGGGGATTCGGTACCGGGCTATCCTTTCGTCATGAAGAGGCCACTGGTTTTTCTCGCGCTGATCGTCGCAGCGCCCGGGCTGGGCTGCGGGAGTGACCTGGGTCGGGTATCCGGGGATGCGCATCCGTCGGTTCGTTCCGCGGTGGAGACGTGTTCGACGGAGGGCGCGGCCGCCCGCCAGGACTGCTACGAAGAACGCCTCCTCGCCGAGCTCGAGGCATCGGGGGTGCGTCCGGCGTTGGACATGCTCGCGGGGATCGCCGCGGCGGACGTGGATGTTCAGCGTGAGGCGCACGTCTACACGCACGCGATCGGGATCGCCCACTTCGACCCGGATCGTCCCGTGGCCGAAGTCTTCGCCGAGTGCACCGAGTTGTTTCAGTCGGGCTGCTACCATGGCGTGATCCAGGCGCATTTCATGGCGCGTGGGGCGCCGGACGAGGAGTCGGTCACGACGCTCTGCGAGCCCTTCAAGAGCTCGGGGGAGGAACGATTCGAGCTGTTCCAGTGTCTGCACGGGCTGGGTCACGGGCTCACGATGTTCTACGGACATCACCTGCCACGGGCGCTCGAGGACTGCGACTTCCTCCCGGACAACTGGGACCGCGAGTCCTGTTACGGCGGCGTATTCATGGAGAACGTGGTCGCCGCGATCAGCCCCCATCACGTGGCGACGGAGCTCGCGTCGGAGACCCGGGCGGCGGCGGACGCCGGAGACGAGCACGAGCACGCCATGGCGATGGCCATGACCGCGGAGGACCTGGAACCTTTCGAGCCCCTGCGGGCGGACGATCCCCACTATCCCTGTTCGATCCTCGATGTCCGGTATCTGACGGCCTGCTATCTCATGCAGACCTCCGCGATGCTCCACCACAACGGACAGGACTTCGGGCATGCCGCGGAGAGCTGCGCCGGAGCGCCTGAGAGCTGGCGGAAGACGTGCTTCCAGAGCCTCGGGCGCGACATCAGCGCCTACACGCTGCAGGACCACGAGGACGGACTTCGGGCGTGCCGGCAGAGCCCCCCTGAGTTCCGAGACTTCTGTTACGTGGGCCTGGTCAAGAACTACGTGGACCTGACCGCTACTACCGAGGACGCGTTCCGCTTCTGCACGTCGATCGAAGAGGAATACAAGGCGCGCTGCAACCAGGCGCTCGGCGAGCAGATCGGGACCCTTCAGGCCACCGAGGCCGGGAGACGACAGGAGTGCGCGCGTGCCGAGTCCGACGTGCTCGAGCGCTCCTGTCTCTACGGGGCCCGGGTGCCCGTCTCCTGACGGCCGGACCGTTCAACCGCTGGAGTTTCGTCCGGCGCCAAGCCGGATCAGCGTGACGGCGACGGTTGCCCCTACGAGATTGGCGACCAGATCCCACCCCGTGTTCCGATACCCGCCCACGTTCGTTTCCGGCACGAGAAGCGTGGCGGCGAACTCGACGATCTCGTTCAGCGCGCCGAAGCCGAGCCCCGCCGCGGCGACGAGGACGAGCACTCCTCCAGTCGGAGTCGAGACCGCCCCCCGTCTGCGCATCGCCGCACCCAGACCCTGCCAGCAGACCCAGGTCGTGATGCCGAAGCCCCAGGCGTGGACCAGGTGGTCGTATTTGATGCGGCCCGGAATCAGCCAGACGTTGTAGATTACGGCTCCCTCCGGAACGGCGGTGGGCCAGCCGGCTGGGGCGGGCACCAGCCCGCCGATCATGTGGGCGAGCCCCCAGATGCTGAGTCCCCAGAGAGCCCCGGAGGAGAGCCGAACCACCCGATCCACACCCCAGACCGCGACGACGAGTACGAGCATCACGACGATGTAGAAGATGAACTCGGCGTTGCCGCCGGTGACGGCGCCCACGAGAGCGAGAGCCAGATATGCCGCCGTGAACGACGCGACGGGAAGGAGACGGCGTGGCGGCTGTCCTTTGGCGATCATGGCATCTCCTTGCGGGGTCGTGGATGGGCGAGGCTCGGGATCCGGCGCATGCCCGTTGTCATCACCAGTCGCCGGCCGCCCTCACCGACGCCATGAACTCCGCCAGCTTGATCGGATCGAGCGTGCCGCCAGTGCGAACGCCCGAGCACAGATCGAGGCCGTAGGGACGTACCGCGCCCATCGCATCGCCGACATTGGCCGAGTTCAGTCCGCCGGCAAGGTAGACGGGGACATTCACCGCCTCGACGATCTTTCGGCTGACGTCCCAATCGTGCGTCCTGCCCGTTCCGCCGAGCTTCTTCACGTCGAGGCCGGGGTCCCCGGAATCCAGCAAGAGGGCGTCCACATGGCGTTCCACGCCGATCGCCTCATCGAGGGACTCGGGCCCGCGCACGTGGATGACCTGAACGAGGCGGACGGAGGGCAGGCGATCACGGAGTTCCGTGAGGACCGACACCCCGACCTGATCCACAAGCTGTAGCGTCGTGGTGGCGAGCCGGCCGTGCTGCGCCGCGATCGCTCCGGCATCCGTGAGGGAGGTGAGCAGGAAGGTGTCCGTGCCGGATGGCACCTCCGAGGCGATCGACACGATCGACGCCTCCTCGATCACTCCGGGTCCGCTGGGCATCTCCGAGACGAGCCCCAGGGCGGTCGCGCCGAGTCGAATCGCGGTGTGCGCCTCCCCGATGTCCCGGATGCAGCAGACCTTGATTCGCGTCATCGGACCGAAACGGACATCAGAAGACGGACCGTTCAGGCAGGCGAGACGCCGAGCCCGGGCTCGGCGCCGAGAACGATGCGCCCGGCGTCGAGGTGCGGCCCGGTGAACGGGTCGTTCTTGAGGAGCGCCGCACCGTCGAGGTCGGCGTAGTCGACGAGGGGAGACACGTGGGCCGCCGGGGCGATGCCGAGCGTGGTCTCGAGCATACAGCCGAGCATCACTTCCAGCCCGTGCGCGCGGGCCGTGTGCACCATGCGGATCGCCTCTCTTGGGCCACCACACTTCGCCAGCTTGATGTTGATCCCGTCACACAGGCCGGCCAGCCCCGGGATGTCCGTGGCGACGATCGAGGACTCGTCCACGATGATCGGGAGACTGGACCGCTCGCGGACGAACGGCAGGTCGGAGTTCCGGGACGGTGGCAGCGGCTGTTCGACGAACTCGACCCCGTAGTCGGCGCAAAGGGCGCACCCCTCCACGGCCTGGCGAGGAGTCCAGGCGGCGTTCGCATCGACCCTGAGGACCTTGTCGGGAGCGACCTCGCGAACGGCCTTCAGTCGAATCTCGTCGTCCGGGCTACCCAGCTTGATCTTCAGGATCGGGAACTCTTCCGCCTCGCGCGTCTTGGCTGCCATGACCTCGGGCGTGTCGATCCCGATCGTGAAGGAGCTGAGCGGTGCCTCAGACGGATCCAGCCCCCACAGCCGCCACAACGGCTGCCCGACCTTCTTGCCGACCCAGTCGTGGAGCGCGGAGCTGAGCGACGAGTGCACCGCCCCATTCTTGCCGAGGAGCGTCTTCAGATCGCGTTCGATAGCCTCGAGCTCGAACGGATCCTCGATCTCCGAGATCCGGCCGGCGAGATGCTCGAGCGCGGCGACCGCCGTGTGCGGGGTCTCTCCGTAGTAGTTGGAGGGGTCGACTTCGCCCCACCCCTCGACGCCATCCAGCTCGAGCCGCACCCAGATCAAGTCCTCGCCGGTACGGACGCCCCGGCTGATCCCGAACGGGTGCTTCGTCTCTACCGTGACCTTCTCCCACGCGACGTTCATCCGGGCCCCGCGGTATGCCAGAGATCCGTCTGAACGCCGGACGGGGTCACCTCCGGCCCATCCTCGCGCATATAGACGTCCACCTCGGTGCGCAGGCCGAACCGCCCCTCGAGATAGACTCCCGGCTCGACCGAAAACCCGACGCCCGTCACGAGCCGCCGGTCGTCTCGCATCTCGATGCTGTCCAGGGTCGGCCCGACACCATGGATGTCGCGATCGATCCCGTGACCGGTGCGGTGGAAGATCGCCTCCTCGAAGCCCCGCTCGATCAGCACGGCGCGTGCGGCCCGGTCCGCGTCCGCTCCGGTCACATCGGGCGTCTGGCGGATCGTCTCGATTGCGGCGTCGCGGGCGTCACGGATCGCCTCCCACCCGGCCAGGACGTCTGCGTCGGGGGTCGGGGCGAGCACACCCATCCACGTCTGATCGGCATACACGGCGTCGGGCTCGTCAGCCGTCTTGCCCCACAGGTCCACCATGAAGACCTGGCCGGGCTCGAAGGCCAGCGACGACCCGGCCTCGGGGGTGTAATGCGGCTTGGCCGCGTTCGGTCCCACGGCGATGATCGTGTCGGCGCCGGTCAGCCCGCCGGCCTCGAGGTGTCCGCGCACCCACTCCGCGAGATCGTGCTCATCGACCGGGGTGGGCTCGCCCGCAATGTCGAAGCCCTCGACGGTCTCGACGACTGGAGCCGCTTCGAGACCGGCCGCCCGCACCGCGAGCTCGAACGCCGATCGGGCCGTTCGCGCGATCAGCTCGGCAGCTTGATGGTGGAGCTCGTGACCGCGCGGGCTCCACTGGGCGGCCGTGGCGGAGATCAGGTCGACCGAGCTCACGACCCGAGGGCCGACCGACTCGACCAGCTCCACGACGCCGGCGGGCACGTGATCGATATAGGGGATCCCGTCGCCCGGGCTCACTTCCATCGCGACGGTGGCACAGCCGTCGAGCCGACTGCGGAGCGTGTCCTCGAGCTCCTTCCAGCTCAGATAGCTCACCAGCTCGTAGGGCCAGCCGGCCCAGCCGGACACCTCGATCTTCTGCACTACGGCGAGCGGCGCGGAACCGGGTCGCAGCAGCACGAAGTAGCGTCGCTTCTGACCTTCCGGCATACCCAACAGGTCGGCGGCGAGGGAGTTCTTGGCGCGGAAGTCGTACAGCAGCCAGGCGTCGATCTCGTGCTCGGTCAGCCCCTCGAGGGCGGTCTCGACAAACTCCGGGCTCAGGTTCGCGCCCATTCGGTCTCCCGTTTCGTCAGCGGCGATTTGAGGCAGTGGCGAGTCCGGCCAGCGCGCGCAGGTGCGCCACCACGTTCCCGCCCAACTCGCCGGGATTGTAACCGCCCTCGAGAACCGATACCACGCGGCCGGCCGCGGTGGATCGCGTGCGTGCGACCACCTCCCTCGTCAGGTGCGCGAAGTGGTCGGACGTGAGCGTGAACGACCCCAACGGATCATCGATGCCGGCGTCGAAGCCCGCGGATATCATCACCATGTCCGGGCTGAAGGCCTCGAGAGCCTCATCGACAGCGTCGAGCAGGGCCGACGTGTATCGTTCGGCCGGAAGCCCGCCTGGAAGCGGCACGTTCAGTGTCGTTCCCGCACCTTCGCCCGTTCCACGCTCCGCTGCCGCCCCGGTACCCGGGTAGAAGGGATGCTGGTGGAGGGAGACATAGAAGACGTCCGGGTCCTCGTAGAAGATGTCCTGGGTTCCGTTTCCGTGGTGGACGTCCCAGTCCACGATCAGGACCTGTCCGATCTCGGGATGATCGAGGGCTCGTCGCGCGGCGACGGCCACGTTGTTGAACAGACAGAAGCCCATGGGCGTGTCGCGTGTGGCATGGTGACCGGGCGGGCGGATTGGGCAGAAGGCGGCGGCGTGACGTCCCGCGAGGACACCATCCACCGCATCGATCGCACAACCCAGGGCCGCCAGTGCCGCGTCCCAGCTGGCCGGAGACACGAGGGTGTCGGGGTCGATCTCGACGATCTCGCCCCGTTGCTCGGCGGCCGTGCACGCGTCGCGAACGCGGGTGACGTGACGCTCGGAGTGCGCGACCGATGCGACCTCGGGGTTGGCGGGCGTGGCGACGACGGGATCGACATGCTCATGCAGCTCGGGCAAGGCCCGGTGGAGGGCATCCATGACCGCGCGTAGCCGACCCTGGTGCTCGGGGTGTCTCCAGCCGGTGTCGTGGCGGCCACAGTCCGAATGCTGGTACAGGCCGATTTCGGGCAAGGCGGACCTTCGATCGGGTGTGTACAACGGGTTTGCTCGGGAATCAGGCGCCTCCTAGTGTACCGCCCATGTCGAGATCGAGCAGGTGTTTCGCGGTTGTGGCGGCCGTCGCGTTCTGGGGGTGTCAGGTGGACTGGGGCGGATCGGACATCGCTCTCGAGAACCCCGCGCCTCCGCCGGATACGACCGCCGTCGTCGAGGAGCAGCTGGAGCCGGAGCAAATCGCCCTGCCCGAGGGGCCGCATCTCTACGCCGTCAGGCTCGCGAGCGACGGGTCGGCTCGGCTCCTGCCTCTTGCCGGTATCGAAGCGGATGACGATGCCGGGACGCTCGAGCTGCGGGATATCTCGATCCCCGAAGCGGATGATCCGAGCTTCCGAGCGCGGTTCGACTCGGTCTTTCTGGCGGCTGGCACCGAGCTGAACCTTCTGGGTCGAGGGGCTCGGCTCGGCTCGCTGATCGTTGGTGCACCCGCCGAGGGACCGGTGGCGGGGTGCCCCTCGATCGCGACGGGACGCGCGCTTCTCGTTCCCGGACAGGACGTACCGCGCGTGGCGTTCGCCGTGCCGCGAGGAGTCAGCGGATTCGACGACGCGTCCCGGGTCGCGCCGGTCGGAGCGACCAATTCCATGAGCGTCGCCGGCCCGGTGTTGGCGGAGCGGTTAATCGGCGGCGACCGCGCGTTCCTCGCGCGACTCCAGTCCGTCACGCCGATCGCGCTCCCGGGCGACACGCTCGCGGGGATGGCTGCCACCTGGATGGTGGCGGACTCGCTGGCCGTCGGCCCCCCCGGGGATCAGGCGGCGTCGCTCTTCTTCATGGCGCGCTTCGAGCCGACGCGCGGGTTCATTCCAGTCTGGGAAGAGGTCCGCCGGTATAGCGATCGCGCAGACAAGGAGGCGTTCGCTTACGTAGACTGGATCACGATCGGCGACTACCGCCTCGACGTCGTTCGACGCTATGACGCCGCGAGCGTCCGTCTGGCCTTCAGCGTCATTGCTGAAGGCGAGGACCGTGAAGTGTCGTGGACGGAACCCGCGACCTGCCCGACGGTGGACCGACTGGATCTCCGCTAGGGACCGTGGCGACGCGCCGTTTCAGGCGGCGAAGCTCGCCAGCGCGCCGCCTTTTTCGCCTTCTTTGAGCTCCCGCAGGGCACGATCGCGCAGCTGCCGAACGCGCTCACGCGTGACGCCCAGCAGTCCGCCGATCTGCTCGAGCGTGTGAGATTGCTCACCCTGTAGTCCGTAGTAGAGCCTGACGACGCGCGCATCTCTCGGCCGCAGGCTCCGCAGGGCATCGGCAATATGCTGCTTGAGCAGCAGTGCCTCGACCCCTTCCTCGAGGCCCGATTCGTCGCTGAGAAACCTCTCCGCGACGTGGCTGTCTTCCGAGTCGCCGACCGGTGCGTCGAGTCTGAGCTCGGCGACCGTCAACGTCTGGAGCATCTCCACGGTTGCCGGCGTGAGGTCGGCGAGCTCCGCGATCTCTCTCACCGAGGGCTCGCGGTTGGTCTTCTGACGCAGCTCCGCTCGCACCCGAACCACGCGGGCCAGCTCGGTTGCGCGGTTGAGCGGCAGACGAACGGAGCGCCCCTGTTTGGCGAGCGCGGCGAGGATCGCCTGTCGAATCCACCACACCGCGTAGCTGATGAACTTCACCCCCTGATCGGGATCGAACTTCCGGGCCGCCGTGATCAGCCCGACGTTTCCCTCCTGGATCAGGTCGAGAAACCCGATCCCGCGGTTCTGGTATTTCTTGGCGACGGAGATGACGAAACGGAGGTTGGATCGAACGAGAACGTCGAGGTCGTCCTGGCTGCCGGAGCGGGCTTTCCGGGCGGCCGACTGCTCTTCCTCGGGCGATAACAGGGGATACCGGCTCAGCTCCTCGAGATAGATATCGAGGGAGGTCATCATCCGATCCGCCGGGTCCTTCGACCTACGACCGTTTGATGTGATCACTCAGGGCCGTGACCGTGCTCGCTAGCTCGGGTTCCGTCCGGTTTCGGCAAGCTAGATGGGGGTTCCGGGCACCGCAAATATCCGAGGGACCCCCAAGACGCCCGTCCCGGGCTCCGATACGGCCCCACTTGTCCGCGCATCTCGGCGGGACGAGGTTGTTCGGACGCATACTCGCGTGGTCCCCGATCACTGAATCGGGGGGCGCGGGACGACATGACGTAGGCAACGGACGCGGGCCTGTTGACCCCTTCTATTAAATGGCGGTACTTCGCCGATTCGAACGTCGGCAGGGTCCGCACGCAGAACGAGGACTCGTTCGGCGCCGACAGCCCACCCGGGCTCTTCATCGTCGCCGACGGCATGGGAGGCCACGCCGCGGGGGAGGTCGCGAGCCAGCTGGCGGTCCGTTGCGCCACGGAAGGCGTGGCACTGCTCCCGCGCGAATCTCCGATCAACGTGGCCCGCGAACGGCTTCGACTCGCCATCGCCGACGCGAACCAGGTGATCCTGATCGAAGGTCAGAGCCACCCCGAGCGTTCCGGCATGGGTACGACGACGACCGCCCTCCTGCTTTCGAACGACGGCTGGTGGCTCGTGGGGCATGTCGGGGATAGCCGCGCGTATCTCGTTCGCGATGGTGATGTCCACCAGATCACGGAGGACCACACCTACGTTCAGGAGCTCGTGAACCAGGGAAGGCTGTCCGACGAAGAGGCGCGCCTGCACCCCCGGTCGAGCCTTCTCACGAGGGCACTGGGCACCAACCCGCATGTCCACGTCGACCTCTTCGAGGGCGAGGCGCGGGAGGGGGACCGGTTCGTGTTGGCGTCGGACGGCCTGATGTCGATGCTGCCGGAGTCGGAGATCCGTGAGTTCCTGATCGGAGAAACCGCCGCGGAAGAGCTCGTCGCGGACCTGATCGAGGCCGCCAACGAGGCGGGCGGGTACGACAACGTCACCGCCATCGTAATCGACGCGGCTGAGGCCGGCTCGGACTAAGGCAGCAGCGGGTCGGGCGATTCCAAACGGCGCTCCACTTCCGCCGGTGACGACTCGATCAGCTCGAGGAGCGGCGCCGGATCTCGAGTCTCGACGTCGCCCGCGGCGAAGACTCTCAGCACACGAGCGGAGTGGTTGAGCGCCTTCCCGAGTCTCGGGAGATCGATCAGACCGCGAGCGCCCCGTTCCGTAAGCCGCTGAACGCCGCCGTCGCGGCGCACCAGCAGGAGGTTCAGGTCCATCATCCCCGGTTTGCTGGGGTAGTCGAGCACCACGGAACCAGGGGCGAGCCCCCAATCCGCCGCGAGTCGGTCCTCCACCGCGACAACGACATCGTCTCGATCGGACGTCCATGCCCCGACGCGCTGGGGCAACGAGTCGCCGAATAGCTCGATCACACGCTTCGGCAAGCGTCGGTGGGTGAGAGCCGAGAGCAGTGTCCTTACACGATCGATGGTGGACCCGGGGTGGGGTTCGCTTCCCGCCGTGCGTTCTATGCGATGGCCGATCATCGCCAGAAGCTCCTCATCGGTGGGGCCGGCGAGATCTTCCGTGGCCAGAAGGCCGTTCCGCAGGGCGGTTTCGATCAGCCTGCGAAAGACGACTGTCGCCGCCCGCACCGCATGGTGCCAGTAGACGTTTCGAAACATCTGGTACTTCGAGAACAGGAGGGTCTCGAGCGCACTGAGGCCCTTCTCGGTCACGGCGATCTCGTAGGGTCGGTCTTCGCCCTCGCGCGCCAGGGTCAACGAGTCGACCATGCGGTCGACATCCACCGCGCCGTAGGGGACCCCGCAAAAGAACGAATCCCGTCGGAGGTAGTCGATCTTGTCCAGATCCAGGGATCCGGCGACCAGCCCCTGCAGCGGGTGCGACGACTCACCGCGAATGATCTGACCGATCGCCGCTATGGAGCGCTCGCCGTAGCCGTCCAGGACGTGCCGGATCGCGTCTGCCTCGAGAAACCGTGCGGCCACCTCTTCGTGATGTCCGGGGATCGAGTCGGGCCCGAGTTCCTCCATCGCATGGGAAAACGGATAGTGCCCGACATCATGGAGCAAGGCGGCGAGGCGGATGAGCGGCAGCGCCGTACGCTCCTCGGCGCTCAGCATCTCGAGGGCGCCATGGCCCCTGAGTGATCCGATCGCCCGGGTCACCAGATGATACACGCCCAGGGCGTGCAGAAAACGCGAGTGAACGGCTCCGGGGTACACGAAGTGCGCGAATCCCAGCTGCTTTACTCCCCGCAACCGCTGGAACTCGGCGGAGTCGAGGATCGCCGCCGCGTCGGCTTCGACGCGGATGTTCCCCCAGAGGGGGTCACGGATCGTTCTGGCTCTCGTCATGGGGCGTGCAACATGGTCGCCCGGCGAGTCAACCAGCAATCAACTCGCGGGAGCTTGACGCGCGACCGGCCCGTCGGAGAGGTTCCGGGCAGGGTCGGCGTGGAGATGGGAGGGGAGAGATTTCGGCTGATCGGTGGAGGCATCGTGGAGATTCGACGCGACCGGATGATCCATCTCGGCTACGCGAAGTACTGGCGTTCGGACGAGATTCTCGGGCTCGTTCGCATCGAGGAGGAACGGGGACCCGGGCGGCGGACGGCCGTCTATACGTCTACGCTCGAAGAGCCGATCATCGCCTCACGATCCGAAGGCTCGATTCTGCAGGACATGGCCTCGATGCCCAACGAGGTGCGCGCCGCCGAGATCGGCTCGATCGCGGAGGACCTGGTCGAGGCGCTTCGCGATCTGTCGCCCGTCCTACGCCGCATGCTTCAGAACGAAGGCTCTTTCGACGCGGAATACTGGATTCGACGGCTCCGCGGAGTCGTCGATGCCGGGGACGAAGCCGATCCGCAGGAGGACCTCTTCAGCTGATCGTCCGTCCGGCACGACGGAACGACGCCCTCCGCGGTCGGTACTCCTGAAGGTGAACCCGACGACCCGAACGATCTCCCGAGCCTTCGTCGCCGCGGCTGCGGCTGCGATCTGCGCACCCGCCATCGCCGCGGCGCAGGACGACGCGTGGGACACCCCGACGACCCTCGCCATCGTGGATCGTGCGATCCAGGCTCGGGAGCACGCGTTCGCTGACACCGCGCTGTCCCGGTTCGAGGCCACCGCCCAGGGACACATCTACTTCCTGGGCGACTTCATGGGAGAGCGCGAGGTGGTCCGGGCGGACCAGGTGGCGCTTCAAATACGGTGGCACGCGCCGCAAAACGCGATCCAGACGATCGTGGGTCGTCGTCACGAGGTCAGGCTTCCGACGAAGATTCGCTACCACATCGACCACCTGAGTCTGGTGCTAGACAACTTCGGCGACCGCATCATTCTCGGAGACGGCGACGAGGTCTGGGGGGTCGTTCACCCGGCTTCCCGCGGCGCGGGAGAGGAGTACCAGTACCGGCTGGCGGACTCGCTCGAGATCCGAATCCGGGACCGGACGTCGCGGGTATACCGGCTCGACGTACGGCCGCGCAACGAGGCCCGGCCCGGTGTGGTGGGTTCGGTGTTCGTGGATCGGGAGACCGGCGCGATCGCCAGGATGGCGCTGACGTTCACCGCCTCGGCGTACCGGGACCCCGAGCTGGAGAGAATCACGCTCGATCTCAGATCGGCGCTCTGGGAGGGCCGATACTGGCTGCCGGCCGAGCAGCACGTCGAGATCACCCGCTCCGTCAGGTGGTTGGACTTTCCGCTCGAGAGCGTGATCCGGACGAGGCTGGTCGTGCAGGACTACGACCTGGATCCTGCGGAAGAGTGGAGGATCGCGCCCGGGCACCGCGTCGCGACCCTCCCGCCCGACCGGCTCGCGGCCTTTCCGTGGTGGGAATCGCCGCTCTACGGTGGCCCGCTCAAGGCGGGCGAGCGTTCCGATGAGGAGCTGGACCTCGCCGTGCGGAACGCACGATCGCTGGTTCAGCCGTGGTCGCTCGAACGGGACCAGCGACTGCAGTTCTCTCTTCCGAACGCCTCGTCCGGCCTGAGGCTCCGTCGGGCAGAGGGGGCGCTTGTCGGTGGCGGGGCGAAGGTTCGTCTGGACGAGGCGTCATCTGTCGCCGGTTGGCTCGGCTACGCGGCCGGCGCGGAACAGGCGACAGCGACGCTTTCGTTCGACCGGCGATTCGGGGACTGGAGAGCGGAGCTGGTAGGCTTCGGACACCGTTACGCGGACGTCGGGTGGTTTGCCGTCGCTTCGGGTGTCGGACAGTCGGTCGGCCTGGTGGTCGAAGGGGAGGACTACTCGGACCCGTACTTCGAGGACGGGGGACGGGTGTCGTTCGGAACCGACGGCGGTGTCGACTTCGAGGCGGGTCTCGCGGTCGCGCGGCAGACCTCCGGCTTTCTCGTCGCCGAGTCGATCTTCGCGGCCGGTCGGGGGCTCCGAGAAGTCAGGGAGATCGACGATGGGACACTGGTCTCCCTCGACTTCACGGCGGATGTGCGTCTCGGGGCCGCGATCGGGGCGCGCTGGTCGCTCGGTCTCGATGCGGAAGGGGCGACGGCCGCGATCGGCGACTTCGGGTACTCGCGTGCTGTCTTGTCGTTGCTCGCGAAGCGCGACCGGCTCGGCGGCCCCTGGGCCTGGTCGAGCGAGCTGGCGCTGGGAGCGGCCGGCGGCACCCTCCCGGCGCAGCGGCTGTTCCTGCTCGGCGGGCGGGGCACCCTGCCCGGGTTCGACTTTCGCAGCTGGGGCGGCGATCGAGTGGCCCTCTGGCGAGGCGAGATCTCCCGATCGCTCGCCTGGCCCTGGGTCACGATTCGGGCGATTGGCGCCGTGGGTTGGGCCGAATCCGTGCTCGCGGGAGCGGCGGCGGCCGAGCGCTTCGGAGTCGGGGACACCGAGGTGGTGCGCGGGTCGCTCGGCGGCGGCTTCGGCGTCCTCTACGACCTCCTTCGAATCGAAGTCGCCAGGGGGATCGGAAGCGCCGGACCGGACGACGCTCTGGCGGGTGACTGGACCCTCTTCCTGACGATCAACCCGCTGTTCTGGAACGTCCTCTAGGGCGCACTTCCCCCGGGTGGCTGGCGGACCCGCGCCTTGTCAGCCGCCGGCCCGGATGCAAGGATTCCAGACGGGTTATTGCGTCCCGCAGGGGGGCGCACGCCGATCTCCCCACGTTGAGGGCTCTCATGAGTGCTGCAGAGATCACTCTCACTCCTTCCTCAGGCCCGTCCCGAAGAAGCTTCATCAAGGGCGTGGTCGCCGCCGGAGCCGCGGTTTCCTCCTCGAACTACCTGTTCCGCGCGTCGAACGCGCTCGCCGGGACGGTGGTCAAGTCGAGCTTCCCGCGGCTCGTCACGCTGAACGTCAACGGGTCGGAACGCTCGGTCGATGTGTTTCCCCAGGAGACGCTCGCGATGACGCTCCGATACAAGCTGGGGTTGACGGGCACCAAGCTCGGTTGCGATCGGGCGGAGTGCGGCGCCTGCACCGTGCTGATCGATGGCATCAGCCACTACGGCTGTTCGGTGTTGACCCACACCGTGCTGGCGCGCGAGGTCACGACGATCGAGGGCCTCGAGAGACCCGATGGGACGCTCCACCCGGTACAGCAGGGGGTGGTCGAAGAAGGTGGCTTCCAGTGCGCGTTCTGCGCCCCGGGCTTCATCATGAGCATGGTCGCCATGCTGAACGAGAACCCGAATCCTACGCGTGAAGAAGCGGCCGTCGCGCTCTCCGGTAACCTCTGCCGCTGCGGCGACTACAACAAGATCCTCAACTCCGCGATGCGGGCCGCCGAGTACGCCCGGCAACGCACCGTCTAAGGGGGAGAGCGAAAGATGGCACTGATCGGTCAGGACATCATCCCGCCGGATCTCGTCGCCAAGGTGACGGGCCGCGCCAAATTTGCCGAAGACTTCCGAGCGGACGGGATGGTCTTCGCCAAGCTTCTTCTGAGCCCGATGCCGCACGCGCGAGTGCGGAGCGTCGACGCTAGCCGGGCGCTCGCCATGCCCGGAGTGCTGGGCATCCTCCGCGCGGAGGACCTTCCGGAAGGCCGCGGGCTGGCACCCGAACGGGCGCTCACCGACGAGCCCATGTACGTGGGCGAGCCGGTGCTCGCTGTGGCCGCCGTGGACGAGACGACGGCCGCGGAGGCCATTGAGGCGATCGAGGTCGACTTCGAGCCGCTTCCGTTCGCGATCGACCCGCTCGACAGCCTGCGTCCGGGTGGTCCGAACGCGCGACTCGAAGGCAACGTGCCCCGGCTCGCCGAGGACGAGGAGGGACGGAACCGCATGACGGTCCAGGAACTCAAGTGGACCGAAGCGGACTTCGCCTCGCTCGATGAGGGCAAGCTGCCGATGGGCGAGCACACGGACGAATGGACGCACGGCGAGCTCGACCCGGCGTTCTCGGCGGCGGACCTCGTCCTCGAGGACACGATGGTCCACCAGTCGCTGACCCATCACCCCATGGAGCCGCGGAGCTCGATGGCGTACTGGGACAACGGGAAGCTCCACATCTACGCTTCGACGCAGAGCACTCAGCGGACACACGGCGCGATCGCCGGCCAGCTGGGTCTCGACCCGTCCGACGTCGTATTCGTGGGCCAGTACTGCGGCGGGGGCTTCGGCTCCAAGATCGCCGGCGCGCCCATCTACGTCGTGACCGCCCTGCTGTCACAGAAGGTGGGACGACCGGTGATGCTCCGGATTACCCGCTACGAAGAGAACTACATCGGGCGCGGTCGGCCGGGATTCCAGGCCTGGACGAAGATGGGGTTCCGGAGCGACGGAAAGATGACAGCGATCGATCTGTACATCGTCCAGGATCACGGCCCCTATGGCCGATCGGGCGATCATCTGACGGCGGCCGGCGTGGCGGACCTGATGTACCAGCCCGATGCCATGCGGTTCCGTGGGCTCACGGTCTACACGAACACGCCACCGAGGTCGGCGCAACGTGCCCCCGGTGGCGCGCAGATCGTCGCGATGCTCGAACCGATCGTCGACAAGGCCGCGCGCGAGCTGGGCATCGACCGGCTCGAGATCCGGAAGTTGAACGCTCCCGACCACGACGCCGAGTTCGGCGCCAATCGGGGACGGCTCACGAGCGCGTTCGTCCGCGAGGCCTTCGACATTGGAGCCGAGCGCTTCGACTGGGACGGCCGGAAGACTCGCTCCGGTGAGCGAAACGGCACGAAGGTTACGGGGGTCGGGATCGGGCTCAGCCCGTTCGTCGGCGGGTCCTCCGGGTTCGATGGGCTGCTGGTCCTCCGTCCCGACGGAGTTCTTCACATCCACCAGGGCATCGGGAACCTCGGTACCCACTCGATGGCCGACACCGGTCGCGCCGCAGCGGATGTCCTCGGTCTCGAGTGGGATCGGTGCGCGATCATCTGGGGCGACTCGTCCCAGCACCTGCCGAGAAGCTCGGTGCAGGCCGGCAGCCAGACGACACACGCCCACACCCGCGCGAACCACGCCGCGGGGATGGACATGAAGCAGAAGCTCCAGGAGATCGCGGCGATCGATCTCGGGGGGTCTCCCGCCTCCTATGACGTCGGCGGCGGACGAGTGTTCGCCAGCTCCAGCCCCGGGCGCGGGATGAGCTTTGCCCGTGCGGCCGAACGGGCCATCGAGCTCGGCGGAAAGTACTCCGGCCAGGAGCTCCCCGAGGACCTCCACGGCGATACGGTCCCCTCGGCGACGGCGCTCGCCGGTCAGGGCCTGATGGGTGTGGCCAGGGACAACTACTCGCACGAGGGAGCGACGTGGTCGTTCGTCGTCGGGTTCGCCGAGGTCGAGCTCGATGTCGAGACCGGCGACGTGAGGATCGTCGATTATCTGGCGTCGACGGACTGCGGAACGGTCGTACACCCGCGGAGCCTCGGTGCGCAGTTGCACGGCGGCGCGATTCAGGGATTCGGTCAGGCCCGCAGCCAGAAGTGGGTGTTCGACCCGACGTGGGGCGTGCCGTTCGCACACCGTCTCTACACGGCGAGACCACCTGGCATCCTGGACGTTCCGCTACAGATGGACTGGGTCGCGGTCGAAGAGCCCGATCCCCAAACGCCCGTCGGGGCAAAGGGGATCGGCGAACCGCCGGTCGGCGCCGGGTCGGCCGCGGTGACGTCCGCGATCGCGGATGCGCTGGGTGGAAAATGCCTCTGCCGGATCCCGCTCACGACGGACGTGATCCTCGCGGAGCTGGCTGGCAGGGCCCAGCCGCACCGTCCACTGGAAATCCACAGCTAGGGGAGGCGGAACGATGGCAGTCATTCGCGACATGATTCCCGCCTTCGAGCTATTCCAGCCGACGAGCGTGGACGAGGCGATCGAGATTCTCGACAGGTACGGCCGCGGCGAGGCGTGGGTCCTCGCCGGAGGGCTGGACAGCCTGGACTGGTTCAAGGACCGGATCAAGCGGCCCGAAGCGGTCGTGGAGCTGGGTTCGGTGTCCGAGCTGAAGGGCATCAACGGTGGCACTGGCGGTCTGGAGATCGGGGCGCTCACTCCACTCGCGGAGGTCGCCCGACACGCGGACATCATCGACAACTTCGCGGTGCTGTCCGACGCGGCCTCTCAGGTGGCCACCCCGCAGATCCGCAATCAAGGCACCCTCGGCGGAAACCTGATTCAGGACACGCGCTGCTGGTATTACCGGGGCGGCTGGCCCTGCTACCGGGCGGGCGGAAACATCTGCTACGCCGGAACGCCGAAGTCGATGAACCGCGAGCATGCGGTGATGGGACAGAGCCGCTGCGTGGCGGTCAACGGCTCCGACACGGCACCGGCGCTGATCGCGCTCGACGCGCAGATGGTGATCCGCGGGTCGAGTGGCGAGCGGATCGTCGATGCCGAGGACTTCTTCGTCGGTCCGGCGATCGACATCCAGAGAATGACCGTCATCGAGCCTGGCGAACTGCTCGTGTCCATCCGGATTCCGGGCGACTGGGCCGGCGCGCGGTTCTACTGGGAGAAGGTCCGTGACCGCCAGTCGTGGGACTGGGCTCTCGCCAGCGTGGCGTCCGCGATGTTCGTGTCCGGCGGGACGATCGAGCGGGCGCGGATCGCGGTGAACGGCGTGGCCCCGACACCCGTGAGACTCACGGACGTCGAGAACATCGTTCGGGGCCAGCCCCTGAGCGACGGAACCATCGACGCCGCCGGTGAGCTGGCGATCCGAGGTTCCCGACCTCTGCGGCACAACGACTTCAAGCTGCCGCTCACGCGGAACCTCGTGCGTCGTGCCGTGCGGGGTGAAGCCTGATGGAGATCCTCCGAACCGCGGCCAATCCGTGGGGGGAGAACATCCTGCTCGGGGTCGCCTGGTGGCTCATCTGGGCCGCGCTGCTCGCGGGCGTCGCGTTCGTGGTCGTACACGCCGTCTACGTCGGTGCCACGGGCGGCAAGAAGGGGATGACGCCGGGACCGGCCGGAGCGGCACCCGTGCCCGACAAGGTCGAGCGTCACTCCAGGTCCTCGCGGACGTACCACTGGCTGATGGCCGCCTCGATGCTCACGCTGCTCGTCACCGCGTTCTTCCCGCTCGTGGGCATCCAGTTCGCCTGGGTGACGATCCACTGGATCGCGGGCGTCGCGCTCACGCTTCTGGTCCTGTGGCACATCTACGATTCGTTCTTCCGTCAGGACTGGCGAGCCGTCTGGATCGGCGGTCGGGAGCTCGGCGAGATGAAGACGGCGGTGGGTCGGTTCTTCAGCCGCGATAAGGTCCCGCACCCTCGAATGGCGAAGTATCACAACGACCAGCGCATGTTCCACCACGCGGCTTCGATCACCGGGATCGGCGTCATCATCACGGGCCTCCTGATGATGTTCCGCATCGACACCTGGTTCTGGGCCAGCAACCCGTACTTCCTCTCCGACTCGACGTGGGGGCTGGTGTTCGTCCTTCACGGGCTCTGCGGCGTCGGCCTGATCACCCTGGTGATCGCCCATATCTACTTCGCGATCCGGCCCGAGAAGCGCTGGATGACCCGCTCGATGATCAAGGGCTGGATCACCCGCGAGGAGTACCTGACGTACTACGACCCCGATAAGTGGCTCCTGGAGGGAGAGGCCAAGCCGGTCGCCGCCCCGAGCGGTTCCGGCGGGACGGACGCTCAGGGGGACCCCGAAGCGGTGGCGCCCGCTTGAACCGGGAACATCTGAAGGCCCACATCGAGGCGATCGAGAAAGGCTACGAGTTCTTTCTCGCGTACGCAGCGCAGGGCGCGCAGAGCGACGAAGCCTCGAAAGTCGGCGCGCAGTTGCGCGAGTTTCTCGGGCAGATGGGCGGGGCGCTCGACGCGCTCGCCGCCGACCTCGACTCGATCATCGAGACGGAGGGGCTGGAGCCGGCGGACCTCTACCGGGCGGTAACCGACATCACATCCGCCGATGCGGCGCGAGCGGCCGCGGCCGTCCACCTGGTGACCGCCCAGGACGTGATCCCTTCGGAGATGATCGACAACCTGAACGCCTCACTACACATTCGGGCGCTCCTGACCGATCTCTTCCTGCTTGACGACGTCGTCTAGGACTGGCTGCGCTTTAGCCCGAGCGATGTCGATCGGTGATCAGAACACCCAGATCAGCAGGGTGACGATCACCAGTGTAGCGGGGACGCCGATCCGACCGAGCCGGTCGATCCGTGCCACGGCCTCTTCCTTCCCTGCTCTGATCAGATAGCTCGTGGCACCCATCGCGATCATGGTCACCAGGACGAGCAAGGTCGAGAAGAGCATGAACCAGTCGAGGCGTGTCAGGTACGAGAGTCTCGGGACGAGCCCGCCGAGCATGAACCGGTAGGCGATCAATGTGAGCATCGTGGTGACGACGACGCCGACTCGCGTCGCCACGACCGTCGGGTCGACCCAGTAAACGACGCCGGCCATGAGCACGATCGCGCAGAGCGGCAGGAGGATCTGCACCAGGTAGTACCCCTGTTTCCGCGACACCTCGATCGTGAGAGCGACACCGGAGACGGGAGCGGCATTCGGCGTGTCGGTGTATTCGCGCGACTCGATCGTGAGAGGCCCGAGGTGCCAGTCGCTGATCGAGAACTCGTCACCTCTGAGTATGGTCGCCGTGCGGTCCGGGGTGAGCTCGATGAGCTCGCCGCCGAGCGGAGGAGCGATCACCCAGATGGCGAGGTGCTGTCGGTCCTGAGGGAATTTCCGCAAATCGAGTGGCACGGAGAAGTCGCCGGTCAAGCGCCTGGTGAGCTGCGCGTTTCCCTCGGCATCCACCTGTACCTGGTCATCGAGCGAGCTCGAGGCGCCTCGATCGTTCACCACGACAATAGCGGGCGTCCAGACCTCACTACTGCTGAACGTCCGGACTCCACCACCGGGATCTGCCAGGGAGGGGTCGTTCCAACGGGCGGCCAGAAATACATCGGCGGAGAAGGTCTGCGCGGCCCCGTCTACAGCGACCAGATCGATCACGTAGATCAGAAGCGAGACCTGGCGCGGGGTGGGTACGGCGCGCTGGTCCTGAGCGGCGAGGACCGCCGGCCGTGCCGCCAGTGCGAGCAGGGTGACGGCCGTAGCTGTCCTCAGTAGCCTTCGTGCGAGAGTTCTCATGGCGCGCCAGCGATCGGTTGCGTGCACGTGGTGTGGTTCCTGTATCGGGGTCCCAGGTATGCCGGGCGAGAATACGACCTCCGCCGACCGTGCCACAATGCCGGCCGCGGTACCTCGCGGGCTGATCACCCGCTTATCTGCGAATCTCCGAGATCTCCGTGACGAGTTGCGACGAAGCCGGGTCCGACGGCCAGAGTGCCGCAATCCTCCGGGCGTACCGCAAAGCCTCATCGGTGCGGCCGGCGTCTCGGCTTATGGTCGCGAGTCCGAAGAGGATGTCTCGATCGTAGGGCGACCGCCGAAGCGCCGCCTCAAGGGTCGAAACGGCGGTCTCCGTCTGACCGGACGAATTGAGGCCGATCGCGTACACGTAGGCGTAGCGGGGGTTGTCCGGCTCGGAATCGGCGGCCCTCCGAAGCAGGTCGACAGCTGCCCCGGTCCTGCCCGCGCGGATCTCGGCCAGTCCGAGCGCGTGCATCAGGGCGGGGTCATCGGGGGCCATCTCGAGCCCCTGGCGTAACGCAGCGGCCGACCGGGCTTCGTCTCCCACCGCCCGATACAGGTCGGCGAGGTTCACGTACACCGGGAGAAACGACGGATCGAGGCTGCGCGCGGTCTCCAGAGCCTCGAGTGCTTCGGGTGCCGAGCCACGGGCCGCTCTTACCGCGGCGATGTTGAGGTGCGCCTCCGGGCGCTCCGCATTCACGAGCTGCGCTGTCACGAACTCGGCTACGCCGGCCTCGATCGCGGCCGTCTGCTCTGGGTCGGGCACTCCCGGCGGAACTGCCGCGAGTCGTCGTCCCGCCTCGAGACGCACCGCGCGTACCGAGTCATCGAGAAGGGGGTACGCGAAGCGCCAGTGTGTCTCGATCACCGGTCCGGCCAGTGAGCCGAGCGCGCCGAGCCGGACCAGGGGAGCCGCATCGCGCAGCGCCGCCCGGAGTGCGCGGTCGGTATCGGGGCTCGGAAGTCGTCCGAGGAACGAGGCGGCAGACCCCCGGACGATGTCGGACTCAGCCGTGTCGGTCACGATCGTCGCCAGGTCCGCTGCCGCACGGGGATCGCCTTGCCGCACGGCGTACATCGTCCGCGCCACGTGGCCGGCAGGGGCATCGGGCGGGTAACGCCCCGCGATCTCGTTTGCCGCCCATTCCTGCGTGCGATCGCTGTGGCAGCGCGTGCACGCGTCGGGCGCCCCGATCGCGGCGGCGGCCGAGGGCCGCGGCACCTGCAGCGAGTGGTCCCGCCGGGGGTCGACGACCATGTAGGTCGTCGACGGCATGTGGCACTCTACGCACTCGGCGCCGGAGGACCCCATCTCATGGAAATGGTGCTCCGGCGTGTCGTACGCCGAGGCGAGGTGACACCGTGCGCAGAGCGCGTTGCCCGGGGCGATCGCGCGGGCGGTGTGCGGGTCGTGGCAGTCCGTGCACGTGACACCCGCGCGGTACATCCGGCTCTGCAGGAACGAGCCGTATACGTACACCTCTTCTTCGATCTGTCCATCGGCGTGATAGAGGCCCTCGTCCAGCAGCGCCACGCGGTGGGTCTCGAGGGCCGGTCGGCCATGCTGGTACTCCGACGCGATCGCCCCCCGGCGCGAATGGCAACGCGCGCATGCCTCGACCTGCGGGCTCACGTCGGTGCCTCCGTCCCGAAGTGCAACCGTCTCGCCGGGCGGGAACTGCCAGTCGGACGTCTCCGAGACGTGGAGGGACAGGATCGCCCCGTCGTCGGAAGGCTCGAGCGCTTCCGCCTGTCGCACGTGCTCCGACCCCGGGCCGTGGCAGGCCTCGCACGACACGTCGATCTCGGACCAGGTAGTGGAGTAGCTGTCTGTCGCCGCGTCGTAGTTGCGCTGGAGATCCGTCGAGTGACACTCCGCACACTGGTAGTTCCAGACCTGGTCCCGGCCAGCCCAGTGCAGCGCCTCGCCGGGGGCCGGCGGATCGTCCGCGTACAGGTCGAACCAGCGCTGTCCACCCTCGGCCTCCGGCCGACTGTCCCAGGCGATGTTGAACGACTGGAAACGCCCGTTCGGGAACGCGATCAGGTACTGCTGGAGCGGGTCGAACCCGAATACATAGGGCACGGCGTACTCGACGGGCTCGCCATCCGGGCCGCGGGTGCGGACTCGGTACGAGTCGCCGTCTCTGAGAAAGACGGTCGTGTCACCCCGGGCCGATACGAAGCGGTCGTCGTCGAAGTCGCCAAGCACGGTCGAATCGGTCGCGGCGTCCATGGCCAGGTCGTGGTGCGACCCTGCCCATGCGTCCGCCTCCGGCGTGTGGCACTCCGCGCAAACGGCGCCGCCCGTGAAGGTGGGCTCGGGAGGATTGGACGGTCCGCAGGCGGCGCAGAGCGCGAGTGCCGCGCACGTCCGCCGCACTGCCGGGGCGGGAAGACCGCTCTTCGAGGCTAGCATTCCAATCCTAGAAAGCGACCCCTACCGTCGTTCCGTAGACCAGCGTCCACTTCCCGCCGGCGACATCGGCGTTGAACTGCGGACCGAGGACGAGGCGCCCTAGCTCGATCTCGTATACCGCGCCGAAACGCGCGAGGAACTCCACTTCAGCCGGCTCTTCATGTTCGCCAGATACGAGCTCGATGCCCGGACCGACCACCAGGAAGAGCTCGCCGACTGTCCGATACAGAAACGGGATCAGAAACACGAAGTCGCGCGACCGCTCGGTCGACGCCCATTCGGCGAGCGCTCCGGCCTTGAGGCGATCCGTCAGGGACCGGGTGTACTCGATCCCGATCGCGAAACCGGTTTCCGCTTCGTGCTCGTCGGTAGCGAGGTGAGTCGCCGCCCCGAAGAAGACGCCCAGCGCGTTCGGGCGATGGTGACCCTCTTCGGCTTCGTGTTCCTGAGCCCGCGCATCCGTGATCCAGCCGCTGGCCATGAGGAACGCGAGGGCCGCGACGAACCACCGCATCCCCTGAACTTTCACGCACGCCTTCGGCATGGGTGCCTCCCTTTTCGATTCTGCCAACTTGGAAAGCAATCTGTGCGCGCTCCCAGCACGACACCAACTCCTTCGGACCCGGGACGCCCGCGGGCGCCCCGGAGTCGCGCTGGTCTTCAAGGCACGAGGTGTCGGTGGTCAGTCATTCAGGGTGATCGTCACCCGGTCGAGGACCCCGTCGAAGGGGAACGGATCCGTGTAGCGACGCGAAACCTGCGTGCCCGTGTCCCGACCCACGTCGAATGTCTCGGCGAGCGAGTAGGTGCTGATATGCATCGCCGGCATGTCGACTTCACCCACCTTCTCGCCGTTCACGAACAGCTCGCCGGTCCCCGCGAAGTCCCCGCTCCGTGTGAAGTTGAACCTGAGCTCTGTCTCGCCGGTCGGAAGTGGCGGCGATTCCATCACGTAGTGCACGCCGTCGAGGAAGTTGTAGTCGAACACCAGTCGGTCGTTCTGGATGAACATGCTGAACCCGCCGGTCATGCCGCCCACCGCGACGATGACACCCTCCTCGCCGCCGTCCAGGTCGATCGTCGTGGTGATCGTGTGTGATCGGTCCTTGACCGGGGCGGATGCCTTTTCGGCGATGCGGACCGCACCGGGCGCATAGTAGACGAACTCCGTCTGATCGCCGAACAGGCGGTTCTGCTGCTTTCCGATCCGGTCGACCATGTCGTCGTACAGCGGGTATACGTTGTACTTCCAGGCCTCCTCATCGAAGATCTGGATGAGCTCCTCGAGCTTCTCCGGGTTCTCGGCAGCGACGTTGTGCGCTTCGGAGAAGTCCTCCGCGACGTGGTAGAGTTCCCACTCATCCTGGTCGAATGGCAAGGTGACGTTCAGCTCCCAGGGCATCCGGTTCGCGTGGAGAGTGACTGCCTTCCATCCATCGACCCAGATCGCGCGGTTCCCGAACATCTCGTAATACTGGCGCTCCTTTCGATTTGGCGCGTCCGCGTCGTCGAAGGCGTAGAGCATCGACGTGCCGTCCATCGGTTGCTGTGCCACGCCGTGGTATACCTCGGGCACTTCGACACCCGCCGCCTCGAGGATCGTCGGAGCGATGTCCGAGATGTGGTGATACTGGTCACGCACCTCGCCGCGAGCCTGGATTCCGTTCGGCCAGTGAACGACGAGTGCGTCGTGCTGCCCGCCACGGTGCTCGGTTTGTTTGAAGTACCGGAACGGCGTGTTGCCGGCCATCGCCCAGCCAGCGTGATAATGAGGGTACGTCGTGGCGTCGCCCCAGGCGTCGTACTGGCGAAGATTCGCGTCGAACGGCGTCTGAAGACCGTTCAGGACGTAGGTCTCGTTGAAGGTTCCGGCGAGACCGCCCTCCCCACTCGCACCGTTGTCGGCGGTGACGAAGATCAGGGTGTTCTCCAGCTCGCCGACCCTATCGAGCTCGGCGACCACCCGACCGATCTGGTGGTCGACATGATCCATCTGCGCGGCGAAGACCTCCATCTGGCGGGCATAGAGCCGCCGCTCGTCGTCGGTCAGCGAGTCCCATGCGGGGATCACATCTATTCGCTCGGTGAGCTCGGTATTCGGCGGAACGACACCCAACGCCATCTGGTTCTGGAGAATCTGCTCCCGGGCGACATCCCACCCCATGTCGAACGCGCCCTGGTACTTCTCGATGTATTCGCGCGGCGCGTGGTGGGGGGAGTGCATCGAGCCCGAGGCCCAGAGCATCATGAACGGGTCCTCCGGCCGGAGCGATTTGTGACCGGTAATCCACTCGATGGCCCGGTCCGCCAGATCTTTGTCCAGATGCTCCGAACTCCGGTACGGCTCGGGGCTGTGGTCGTTCCACATTACGGGCACGAACTGGTGGACGTCGGCCGCCATGAACGTATAGGCGTGCTGGAACCCTTCCCCGCTCGGCCAGCGGTCGAACGGTCCGACCTGCGATACCTCGTAAAGCGGTGTGTGGTCCCACTTTCCGAGCGCGTAATTGACGTATCCCGCCTCCTTGAGGTAGTTCGCGACCGACTTCGCCGAAGCCGGCATGATCGCGTTGTAGCCCGGGAATCCCATCGCCGTGAGCGCGTGGCTCCCGAGGCCGATCGAGTGCGGGTATCGCCCGGCCATCAGGCTCGCGCGCGACGGCGAGCACAGGGCGGTGGTGTGGAAGTTGTTGAACCGGAGGCCGTTCTCGGCCAGCCGGTCGATGTTCGGGGTCTCGATCAGGCCTCCGAAGCTCTGTACCTGGGCGAACCCGACGTCATCGAGAAGGAAGATGATGACGTTCGGCGCGTCCTCGTTCGGCCGGATCGGATCGGCCCACCATTCCTCGGAATCCTCGTACGCGCGGGCGATCGTCCCGCCGAACTCCGGCTCGGACTCGGGCGCCGGCCCCTCGGAAACGGGGGCGCAGGCGAACGTCCCCAGCAATATTGCTGGCAACGCCGCTTTGCGGGTCCTTCTCATCGGGTTTCCTCCGGTAGTATGTCGGAATCTGGTCGAACTCTCACCGGAGAGTTCGCTAACTCACTCTGGTCAGGCCGCGTGCCTCTCGGGGGAATCGGGGTTCCGAGACGCCCGCCGCCGGCCCTCTCGGGACTTCTTGCGGGCGTGGATAGCGAATATGCGGGGCGGCCGCACTGTGGTACAGGGGCTCTCCGGATGACCTGCACGCCGCGGGGGAGCCTGAGGTCGGAGCCTGGTCCGCGTAGCAAATGACCCCACGGGGTTCACCTCAGACGGAGCCGGGCGATCAGGGGGTGATGGTCCGAGTTGTAGGTGCCCTCGACGCGCGCATACGACCCCGTGACGACTCGCTCGGCCGGGGAGCCCGTCCCGCGGAACAGGATGTGGTCGGTCGGGAAGCCTCCCCTCGTGGGCTGCTCGAGCGGGGGCGGGGAGTCTCGAAAGTAGGTCCGCAGGTGCCGCAGCGCGGTCTCCCGTTGAGACCACGTGTTCAGGTCTCCCGCGGCAATCGCCGGGATCTCCCCCTGCTCGGACTCGATGGTGCGCAGCGCGTCCAGAAGACCGGACGCCTCACGGTAGCGGGACGCGTTGCCCGTCGTCAGGATCCGCCACGGACGTGCCGTGCTGAGAAAGTGGACGCTCGCGACGCGCAATGTCGCGCCACCCGGGGCGGTGAGGGTCGCGACGACACTGATCCGTCGGGCCCCCTCGAAGGGAAGTTCGACGACCGCCGGGTCGGAGAGTGGCAGCGTGGAGAGAATCGCGTTCCCTTTCTCCTCCCGCAGGCCATCCCGGACGTCGGGTCCGTTGCGGGCCGCAGCCGCGTAGAACAGAGACAGGCCGCAGCGCCGCGCGACCTCGACGACGTCGAGACGCGGAGTGGGGCGGTCGGACTCGACGACCGTGGCGGGAATCGCGGGGTCTCCCACCGGTGGGTTCGGGATATCGGCGCCCCGCCGAAGCGCCTCCTGGAGCAGCAACACGAAGTGACGGTCCGACGATGTCGAGGGATCGTCGCACGCGTGGCCCAACTCGTCCCCGAGGAAGCGAAGCATCTCTCCCGCGCCGGCGTTGGGATTCCACGTCGAGATCAGCAGCGGGGCCGGGTTCTCCTCGGTCGGCAGGTGCTCCTCCGGCCGCCCGGCTGTGGGCTCGGGCACGAAGACCGGAGCCCCGACGGTCAGACACCAGCGCTCGAGCTGACGGGCGTCGCCTTCGTGCTCCGGACGGTACCACGAGATCTCTGCCAAACCCCGCTGGTCGGTCATCTCCGGACAGGTACGGCCGGCGGTTACCGATCGGGAGACCGTGTGGGACGGGACGCAGCCCGCGATGACGACGGCCCCCAAGGTGACCACGATCATGGATCCGACCGCAGCCCGGGCTCGTGCCAACCGGCTCGTGCCGTTCATGGAACCGCCACCGTGAGCGAGAAAACCTGGGCGGGGGCGGGCCGCTCCGCATGGAGCGCCGAGATCGCCCAGTCCGTGAGCCCGCCCAGAGCCAGACCCGCCAGGGCCGCACCGAGGGCATCCGGCATCTCGAATCCGGGGACGGTTCGCCACAGCACGAATCCGACGGCCGAACCCACCCCGAGACCGATCGCGGCGCCGACCGGCGAAGCGCCGATCGCGCCTCCCACCAAGCCGACGGCGAGCGCATCCCGTGGCTCGAAGCGCTGAATGAACGTGCTCAGCGCCAGGGCCGCTCCACCGCCAGCGAAGAACCCTATGCCCGCACCCGCGAATCGATCGTTGATCTGTTCAGTGTCCTTCACGCCGATGAGAACCGCGCTCACGACGCCGACGGCCCCGGAGAGGACCGCGCCCGCGCGAACGCAGTAGGGTCCCTCGTATGTCTGGCTGCAGGGAATGATCGCGCCCGCCGCCCCCAGGATCGCTCCGGAGTACCCCCCCACGAGCGCGCTCGCAACGACGGTGCCGGCTGAGGTGCCATCGCTATCCGGCGTCTGGGCTCGGACGTCGGCCGAGCCGGCAAGAACCGATAGCAAGAGGGCGATTGGAGCGGCGTGCTTCAGCGGGCCTCCCGCGGCGATCAGTGGTCGAATTTGCAGTCGTACCAGCTTGCGCCTGTTCCGAGATCAACCTTGAGCGGCACGTCGAGCTCGATCGCACCCTCCATCTCCTCTGTAACTAGGGCCGACACGGCCTCGATCTCGTCCTCGGGCGCCTCGAAGAGGAGCTCGTCGTGTACCTGCAGGAGCATGCGGGTGCCGGTCTCGGCCAGCCGGTCGTGCAGGCTGATCATAGAGAGCTTGATGATATCCGCGGCCGTCCCCTGGATCGGCGAGTTCGTCGCGGTGCGCTCGCCGAATCCTCGCTGCCCGGGGTTCTTCGATCGGATCTCGGGGATGTAGCGCCTGCGTCCGATAAGTGTCTCGACGTAGCCCCGGGTACGGGCCGTCTCCTTCATCTCGTCGAGGTAGGCCGCCACCCCCGAAAACCGCTCGAAGTACTGCTCGATGAACTCCCTGGCCTCGTCGCGGCTGATGCCGAGCTGCGCCGCCAGCGCGAACGGCCCCTGCCCGTAGATCGTGGCGAAGTTGATCGTCTTCGCCTGCTCGCGCATCGCGCCCGTCACGTCGTCGGGCTCGATCCCGAAGATCCTCGCGGCCGTCTCGCGGTGAATGTCGCGGTCCGCCCGGAACGCCTCCACGAAGGCCTCGTCACCCGACAGGTGCGCCATCACCCGAAGCTCGACCTGCGAGTAGTCGGCGGCGACGAACATGTGTCCGGGCGCCGGGACGAACCCCTTCCGGATCTCCCGCCCGAGGACAGATCGGATCGGGATGTTCTGGAGGTTCGGGTCCGACGATGACAGACGGCCCGTCACGGCGCCTGTCTGGTGATATCGGGTGTGAATGCGCGAGTTCTCGTCCACGAGGCCGGGAAGCTTGCGCACGTAGGTGCCATCGAGCTTGTCCAGCTCGCGGTGCTCGAGGATGAGCCTCGGGATCTCGTGCCCCTGAGCGGCCAGCTCCTCCAGGACGCTTTCGTCTGTCGACGGGCCTGTCTTGGTCTTCTTGATGATGGGGAGCTCGAGCTTCTCGAACAGGAGGGTCCGGAGCTGCGGGACCGAACGGAGGTTCACCTCCTCGCCCGCAATCTTGTGGATCTCCTCACGCACGAGGCGAATCTCTCGCTCGAAGCGCTCGGCGAGCATGGCGAAGAAGTCGAGGTCGATCGCCACACCTGCCCGCTCCATGGACGCCAGCACCGGGATGAGCGGGAGCTCGACCTCGCGGCAAAGCGCTCGCATGCCGACCCGTTCGAGCTCCTCGTCCTCCGCATCGGCGAGTGGCAGCGCCACGGCCGCACGGGGCGCGGCGTAGGTCATCGCGATCTCGGCGTCCGTCTCCTCGATCGGAGTCGCGGTGCGGCCGGCTCCGGTGACCAACGTCCGCGACACGAGCTCCGCGCCGAGCTTGTCCGGGGCCAGCACGTCCAGGCTTCGGTCCCGGGCGGCAGGGTCCAGACAGTATGACGCGAGCTCGGTGTCGAATGTGATGGCACCCAGGCCAATCCCCTGTCCGTGCAGGGCCTGTGAGACTCCCTTGAGATCGTGTCCGATTTTGGGTACCGGACCCTCGAGCAACGACACGAGTCGCTGCATGGCGCCCGAGGCGCCGGATTCGAGCGGCGGCAGGTTGGGCGCCTCCACCACCTCGAACATGAGCGTAGGGTTGCCGTCGGCGTCGCGCGCGATGTCCGGCGGACGATGCCCGAACGACAGGTACCAGGCGCGGTCGGGCCGATCGCTCAGACCCAGACCGACCAGGGCGTGGCCGGTCGGCGCCCCGCCGTGAACGACCCAGAGCCCGAGACGAGTGGCAGAGGACATCTCGTCGAGCGCGGCCGCCAGACCGTCGATGTCGGCGACGAGCCGGCACTCCGGCTCGAACACCTCCTTCGGCCCACCCGCGCCGGAGGTCTCGAGGTCCCGAACGAGATTGTGGAACTCGAGCTCCCGAAACACCTCGAGCGCGCGGTCGTAATCGATCGGTTCCGCGGCCAGCTGATCGAGGTCCAGAACGGCCGGCGCGTCCATGCGGATGGTAACGAGCTGCTTGGACAGCCGGGCGCTGTCGGCGTGCTCGAGCAGCGCGTTTCGAGCCCGGGTGCCCGTCACCTCCTCCGCGCGTGCCAGCAGAGATTCGAGGTCCCCGAATTTCCGGATCAGATCGGGAGCGGTCTTCTTCCCGATCCCGGGCACGCCCGGGACGTTGTCGGAGCTGTCGCCCAGGAGCGCGAGGTAGTCGGTGACGCGGTTTGGTGGGACCCCAAGCCGCTCCTCGGCGTTCTCGAGCGTCACCCACTCCTGATCGACGCCCGCCGGACCGCCACGACCCGGGTTCAGCAGCAGGGTGTGCTCATCGACCAGCTGGTGGAAGTCCTTGTCGCCAGACACGACGACGGTGCGCAGCCCGGCCCCGGCCGCCTGGGTGGCGAGTGTCCCGATGACGTCGTCCGCTTCCCACCCGGGCGCCTCGAGAACCGGCACCCGAAAGGCCTCGAAGATCTCGCGACAGCGCACGAGCGAGGCCCTGAGCTCGTCCGGCATGCGCTCCCGCGTCGCCTTGTATTCGGGGAGGAGCTCGCCACGCTGGCTGTCGCCGGCATCGAAAACGACCCCGATATAGTCCGGTTGGTAATCGGATGTGAGCCGCATGAGAAACCGGGCGATCCCGTACGGGGCCGACGTGTTCTCTCCGCTCGACGTGGTGAGCGGGCGGCTGATCATGGCGAAAAACGCGCGGTACATCAGCGCGTATCCGTCGAGCAGGAACAGGGTGCGACGATCTGAAGGGGGCGCGTTCACGTGGCGATTCGGGGCATGGCTGAAACGTGGGGAGGGAACGGCTGTCCGGCCAGCCGGCAGGTGCGGGAAGAGCGCCCCGCCTGGTCGGGCGGGGCGCCGGAAGGTCGGGTCAGGCCGGCTTCGTCACCTTGACGGCATGAAGACCCTTGTCGCCCTGGGTGAAGTCGTACTCGACCTCCATCCCCTCGGCGAGTGTCTTGTACCCGTCCATTTCGATGGACGAGTAATGCACGAACACGTCGGCACCGCCGTCGGGCTGCTCGATGAAGCCGTACCCTTTGGCGTCGTTGAACCACTTCACGCGACCTTGTGGCATCCTGCCTCCCCTGCGCACTGCTCGAGACGAGAAAACTGCCGAAAATGGGGGGTCCCGGGCGGGCTATTCCCCGTTTCGGCGCTGAGTCGATTCTATGCTACGAGCCGTGTTCGGAGCCGTCAACGGAGCCACCTGTTGCAGGCCTGTTATGGCGTGTGCGACGGGTTCCGTACGACGAATTCGGGCGTTGAGCGAGCTCTTGGAAGGCGTCCGGGGGGCGGCTCGAAGCGATCGAGATCGTTCAGGGGACGGTCGAACCCAGCTCCGGATAGAGAAACTCGTAGATCTTGGTAAGCTCTGTCACGGCCCTGACATACTCGCGAGTCTCGCGGAACGGGATGCGCTCCACGAGGGTCTCGTCGTCCTGGAACTCGGGGAATTCGCGCCAGCGGACGAACCGGTGCGGGCCCGCGTTGTAGGAGATCATCCCGGCGTTGGGACGCCCGCCGAACCGCCCGAGCACATCGGCGAGGTAGCGGGTCCCGAGAAGCAGGTTCACCTGCGGGACGGTGAGCTGGGACCGGTCGTATTCAGGAAGACCCGCCCGTGGCGCGACGTCGCGGGCCGTTGCCGGAAGGAGCTGCATGAGACCGATCGCGTTCGCCACGGATCGGATCTCGGGGTCGAACAGCGACTCCCGTCGCGACAGGCCGGCCACGAAGTGCGGAGACAGACCTCGTTCCGCTGCGGCATGCGCCAGCGCTTCGGGGAAGGGCAGCGGGTAAATCGCCCTCAGGAGCGGTCGAGTCCAGCCAGAGTGCCTCGACTTCGCCCGCCAACCCTCTGCGATCCCCTCCTGGGTCCAGCCATTTGCGTTGAGGGCGTTCGCGAACGCGAGGACCTGCTGCCAGTCGCGCGGACCCCTCTCGCGAACGGCTCGGTACTCCCACCGTGCTCTCCACACCCAACCCAGATCCCGCAGGTGGTTCATGCGGTCGAGCGTCGTCGCGTACACCGGAGCGAGATCAGGAAGCGAGGATGACTCCCGCAGGTTCATCAGCTCCCAGTGGTCCCGATCGATCCGGCGGCCGGCCAGGATCGCGTAGTAGTCGAGCGGGTTGTAGGCGAGGGTCTGCGCATAGAAGGAGGCAGCCGACGCGGAGTCCCCCTGCGCCTCGTGCGTCTTCCCGATCCAGTACAGCGCTCCCTGGGACCAGGTCCCCTCGGGGTATCGACGCCGGTAGAGCTCGAGCAACGAACGTGCCTCGCCGAACCTGCCCTCGTGATAGTCCAGAAGCGCCAGGCGCTCCAGCGACCTCGAACCGAAGCTCGACGACGGGAACCGGCTGTGTGAATGCTCGTACGCCGCGCGCGCCGCCGTGAGCCGATCGGCATCGTGGTGGCTGTCGGCGATCAGATAGGCGGCCTGGGCCGCGTCGCTCCCCGAGCCGGAAGCCGCGCGGTCGTAGGCGTTGCTGGCGGCGCTTCGTTCTCCCAGGGAAGCGTACGATCGGGCCGCGATCAGCCAGAGCGTTGCCTGCTGCTCGGCGGACGCGGGCCGCTGGTCCAGCCAGGGACCGACCGCCTCGAGCGCCCGCGCGTGATCACCCAGCGCGCGATGGGCCTGCGCGAGCGACTGGGCAATCCCGGGTTGATCGCGCACGGGGGCCCGCTCGAGAGCGGCCGCCAGGTGGCGTGCGGCGCGTCCGGGACGACCGGAGCGAGCGTCGGACTCTCCGACATCGCGAAGCGTCTGCCACGAGCCGTCGAGCGCCAGCAGGGCCTCGCCGGTCGCTGAGCTCGCCCGGCCCCGCCGGATCACCACACGATATGCCGAAGTCGCGCCGGCCGTGTCGCCGATCGCCATCAGATGCGGGGCGATGTGGTCCTCGGCCAGCAGCCGCCAGACGCCGTCGCTCGCCTTCCGCGCGAAGGCGAGGCCGCGTTCGGGCTGCCCCAGCGCGAACGCGAGCTCGGCCGCCGCCCGCCACGCGGAGTCGGCCGGAACGAGGGGCGTGCGCGCCAGCGTGTCGGCCAGAGCATAGGTGGCCGTATCCCGCGCCCGAACGAGAGAGTTCAGCCGGGAGAGCTTCGCCCAGCGAGCGATGTCGGGGTGGTCGGTGGCCGCGAGAGCCAGCTCGGCGGCCGCGGCGGCGGGACGGTCGGCACCCAGCAGCGCACGGGCGAAGTCGACCCTGACGACCGCCGGGACCGGGTCGGGAGCTCCGGCCAGGTACGCCTCGTAGGTCTCGACCGCCCGGGCCGCGCTGTCGAGTCCGCGGTACGCTCGGGCCAGGAGCAGCAGCGCCTCGGCCTCGAGCTCTGGATCGGTCCAGTCGCGACCGACGAGCAAGCGCCTCACCGTGGCCCAGGATCGCTGCGCCGCATGCGCCCGAGCCGCGAGGATCACCGCATCGAACCCCTCGATCACGCCGAGCGAGAGCTCTCGTGCGAGAGTTCGGCTCGCCGTGACCGGCATGTCGGCTTCGAGGAGGGCTCTCACGCGAGACACGACCGCGGCGTCCGTGCGTCCGCCGGTGCCCCCGTCGGCCGAGGCGGGCGGCGCGATCGAACGCAGGCTATCGGGGTCCTGAGCCGCCGCGGGTCGGGCGACGATCGCCGCAAGCGCGGCGAGGCAGATCAGACGGATCGTCCGTCCCATGTGCTCGGCCTCCCGTGGCCGTCCAGGACGGCCGCTGGCATACGACTTCACAGGCTCCCCTTCCACATCCCGCCGCCCCGATGACGAACGGCCCGCCGACCCATGTCGACGGGCCGTCTCTCAAGTTCGACCCCCGGCGTCCTCGCCGCCACTTTTTCGGCGGCGGCTTTCCGAGCTAGAAGGGGCCCGAGTCCCAGCGCACGCGCGCCATGATCATACGACCGATGGTCGGCGTGCCGACGTAGCTCGCATACTGGTTGTCGAACAGGTTCATGACGTCCAGCTGGAGCCACAGGTCACGCATGCCGGGAAGCCTCCAGCCCGCTCCCGCGTCGAACACGGTGAATCCGTCGACATCCCCGATGTACACGCCGGAGTTGGCCGGGAACCCGCTCTGGGACCGGAACCTGACGTTCGCGTTCCAACCGGCATTCGGGTTTCGGTAGAGGAACGCGGCGTTCGTCTTCCAGGTCGGAGCGTTGAGCGGCACGATCTCGGGATTGTCACCCGTCGTCGTGAACTCGTTCTTGTCGACGAGCGCGAGGTTCCCCGACAACTCGAAGATGTCGCTCAGGATGAACGTCGCCGCGAGCTCCGCACCGAAGACATCGAGGCTTCCCAGATTGCGGTACACGAGGGCCAGCGCCGGCTCGGTTCCACCGACGCTCTCCGGCGTGATGACCCCGAGCGGCAGCTGGGCGATCGCGCCCGCGGTCGCCGTGGCCGCAGCCGTCGCCGTCGCGGCATCGGGGAACACGGTCCCCACGAGCCCCAGGTACTGGGGCACGAGGTACTGTCCGACCTGCGCGCCGTTCAGGAACACGTTCGGCGTCGACACCTGGAGCGCCGACACGTAGTCGGTGATGTGGCTCCACCATGCGTTCACGCCGAGCAGTAGCCGGCTTCCGACCAGACCCTTGTACCCGCCCTCGAGCGTGTTCGTGATGGTCGGCTTGAGCCGCGGAATGTCTTCGACTCCGTCGACTCCGCCCGGGGTGAAGCAGAACGGAGGCGCCGGACATTCGGCGGTCGCCGGATCCCCGGGCGAGAGGCTCGGATCGAGCGTCAGGGCGAGGATCCCCACCTGCGCCTCCGTCGGCGCGGCGACGAGGCCGAGCGGGATCCCTGCCAGCGGGTCCCCGGCGCTCACGGCGGCGACCGCCTCGGCCCAGAGCTGGGGCGTGGTGGTGGGCAGAAAATCGCGCTTCGACGCGCCGAGCAACGGCGCGAACGGGGACATGTGCATCGCGCGGCCGCCCGCGTCCCGCATGAAGAGGTGACCCACTTCGCTGCTCCCCGTCGCCCTCACGTCGTACTGGAAGGGGCCGCCGAGCGGCAGGGTGCCGCTCGAGATGTCGAGGAACATGTTCAGGGTGTTGGGCGTCGAGAACGCCCGGTTGAACGTGGCGCGGAACGTGTTCGCGAGATCGGGCTTGTAGACGATGGCCGCGCGGGGCGAGAACACGGGGTCCTCGAGCCTCGAGTGTGTGTCGAACCTCGCCGCCGCCACCAGGTCGACCTTCGGGCTCAACGCGTACTCCCACTGCGCGTATCCGCCGATCTCGGTGGTCCGATCGTCGTCCTCGAACTGTCCGTTGATCGTGCCTTCCGACCGGGGCGTCGTGATCAGGAGATCGGCCCCGTAGATCAGGCGCTGCCGATCCCCGATCCGGCTGCTGTTCTGAAGCTGTGTGACGAACTGGTTCGACTTGTCGAGCAGCGGCCGCCCGCTTCTCAGCAGATAGGTCTCGTCGTTGCTGTTCTGGTTGAAGAACGCCTGGGCGAAGAAGCTCTTGTAGAGAAGCCGGCCCTGGACGTAATCGGAGCCCCAGTTGACCACCTGGCCGGCGCCGACCCCGGTCAGGTCGATTGAGCTCATCGACTCGTTATGGCCGTAGGACAGGATGATGTCCGTGTCCTCGTTCGGCCGAAAATCGGCTCGCGCATCGACGGTCCAGCGCTGGAGGCTGTTGTTCCGGCCGCCGGACACGTTGTCGACGCTCTGCCGCAGGAGCTCCTGGTCCGCCGGGTTCGTGAGGTCGAGCCCCTGAGCGAAATTGATGCAGGCCGGTTCGTTCAGACTGTAGTCCGCGGCGATGCACGCGTTCGCGATCCCCTGCTGCTCGGCCTCGATCGGATCGACGAAGAGGTACTCCGTGGCGTCGAAGTACTGCCCCGAGACCTTGAAGCCGAACTTTTCGCTGGTCTTGTAGGCGATGCGCCCCTCCCCGTGGAAGAGCCCCTCGTCGTTAGAGTCGATGCCGGCCGAGGACTGCTGCTGGCGGAGTCCCCCGGCGAGCGAGAAGCTCGCACCCGGATCGTCGATCGGCGATCGCGTGATGGTGTGGATCACGCCGTTCGCCGCGTTCGGGCCGTAGAGGGCCGATCCCGGTCCCAGCACGACCTCCACCTTGTCCATGTCGAGGTTGGTGGTCGGATTGAAGTGCGAGATGTTCGCGCGGATGGACGGGACACTCGCGATACGGTTGTCCGTCATCGTGAGCGTCGCGCCCGAGAAGATGTTGTTGAAGCCGCGGATCACCACGTAGCTGCCCTGCACACCGGTGTTGATCACGTCGACCGCCGTCCGCCCCTTCACGTGCTCGACGATCGTGGTAGCCGGCCGCTCCTGAATGTCGAGCGGTCGGACGACCTCGACCGATGCCGGCGCGTCGAGGACCTTCTCCTCGGTCTTCGAGGCCGTGACGGTGAGGGGATTCAACTCATAGCTCTGCTGCCCCATCGTCCCCGAGACGGAGGTGACCTGTCCCGCGGTCACCGTCTGATTAGTCAGCGTCGAGGTGGCCCACCCCGGTGCGGTGAATCGTACCGTGTACGTGCCGGCCGGGACCTCGTTCAGACGGAACGTTCCGGCGGGTCCGCTGATCCCGCTGGCCACGACCGCTCCGCCCGAGCTCACCACCTCCACCCGAACGGCGCCGAGCGGGGCGGCCGTCGCCTGGTCCCGCACGATTCCGGCGATGCCGCCGTTCTGGGCCAGGGTCTCGGTGGGAAACGCGAAGATAAGCGCGAGCGCGAGCATGGTGCCCGCAACGCGACCGAGTCGGCGAAGTCGCAGACCCATGTCAGCCTCCTGTCTCGGGAAGAAGCCCGCCTCGCGATCAGGCGCCGCAGCGGGTTCCGTAACGGTTCAGTACTGAAAACTCGGGGATGGAGTAGCCGATTGGCAACCGGAGTCGAAAGGCACGTTGCCGGGGGGGGTCGCGGACGACGTGAGAGCCCGCGCCGGATTCGGCTCCTGCCTCAAACGCCGACGGCCCGCCATGTGGGCGGGCCGTCGGAGATCGCTTCGCTTCGGCGCTCGTCGAGCGCCGCTGGGGTCGGTGGCTCAGCCGGCGACCGCACCCGCTCGTGCCTGACGCTCGTGCAGAGCATCGATCAGGCGCTGGGCACTCTCCTCCATGTCGATCACGATTCGGTCGATCCGCGTGACGAAGTAGTTATGGAAGATGTTGATCGGAATCGCGATCGTGAGACCCGCCGCAGTCGTGATCAGGGCAACCTTGATCCCGCCCGCGACCAGCGTGGCCTCGACCTCGCCGGCGATCTCGATCGCCTGGAAGGCCATGATCATCCCGATCACCGTACCGAGGAAGCCGAGCAGCGGCGCGACGTTCGATAGCGTCGCCAGCCAGACCAGGCCGCGCTCGAGCCCCGCGACCTCGATGGCGCCGGCGTTCTCGATCGCTTGCATGGCACGCTCGGTGCCTTCCTGATACCGGGCGAGACCGGCTTTCAGGACGTTGGCCGCCGGAGCGCCCGAGTCGTTGCACATGGCGAGCGCCTCGTCCAGACGGCCCTGTGCGATCACTTCGTCGACTTCACGAAGTAGCTTCTTGTTCTTGCCACCCTTCAACTGCAGGTCGACGACTTTCCACGCGATGATGAGAAGGCCGATCGCGAGACACGTCCCGAGCGGCCACATCATGAACCCCCCCGCCTCCCAGATCTCGTCCAACCGAAGGGACTGGCCCTCGCCCAACTGCGGCGTCTGTTGAAGCAGCGCCCAGAGTGTCGAAGCGATCAAGTGGCCCTCCAAGGTCTGGTTTACATGGCATCCTTCAAAGCCCGTCCCCGTCGCGCTACACCGCGTCTGGGGTCGGGCCGGACCAAGCTAGACGGGGCCTGTGGGGCCGTCAAGTCGCCGTCGGAAGGGTGGGAACCGCGGCGAGAAGCGCCTGCGTGTAGTCGTCGGACGGCGTGTCGTATACGGCGTCCGCCGCCCCCGTTTCCACGAGCCGGCCGGCCCGCATGACGGCCACCCGGTCGGCCACCCGCCGCACCACGGCGAGATCGTGGGAGATGAAGAGGTACCCGAGCCCGAGGTCGGCCTGGAGATCGATGAGCAGTGCGAGGATCTTCGCCTGCACGGACACGTCCAGGGCCGAGACAGGCTCGTCGGCAATGATGATCGAAGGCTCGACGGCGAGTGCGCGGGCGACGCCGATCCGCTGTCGCTGCCCTCCGGAGAACTCGTGCGGATAGCGGTCCGCCGACGCCGGATCGAGACCGACGCGCTCCAGGAGACCAGCGATGCGATCTTCCGCGTCGAAGCCATGGGCGATGCGGTGGACGGACAGCACCTCGGCCAGCGTCGATCGAACAGTCAGCCTCGGGTTGAGCGAGGCGTAGGGATCCTGAAAGACGATCTGGACCTCTCGCCGAAACGCGACCAGGTCACTTCGTGTCATGCGCGCGAGCGCGGTCTCCCCGTACGTGACGGCTCCGGCGTCGGGCGCCTCGAGCCCCACCAGCAGACGACCGAGCGTCGTCTTGCCGCTGCCCGACTCGCCGACCAGCGCCAGGGTTTCCCCGGGACGCACCTCGATCGAGACGGCATCGACCGCGAGGGTGCCCTTCGCCCCACCGAACCTGCGCGTGACCCCCTCTGCCCTGAGGCTGGGCCGGTCGGTCGTCATCGGGTGACCAGCGCGTATCCGGTCGAGCCACGGCGATCGGGCTCGCTGGCCAGCCAACACCGCAGCCCGCCGTCCAGCGGCGGCTCTTCTCCAGCACACCGGTCCCAGGCATACGGACAGCGCGGGTGAAAACGGCACCCGCTCGGCCAGTCGGTGGGCGAAGGCACCCGGCCGGGGATCACGGCGAGTGGACCCCGCGGGTCGTCGATCGTCGGGACGGCTCGCAGCAGGCCCTCGGTATACGGGTGGGCGGGCGTGGTGAGCACTCGTCGCGCAGGACCCGTTTCCACGATTCGCCCGCCATACATGACCGCCACGCGGTCGGCGACATTTGCGACCACCGCCAGATCGTGGGAGATGAGGAGGAGCGCCATGCCCGTCTCGTCGCGGAGCGATGCGAGGAGGTCCAGGATCTGCGCCTGCACCGTGACGTCCAGTGCCGTGGTCGGTTCATCGGCGACGAGCACCGAGGGGCCGCAGGAGATCGCCATCGCGATCAGGGCCCGTTGGCGCATGCCGCCCGATAGCTCGTGCGGGTACGCGCGGGCAGCCGTGTCCGGCTCTGGAAGCCCGACGCGCGACAGGAGGTCCAGGGTCCTCGCGGTGGCCGTGGCGCGCGGGACGGAGTCATGCGCCAGAATCGCCTCTTCGATCTGTCGACCCACCCGATGAACCGGATTGAGGGAGGTCATGGGCTCCTGGAAGACGAAGCCCACCTCACCACCTCGGATTCTCCGCAGCCGCGCGGGTTCGGCGCCTACGAGCTCTTCTCCGTGGAGCTGGATGCTCGACCCTGTTGTCGTCCGGGCCGGCGGCTCGTCCACCAGGCGAACCAGTGAAAGGGCGGTCAGCGACTTCCCACACCCGGATTCCCCCACGAGCGCCAGGGTCTCCCCCGCGTGGAGCTCGAACGACACTCCGTCCACCGCGCGAGCGACTCGAGCGGTCTCGGAAGCGAAGTGGACCGCGAGGTCGCGAACCCGAAGCAGCGGTTGTCCGGTCATGCGAGGCGAGATCCGGTCATGGCGCGAGCCCCGTTGTGGATCTCGGGTCGAGGGCGTCCCGCAGGCCGTCGCCCACCAGATTGAAGCTCATCACCGTGACCACGATCGCGAGTCCCGGGAAGAGCGCGATCCATGGGGCGTCCAGCATCACGTCCTTGCCCGCGGCCACCATCAGGCCCCAGCTGGGCGCAGGGGGCGGCACGCCCAAACCCAGGAAGCTCAGCGACGCCTCCACGAGAATCGTGTTCCCGATCCCGAGCGTCGCGGCCACGATGATCGGGCTCGCGACGTTCGGGAGGATATGTCTCAGCAGGATGCGTGGAGCACCGAACCCCAGAGCCTTCGCGGCCTGTACGAACTCCCGCTCCCGCAACGAGAGCACCTCGCCGCGAACGAGGCGCGATGTGCCCATCCAGCCGGTGAGACCGAGCACGAGGGTGATGATCAGGACCGAAGGCTGAACCAGCGCGACGATCGTGATCAGGAGAACCAGACGGGGGAAGCTCAGGAGGAGGTCGACGGTGCGCATCGACAGGGCGTCCACCCAGCCGCGCAGATACCCCGAAACGGCTCCCACCAGCGACCCGAGAGTCACCGCGATCGCGACGGCGAGGCCGCCGATGCCGAGGCTCACGCGGCCCCCGTAGAGAACCCGGCTGAACACGTCGCGGCCGAACCGGTCCGTGCCCATGGGATGCTCGAACGAAGGGGGCTGGAAGCGGGTCGCCACGATGTCGTCGCCCTGGAGGGCCGGGTCGAAGGGCGCGATGTAGGGCGTGAGCAGCGCGACCAGTGCGAGGCCTGCGACGAGCCACAGCCCGAGCATCGCGGTCCGGTGTCTCCGGAAGGTCCGCCAGGCGAGGCCCCACTGGCCGGACGTCTCGAGGGGCGCGCCGGGGTCTCCCTCGGGGCGGGATGGCGCGAACCGCGCAAGCCCCACGATCGAACCGACCAGGGCGAGAAGGGCGATCCAGTGGTCGGGCGCACCCGATGCCGGGGTGGCCAGGATTCGGTCGATCCGGAAGATCGCCAGCGCCCAAAGACCGACCCAGACTGCGAGTAGCAGGCCCGACCGTAGTGGGCGCGAGCTCAGACCGCGCGCGCCGGGGAGCGCCCGGTCGATCCACGTGGCATTCATCGGTAGCGGATCCGCGGGTCGGCCACTGCGTACAGCACGTCCGCGACGAGGTTCGCGATGATCACCAGTGCGGCGAACAGGAAGCTCGCGGCCATCACGAGCGGATAGTCGCGTGCCAGGATGGCGTCGTACATCAGCCGTCCCATGCCGGGCCAGGAGAAGATGTACTCGACGACCACGGCACCGCCGAAAAGGAGCGGAAGAAACAGGCCGACGAGGCTGATGATCGGAAGGAGGGCGTTCCGCACCGCGTGAGCGAGGATCACGCGACGCTCGCTCAACCCCTTCGCGCGGGCCGTCCGGACATAGTCCTGATCCAGCGTCTCGAGCGTCTGTGCGCGCATGTACCTCGCGACGGCGGCCGCTGACCCCAGCCCGAGCGTGACCGTCGGCAGGACGAGGTGCCGCGCGCGATCGACGATGCGACTCCACAGCCCCAGGGTCTCGTAGTCGAGGCTCTGCATTCCGGAGATCGGCAGGGCTGCGGCGAGCCACGCGTCCGAAGACGCCCACATGACCAGCATGACCCCCAGCCAGAACGTCGGGACCGAGTAGAGAAAGAGGGCGAAGAACGTCAGGACGTGATCCGTTCGAGTGTACTGACGCACGGCCTGGATCACTCCGACGGCACACCCGACCGTGAAGATCACCACGAGCGACGCGCCACCGAGCCACAGGGTGTTCGGCAGGGCCTCCCCAAGAACCTCGCTGACTGGCCGCAGGCGGGAGAAGCTGAACCCGAAATCGCCGGTCAGGAAGCTGGTCAGCCAGCGTACGTATTGCTGAAGCAG
>JAOTZH010000261.1 GCA_029861425.1 Gemmatimonadota bacterium
AATTGAGGCCGGCCATCCGCTCCCGGCGGTATCCGAGAAGCTGGACCAGCGATTCGTTCCAGAAGACGAAGTTCCCGGCGAGGTCGACCTCGAAATACCCTTCCTGGATCGTCTCGAGGATGTTCCTGTACTTCTCCTCGCTCGTCCTGGCGTCGTTCTCGGCCGACCGTCGGTCATCGATTTCGTTTCGGAGCGCCTCGTTGCTGTGCTCGATCAGCAGCGCGGAACGCTCGAGCCGGCGGTACAGCCCATACATGCTCGCGATCAGACCGATCAGGATGAACCCGTAGCTCACGAGCTTGAGGATGTCCGAGACGGCGGCGAACGCATCGTTTGGAGACGTGCTGAAGGGAATGAAGAGAAACTGCACGGCGGCCGAGACGAGAAGCGCGGGAATGAGCCAGACCTCGAACGGTCGGTTCTTCCAATTGCCCTTGGACAGGTACCCGATCGCCCCGCCCACGAAGAGCACCCCCGGCAGAAGCTCGAACGGCCGGGGCACGAGCGAGTCGCCACGTACGGCCTCCGGCAGAGAGACGAGCCCGAAGAGCGCGATCGAAAGCGCCATGATCGCCCCCACCTCGAGGAAGACGCGAAGCTCGGATAGATCCCGGGATCCGTGTCGGTTCTCCCGGCGCCAAGCGGTCCAGCTCCAGAAGAGCATCAGGGAGAGGAACATTCTCGACCCGAACCAGCTCCACGGTTCGGTAGCCTGATGGTCCGCCGGCATCAGTGGGAAGGTCAGACCCATCGCCACCAGGACGTGGTACGTGTCGAGGACGGACACACCGATCATCGCCGAGCCGATGAGCAGCAGCGTGTCGTTCTTTCGCGAGTAGTAGCGAACCAGGGCGAGAACGCCGGCGATCAACGCGACGACGGCAGCCGTGAGCTCGAGCGCCATGTCGAGGCCGGGGGTCGCCTCCCAATCCGACTCGCGGATCGCCATGAAGAGCAGGAGCATTCCCGCCGCCAGGGCGCAGTATGCGGCCGCACGGGCGCCCGCCCGGTCGGTACCCGGAGTCCCGGATTGTGGCCGAATGCTCGCTAGTGTGGTGTCCTGCAAAGGCTTCCCGGCTTTGAGGGGTCGGTACGCGCGCCTGCCCCGGAGGGGGCAAGAAATGCGCGCGTCTTCGCGTGCCGGTACGTTCGACGTCCGCTGACCGGAGCGAGGAGCGTCCGAACCCGATGTCCATGTCCAGCGCGGTTGTCCGAGTGAAGGGGAGGGTCCGGAGTACCGCCCTGGTGCTCGCGCTGGCCGCCGCCGGCTGCGGGGACCGTGGTCCCGAGAGCCCACGCACCCTGCTGCCGAGCACTGCGGTCGTCGCGGTCGCGGCGGCAGCGACGACGATCCTGCCACCGCTGGCGGCCGTCGCTCTGGACTTCGAGCTGGCCACTGCGGTCTACCTGGGGCTCAACTATGGCGAATGGGCCGACGGTGAGCTCGTCTTCACGCCGGATCATCCGCTTGGACTCGCGCGGAGCTGGGAGATCGACGGGTCGAGTCTGACGTATCGGCTCGACCCGGACCGGGTCTGGTCCGACGGCACTCCGATCACGAGCGCGGATGTCGCGTTCACGTTCGAGCTTCTGCAGGACGCCGAGCTCGCGCTCCCGCTCGGCTCGGTCGCCGAGCGAATCGACTCGCTCGTCGTCGTGGACGATGCGACGGTCGTGTTCCACTTCGACGGGGAGTATCCGGGGATGCTGTTCGACACCGGAGTGGGGATCCTCCCCGCCCACGTCTTCGCCGATGTCGACCGATCGCTCATGACGGGCGGTATGCCCGTGTCTCCCGTCAGGCGGCCGCTTCCGTCGAGCGGCCCGTTCACCGTGGGCCATTGGGATCCGGCGGATCGCATCGAGCTCGAACGGAACACGGCGAGCGCAGCCGCTGCCGGTCTCGACCGCGTGATCGTGCGCGTCGTCCCGGACGAGACCACGCGTCTCGCGGAGCTCCGCGCGGGGTCGGCAGACGCCGCGCAGCTGAATTCGTTCCGCTCGCTTCGCCAGGCCGAAGATGGAGGCTTGCGAGTCGGGGCGATTCCGCAGCGCGGATACGACTACATCGCCTGGAATCCGACGGCCCATCCCGCCTTTGCGACGGTCACGGGGCGCCGGGCGTTGTCGCTCGCGATCGACCGGGAGGCGGCGATCGCCGCGCTCGACATGATCGGGTTCGCGGAGGCCGCCTGGGGCCCGTACGGCTCCCTGTTCTCTCCACTGAGATCGCCTCCGCCGGCCGAGCCGCTGCTCGACCGGGACGAGGCAGCGAGGGCTCTCGACGCGGCGGGGTGGGTGGATTCGGACGGCGACGGGATTCGCGATCTCGATGGCCGGCCGCTGGCCTTCGAGCTGGCGATTCCGTCCGGGAACGACCGGCGGGAGGACGCCGCCGAGCTCGTCCGCGACGCCTACGCTCGTCTCGGCATCGAGGCGACGGTCCGGCCACAGGAGTTCAACTCGTTGCTGAGCCGCATGGTGGCGGGCGAGTACGAAGCGGCCCTCATGGGGTGGCAGGTCGGGCTCGCTCCGGACATCTCCATGTTCTGGAGTGATCCGGGGCTGCCCCTCAACGTGGTCGCGTACTCCAGCCCGGAGACCCGTGCGTCGATCGAGAGTGCGCAGGCGGAGGCCACCGCGGTCGCAGCGGCTCCGCACTGGCGTGCCGCGGCCGCCCGGATCGCGGCCGACTACCCCTACGCGTTCCTGTGGTACTTCGACGTCCCGTTCGTCACTCGTCCGGAACTGGAGGGAGTTCGGGTCACTCCATCGGGCTGGGGAGCTCACCTGTGGGAGTGGCGAAGGGCCGAGCCGGGGAGCCCGTGAATCCCCCGAACACCCCGCTCGACCGGGAGCCTCTCGACGTCCCTTCGTGCGGCATGTGTATCGTACCGCTACACCTCAGGTCCTCTCGTTCCGCACGTGCAGCGTCTCCAACTCGTTGACGGACATACGGTTATCCGATTGTCCCCGCGCGGACGGCCCCTTGCCCTTGGGATACGCGAAGACTCGACTCGAGGCCCCTGGTTCTGGACCCGGGTCGTCCAACGGATCACTCACACGGAGTTTTCATGATGCGTGCAACCAGGAAGTTTCTATCAGTCCTGGCCCTGGGCTTCTTCGTGGCCTGTGGCAGCGATCTCACCGGTCCAAACGGCGTGCAGGACGACGTCGGCCGGCTGAATCTGGCGGTCCGGGTCGCCGTTGGGGCCAGCGCCTCGCTCGCGCCGGCCTTCGACCTCGTACTGTCGGACGGTGGGAACACCCTCGAGATCGACCGAGTGGCGCTCGTTCTCCGAGAGATCGAGCTGGAGGGCGACGACGATGGTGGGGCCTGCGA
>JAOTZH010000122.1 GCA_029861425.1 Gemmatimonadota bacterium
GACCCCGCTCGCCCGCAGTGTCGGGCCCGTGATCCCGAAGCTCACGGCGTCCTCGGCGCTCAGCGCACCGATATCGATGAGGCGCCCCTGCCAGATCGCGTTTCGGGAAAGCAGCCGCTCGACTTCGTCGATCGTGTCGGGGAAGGTGTTCACGAAGTCCCGTGCCGCGTCGACCCACCCGACGGGCAGATCGGCCAACATCCCGCCGACCCGAGTGACCGAGGTCGTGATGCGACCGCCGGTATAGGCCTCGTGAAGATTGTATATCCGCTCGCGCTCCTGGAACGTGTACAGGAAGACGGAGAACGCACCGATGTCGATGGCGGTGGTACCGAGCCACAGCAGGTGTCCGAGCAGTCTGTTGAGCTCCCCGAGGATGACGCGGACCACCCGGCAGCGCTCGGTGATCTCGACGTTCAGCAGAGTCTCCACCGCACCGGCATAGCCGATGTTGTAGAGCATCGGAGCGAGGTAGTCCATCCTGTCCGTGTACGGGACCACCTGGTTCCACTCGCGGAACTCGCAGGTCTTCTCGAATCCCGTGTGGAGGTATCCGATATGCGGCATGCACCGCCGGACACGCTCGCCATCGAGCTGGAGGACGAGCCGCAGAACGCCGTGCGTCGCCGGGTGCTGGGGGCCCATGTTGAGGAGCATTGGGGCGCCCTCGAGCTCGTTCGCAACGTGCTCCGGGGATTCAGACGGGTCCAGATCCCGAATCGGCGGCCACTCGGCATCGCCGATTGCGGGGACATCCAGCGGTTCTTCGGCGTCCGCGGCGTCGGCCGTTCGCGATGTCTCGAGCCCGACCATCTCGAGTTCCTCGATGGCGTACACGTCCTCGAGGCTTCGGGACAGGGCGCGGCGCACTTGTTCCGATCGGCTGAATCGGCCCCGCAGCGGAAAGTCCTTCCGGAGCGGGAATCCTTCCTCGTAGTTCTCCGGCATCAGGATGCGTCGGAGATCGGGATGCCCCCGGAACGTGACCCCGTACATGTCCCAGGTCTCGCGTTCGAGCCAGTCTGCGGTCAGCCACAGATCGGTGACCGTATCCAGCTCCAGGTCATCGAGCGGCACCTCGCAGAGGACTCGGAGCTGCCGCCCGTGCTCCATCGACCATAGCTGGTACCAGACCTGGATAGGGAGTCCGAGTCCGGCATGAGCACCCATCAGGTCGGCCAGAAAGTCGTACGCCTGCCCCTCGTCGAGTCGCAGGAACCTCAAGATCTCGGCGTTCTTCGAGGGGTCGATCGACACCACCGGATACCCGATGGCATCCGCGCTCACTCTCCGGACCGCATCGCCGAACCGATCGCGCAGCGCCAGAACGCTCGGATGCCGATCGACCCCGGATTCGTCGCGAGGCTCGGCGAGGATCATCTCGCTGGTCGGCTGCGTGACGTGGGTGCTCACGGGTTTCCGATCAGTCCTTGTGCTCGATGCGTCGCTCACGACGGTCGCGCGGCCGGGAAAGCGCCGACGTCGGGGCGAGACCGCTGACGCGATTCTGGTTCGTGGAGTTCCCGAACGGCTGTGCGACGAGCTCGATCGTCTCCGGCGGGAGGTTCGGCATGCCGACCGCGGCCTCGGCCTCGTCCCGAGGCGTCGCGTTCAGAATCGACTCGCCCTTGATCTTCTCCTGGATCATCAGAAGTCCGTAGATCAGCCCTTCGGGACGTGGCGGACAGCCCGGCACATAGACGTCGACGGGCACGATCGTGTCGATCCCCTGCACGATCGTGTAGTTGTCGAACATCCCGCCCGAGCTCGCACACGCGCCCATCGAGACGCACCACTTCGGCTGGGGCATCTGATCCCAGATCCTGCGTAGCACCGGCGCCAGCTTGTACGTCACCCGACCGGCCACGATCATCAGATCCGCCTGACGGGGGCTGAACGACATCCGCTCCATTCCGAAGCGGCCGATGTCGTACTTCGAGGCCGCTGCCGCCATCATCTCGATCGCGCAACACGCCGTACCAAACGGCATGGGCCAGAGGGAATTCCTCCGCGCCCAGTTCACCACGTAGTCGAGCCGCGTCGTCATCCAGTTGCGGGGGATCCCCGTATCCAGGTGACCCTCATCCGGTGGCAGTGTATCCAGTGGCTTCATCCGACCCTCTCTCCGTGGGAGCCCGGGGTTCGACGACTCCTCAATCCCATTCGCGGGCTCCGCGCCGCCAGGCATACACCAGGCCGACGCCCAGCACCGTCAGGAACACCGTGATCTCCACGAGCCCCGCAAACCCCAGTTCCCGGAAGATCGCGGCCCACGGGATGAGGAACAGGGTCTCGATGTCGAGCACGATGAAGAGCATCGCGACGAGGTAGAAGTTGACGGAAAAACGCTCGCGAGTCGTGCCGAGTGGCGTGATCCCCGACTCGTACGGGGCGGCCTTCACCGATGTCGGACGCTTCGATCCGACGAGGTGTGAGATTCCCATCATCACCGCGGCGTTCACGACGCCGAGGAGGGCGAGAATCAGTATGCCGAGATACGGATCTAGCAAGGAGCCGGAGTCCTTTGCGAGCTTGTGAAATCCTTCACGAATTCCGCGCCGCGAAGCTACCGCCGGGGTCGGGGCGCGGCAAGAAAAAAAACGACTCCGGACGGCTTGCGTCGACCCGCGCTCTCGCGGACCTTCGCGCCCGTGAGCACGTCCGCAGATCGACCCTCGAATGGTACGCTCCGAGAACGGTTCATCGACACCCCGGAAGGAGCGTGTCGGGTCCGGATTCTGGGGACGGGTCCGCCGGTGTTGTGTCTCCACGGCGTGAGCGCCCAGGGACGCTCGTGGCTGGCGGTCGCGCGGCGGCTGGCGGATCGGGCGACCTTCCTCCTCCCGGATCTGATCGGGCGTGGCGGGTCCGACGCCTTCCCAGGTGGCTCGTTCACGCTGGAGGACGAAGCGGATCGCATCGAAGCGATCATGGACGCTCTGCGAGCGCACGGTGACGTGGACGGGGCGGGCCGTGCGGGGGCCCGTCTCCCGCCGGTGATCGCCGGACACTCACAGGGCGCGGCGCTCGCCCTGGCCCTCGCGGCCCGCGACCCCGGCGTCGTCGGCCTCCTGCTCTCGAATCCCGTGACGCCCTGGACCCGTCGGCCAGCGGTCCTGGACGTCCTTCGTTCGGGGTTGATGCGAAAGGTGGTCGCGGGCATGTTCTCGCCGCTGCGGGGACCGCTGGCGACCGTGATCATCCGACGCGCGGCGGGACCGGGGTTCCGTCCGCCACGGGAGCTGGTGCGGGGATACGCGGAGCCGTACGCGGACGTGCGGCGGGCCCGGACGCTGATGGCGCTTCTGCGAGACTGGCAGCCGAACGAGTTGGCCGAGCACATTCCGACGGAACGGATCATCGCGCGGGTCGTGACGGGGGCGCTCGATCCTCGGATCGACCCCCGGGCGGCGGAACGGCTCGCGAACGAGATGGGAGGTCGGATCACCGTCGTCGAGGATGGCGGTCACATCCTCCCGGAGCAGCACCCCGATTTGCTGGCGGATGAGCTCGGCCGAGTATTCGAAGCGGTTCGTGAAGCAGGGTCAGAGAGACACTAACACTCCTCGAGGGGAACGATGGCGATCAAGAGCGACGGGTGGATCAGGCGGATGGCGAAGGAGCACGGGATGATCGAGCCGTTCGCCGATCGCCAGGTGCGGGATGGCGTGATCTCGTATGGGGTGAGCAGCTACGGGTACGACATGCGCGTGGCGGACGAGTTCCGGATCTTCCACAGTGCCCTATTTCCTGTCGTGGATCCGAAAGAGTTCGATGACCGCTCGTTCCTCGAGTATCGGGGCGAGGCCTGCATCATCCCACCCAACTCCTTCGCCCTCGCCCGCTCCGTGGAGTACTTCCGGATTCCGAGAAGCATCCTGACCATCTGCGTCGGCAAGTCGACCTACGCCCGTTGCGGTCTGATCGTGAACGTCACGCCCTTCGAGCCGGAATGGGAGGGGTTCGTGACGCTGGAGATCTCGAACACCACGCCGCTCCCGGCGAAGGTGTATGCGAACGAGGGGATCTCGCAGGTCCTCTTCTTCGAGTCCGACGAGATGTGCGAAGTCAGCTACGCGGACAAGAAGGGCAAGTACCAGGGTCAGACGGGCGTCACGACCGCCAAGCTTTAGTCGGCTAGGTGTCCCGAAGCACGACGAGGGTCACCCAGAGCCACCCGCCAATGAGGCTCGCCCCACCGATCGGGGCGATCGCGCCGAACACGCCGATCCCGCTCAGGGCCAGCGCGTAGAGACTGCCGGCGAATACGAGAGTCCCGAAGAGCAGCAGGAGGCCCGCTCCCGCCCAGGACCGCGCCGGCCACCGCGCGGCGGCGAGACCCACGAAGAGCAGCCCGAGCGCGTGGTACATCTGATACCGCGTCGCCGTCTCGAAGGTGTCCAGCCTCTCCGGCGTCAGAGCTCCCTGGAGCCCATGCGCCCCGAACGCTCCCGCGGCTACAGCGATCAGTGCCAGGAGTGACCCGGCGACGAGGAACGGTCTGTGCATTCTTTGCAGCACCGTGAGTCGGGCGTATCCGCCCATGAACAGGGATCTTGCGCGATTCTCCGGGCTCGACGGCCCTCCGCAGGCGCCGTCGAGACACGAAAGAAGCTGTCGAACGGTCTAATCGGCATGGCGTTACGCCACTTCCGAGGCCGTTCGCGAGTCAAAAAGGGGACAGGGATCCATGCCGCACAAGGGGTCAGCGACCAGAAGCGACCGACGAATCATCGCTCTGCTGTCCGAGAGGACCGAGCACGCGGAACCAGTCCGCGAGGCCCTCGCCCGGATCGACCCTCAGGCACAACTCGCCGGCGACGTGTTCTCGATCGTCGAGGCTGTGCGATCGAGCGAAATCGACATCGTGATCTGCGATGACCAGGTGGCCGACCCCCGCCTGGTCTTCGCGGGCGTCGCCGAGGCGGCTCGTGATCGCGAGTACGGCGCGACCCCCGCCTTCATCACGATCCTCGGGCCCGGGCACACGTCCACCGTGACGTTGGACCGCGAGCCGGCTTTCAGCCACTTCATCGTACGGCCGTTCCGCGCGGAGACGCTGACTGCCCTGTGTCGGTCGCTGATAGAGGATCCGACCATCACCGTGCAGCCAAACGAGGAGTCGCCCGCCGTGCACGTCCGGCGACCGGCTCGCTTTTCCGCCCGCCCCCTCTACGCCGAGGCCGTGGGGTTTGCCCGGGAGGCGTTCGTGGGTGCGCGCGAAGGACAGGAGCCGCACATGGGTCGCGCCCGGATGGTCGCCGAGCGGATCCACACGTCGATGCTCCAGAGCAATCTCCTGCTGAACCGCGCGCTCGAGCCGTACAAGCGGTTCGAGATTCCGACGCACTGTGCGAACGTGGCGATCTTCGGAGCCAAGATCGCGATGAGTCTCGACCTCCCCGTACACGACACGCTCCATGTGATCCAGGCCGGCCTGGTACACGACCTCGGCATGGCCCGGCTACCCGAGTCGATCCTGTTCAAGGAAGGCACGCTCTCCGAGAGCGAGCGCGACGTCATGCAGCAACACCCTTCGCTCGGAGCCGAAATCGTATCTCGACTCGGGGACGAGTTCGAGTGGCTGCGCAGGGCGGTTCGTCAAGAGCACGAGCGTGTGGACGGCTCCGGGTATCCCGAGTGCCTGTCCGGCGACCAGATCGATCCGGTCGCCAAGATCATCGGCGTCGCCGACGTCTTCGAGGCGTTCTCGCACTCGCGAGCGTATCGATCGCCATTTACGGCTTTCGAAGCGCTCGAGCGGGTCATGGAGATGCGAGAAACCGTCTTCGACGGCGTCATCGTGGACGCGCTGGCGGACGAGATCTCGGTCTTCCCGCTGGACTCTTACGTGAAGTTATCGTCCGGCGCCATCGGCAGGGTTGTCGCTACGAACCCGGCAAACCTGATGAGGCCGACGATCGAGGTTCTCTGGAACGAGAACTGGAAGCCGGTCGAGCCCAAAGTGGTTTCGCTGGACGACGCGCCGGACATCGTCATCGAGCGTCCGCTCCACGAGTCGGAAGTGCCGATCACCTGAAGCGAGGCCCTAGCGACTCGGGGCGAGGCTCCCTGCCCGACGGGTGGCCTCGTCGACGATGGCCTCCATCAGCCGGTCCCAGCGCTCGGGGCTCAATTGCGCGAGCACCTCGTCGATGAGCGTCGAGAGCTCCCGGGCCTCATCTCGCGTGACCGGGGCCCATCCCTCCCCCTCGCCGAGCCGCTCGGCCAGCGACGCGGATCGCTCGAGCAATTCCCTGTGCTTCACCCGGTCTTCGTATGTCACGCCGGCCCTCTCGCTTTCGACGTACTTCGGTTCGGCCCGCCTCCCTCGACACTGACCGCCTGATCGAGGGTGCGGTCACCTGGTCCCTGTGATCGGACCCGCTCCCCATTCAGGACGCTGAACGGGGGCACGCGGTTTCTTCGTCCGAGGGAACTACCCCCCGACCTGACTGAGAGCCAGAAGCCCTCCGCTATTCGACGCGCTGCCCAACTGGAGATAGTGCCGTTTCGGCTTGCCCGCGAGCGCCTGTTCGACCGAGGCCTCGATCGAGCCGGAATCCCGGAGCGGCCCCCTCAGGTCCACCTCGTGGTCACCGAAAAGACACGTCCGCAGCTTTCCGTCCGCCGTGAGCCGCATCCGGTTGCACCTCTCGCAGTAGTTGTGCGAGAGCGGCGTGATCACACCGACCGTGCCCGGTGCGCCGGGGTGCCGGTAGTACTGTGCGGGCCCGTTCCCGAGGGGACCGGCATCCGGCTTGAGATCCTCGATCGCCTCGATCCGCCGCAGGACTTCGTCGGCCGAGATGAACCGGTCGGTAAGATGGAGATTCCGTCCCACCGGCATCAGTTCGATAAACCGAACGTGCCATGGTCGATCGCGAGTGACGGCGGCGAAGTCGGCCACCTCGTCATCGTTGAACCCTCGCATGACGACGCAGTTGATCTTGATCGGATCGAACCCGGCGGCCTCTGCCGCGGCGATGCCTTCCATCGTCTCGTCGAAGCGCCTGGCCGGCCGGCGCGCGATCTCCTCGAATCGGTCCCTGCGGAGCGTGTCGAGGCTGATATTCAGCCGTCCCACGCCGGCGTCCTTCAGGGCGTCGGCGAACCGGGGGAGGAGGATGGCGTTGGTGGACAGCGAGATGTCGTCGATCCCCCCGATTGCGGAGAGAAGCTCGATCAGACGCGGGAGGTCGCGGCGTATCAGCGGCTCGCCGCCGGTGATTCGAACCCGCCCCAATCCCATGGCGGCCATCTGACGGACGATGTCGGCGATCTCCTCATAGGAGAGCATCTCGGGCTTGGGAATCCAGTCCAGGCCCTCCTCGGGCATGCAATAAGTGCAACGAAGGTTGCACCTATCCGTGACCGAGATCCGCAAGTACCGGATCTGCCTGCCGAACTGATCCCTCACCTTGACGCCGCCTTCGTCACGGCCGGGGCGCCGACCCAGCCCGTTTCACCGTCCGCATAGCGCTCGTGCTTCCAGACGGGAAGCCGAACCTTCACCTGCTCGATCACGAATCGCGACGCTTCGTAGCAGGCGTTTCGATGGGGCGCGGCGACACCCACGACCACCGCTACATCGCCGAGCTCGAGGTCGCCCACTCGATGCACGGCCCGCACGGCACCGATTTCGAAACTCGCTGCCGCCTCTCCACAGATCGCGGCCAGCTCCTTCTCGGCCATCTCCCCGTATGCCTCGTAGGATAGCCCGCTCACCTTTCGCCCCTCGTTCGTTTCGCGGACCCGGCCCTGGAAAACGAGCACGGCCCCATCCGCATGGGTCGACAGATCGTCGAAGGCGTCGAGGCGCCCGATGGGATCGGTCGTGATGCCCGTTTCGATCGCGACGTCGCGATCCGGCGTTCGTTCGCTGGCCATGGGCGGCCTACCCCCCCGCCACGGGAGGGATCAGAGCGACCTCGTCGCCGTCGGCGAGCACCGTGCCCGATTCCGCGTACGTCTGATTCACCGCAACCACCACCCGGTCCGGAAGCCAGTCGAATCCGCGAGGGCCTCGCAACGCCTCCACGAGGTCCGACACCGTCGAGTCCCCCGGGAGCTCGGTCACGTCCTCACGCGAGGCGGCGAGCTCACCGTACACGCCAAAGAAGAGCGTCTTCACGCGAATGAGATCACCCACCCGTCGCGACGGCTTCCTGACTTGCCAGGAAGGTCATCAACCGAGGGACGAGCCCTTCTTCACGCAGGGTCGAAACGCGCACCCGGCTCCGGGACCCATCCTCGGGATCGGCGCTCGCGGCGACCGAGAGGTTTCCTCGGAACGTGCAAAAGGCGATGTGTGACTCGCTCTCGGACTCGATCCAGGCATCGGCCATGCGGTCGGGGCCGAGGAAGAAGTCCTTCGCCGCCGCGAGGATCGAGGCGACGGGCAGCGGGCTGTTCGTATGTGTCGTCATGCGGTCCGAATCAAGGGTGGTCGCGTGTCGGGCCCGCCGGTACTATTCCGGCCGAAGCGTCTGCCCGAAGATAGACGCGGCGGGGGGTTCCTTCAATCGAATCGCCCGGCGAATCCGCGCTTCCGCCCTCGAACCACGACAGACAGGCCCCGGTCCAGTGCAGTTCTCCAGCAACGTCGCCCAACTCCAGCCGTCCGCCACACTCGCCCTCGCTGCCCGTGCGCGGCAACTGAAGGCGGAGGGTGTGCCGGTAATCGATCTCTCGGCCGGCGAGCCCCAGTACCCGGCTCCCCGCTTCGCGGGCCAGGCAGCCATCGACGCGATCGCCGCCGGGAAGACCGGCTATCCCCCGACCCCGGGGCTGCCCGAGCTCCGGGCCGCCATCGCTGGCTATCTCGAGCAGACGACGGCCAGCGAGCGCGTCGACCCGGCCAGCGTAATCGTGAGCGCGGGAGTCAAGCAGGCCCTCTTCAACTGCTGCTACGCGCTCTTCGGACCGGGCGACGAGGTCTTGATCCCGGCGCCGTTCTGGCCCAGCTACACGACCATCGTCGAGCTGGCCGGAGCCACACCCGTCATCGTCGACACGTCGTGGGACGAAGGGTTCGTCACCGACGTCGACCGGCTCGAGACCGCTCGCACCGAGCGTACGCGAGGGCTCTTCCTGAACAGTCCCGGCAACCCGACGGGAGCCGTCTACGACCTCGAAAGGCTCACGGCGATCATGGAGTGGGCGGATCGACACGGCATCTGGGTCCTATCGGACGAGATCTATCGCCGGATCGGCTTCGTCGATTCCGTGCCCTCCGTCTACGACGTCCCGGTCCCGGACCGCACGGTCCTGCTGGACGGCGTCTCGAAAGCGTTTTGCATGCCCGGGTTCCGTATCGGGTACGCAGTCGGGCCCGCCGAGCTGATCAAGAAGGCATCGGATCTCCAGGGCCAGACGACCTCGGGGGCGGTCGGCCCATCGCAGGCGGCCGCCGCCGCGGCACTGGGAATGTCCGAAGAGCGGGAGGCCTTCGTTTCCGACCTCGTCTCGATTCTGTCCCGGCTCAGGCGAACGGGGCTGGCGGGACTCAGGGACATCGACGCGCTCGATGTCCGTCCCCCGGACGGCGCCATCTACTTCTACGTGCGGCTCCGGGATTCGTCGCGTTCGTCCATGGATGTGGCCGAAGATCTCCTGCGGGAACAGGCTGTCGCCAGCGTTCCCGGCGAGCCATTCGGATCTCCCGGGCACCTGAGGTTCAATTTTGCGGTGCAGCCGGAGACGCTCGACGAGGGCATCGCACGGCTCGCGACGCACTTCAACGCCTAGTCCCCCAGGGCGACAGACACCCCGACCCGTTTCAGGATGCAACGAAGCTCGGGGCCGCGATTGCGGATCCCGAGCTTCGTCTTCTGGCACGCCTGTCTGCGGGACGGGACCGATCGTACGTCCGGTCCCGGGCCCTGCTACAGCAGCTACTGGTAGGTCAGGACCAGTTGCCGAGTGATTGGGTGAACGACGGCTGCTGAGGCGGATCCTGCTCCGCCTTCCGCTCGTGGCTGTCCCCAACCTCTTCCTTGAACAGTCGTGACGGCTTGAATACCGGGACGGCCCGCGCCGGTACACTCACCGGCTCGCCGGTCCGCGGGTTTCGCGCCATGCGCGTACGCCGCTGTCTGACCTTGAACGTGCCGAATCCGCGGATCTCGATGTGCCGCCCGTCGGAGACCGCCCTCTTGATCGCGTTGAGGAACGCATCGACCACCGCGGCGCAATCCTTCTTCGTCACGCCCGGTCCGATCGCTTCGCAGACCTCTTCGACCAAATCCGCCTTCGTCATCGCCTCTCCTCCACAAACTGAGGCCGCATACACGACTTCTCTTGCGTTTCGCCGTGGTCGCGGCGCCTCACCGCCACTCGTATAGCAATCTCGGCGTGCCCGAGTGCATTGGTACAAATGTCCTTAGCAACCCCCGTGCCTCGACTCCCGTCAGACCGAGCAATACGTCCCACAGTCGCAGAGCCGGCTCACGCGGCCGCTCGAGGCTGGGCCGGTCGCCCAGCCCGGCCATCCGACCCGTCGCGGCGACGGCATCCTCGAACGTGCCCAGCCCGTCGATCAACCCCAGCTCGAGTGCCTGTCTGCCCGAGAAGATCCGGCCATCGGCGAGAGCCGCGATGGCGCCCCGGTCCAGCGACCGGTTCTCCGCGACCGCGTCCACGAACTGTTCGTGCACATCGTCGACCATGGCCTGCAGAATCTCTCGATCCCCCGTGCTGAGCATCCGCGACGTGCTTCCCATGTCCTTGTGCTCGCCACTCTTCACGACCTGCCACTCCACTCCGACTTTTCGGTACAACTCCTCGGCAACCGGAAACTCCATGACGACGCCGATCGAGCCCGTGATCGTCCCTGGCAGCGCAAACACGCTATCGGCCGCTACCGCGGCGTAGTAGCCGCCCGAAGCTCCGACGTCCCCCATCCACGCGACGACGGGCCGGTCATCTTCGTCCCGAAGACGGCGAATCGCCTCGTAGATCGACTGCGAAGCGCCGACGGTGCCGCCCGGAGACTCGATCTCGATGATGAACCCTCTGATCCCTCTATCGCGGCGGAAGGCCTCGAGTCGGCGGACAAACTGCTCTTCCGCCGCGATCGCCCCCCGCAAAGGCACGACCGCCAGCCTCGCGCCGGCAGGAAGAAGCGAATCGCCCGTCAACGCGCGGATCGAGAGGATCATGCCGATCCCGAACAGCGCGAACACGGCGATGATCGCGATCACGGTGCCCTTCGATGTGTTCGAACTCACGTCTTCCGATCCCGTATGTGGTTAAATCTATTGATGTTAGCGCCGCTTATCCATGGCTTCGACGAAGCGATCGAAGAGATAGCGGCTGTCATGGGGCCCGGGGGCGCTCTCGGGATGGTACTGGACCGCGAAGACGGGCCGGTCCCGATGCATCACGCCTTCGACGGTTCCGTCATTGAGGTTCCGATGGGTGACCTCGAGATCGGGGGCCCCGACGACCTCCCCGTCCTCCTCCTCGACGGCGAACCCGTGGTTCTGAGACGTGATCTCGACGGCGCCAGTGGCGTAGTTGAGCACCGGGTGGTTTCCGCCCCGGTGTCCGTAGGGGAGCTTGTAGTTTCGCCCGCCGAAGGCGCGCGTGACCAGCTGGTGCCCGAGACAGATCCCGAACAGCGGGACACCGACGTCAGAGAGGGCCCGGATTCGCTCGACCGCGCCGGATACCGCATCCGGATCGCCGGGCCCGTTCGACACGAACACTCCGTTGGCGCCCGCCCCGAGGAGTTCCTCCACCGGCGTGTCGCACGGAACCACGCGGACGCGATACCCGGCTCGCCGGAATAGGTCGAGGCTGCGCGTCTTGACGCCGTAATCGAGGCACAACACGAGGCCTCGGGCCTGGTCGACGCCAATGGCGTCGAGCTCGTAGGGCTCCGGCGTGGACACGGTGCTGGCGAGATCGCGACCGGACATGGACGGCTCGGCGCTCAGCCGCCGCCGGGCCACATCCTCCGGGATTCCGTCGTGGGCGACGATGGCGCGCATGGCGCCGGCGTCCCGGATGTGTCGGGTGACAGCCCGGGTATCTACCCCAATCAGCGTCGGGATGTCGTGATCCTTGAGGTACTTCGGGAGCACGTCGTCGGACGGAGTGGATCCGATGCGGTCCGACAGGTGGCGGACAACGAAGCCGGCCACCCAGGGACGCCGCGACTGCACGTCGACGTCCCGTACCCCGTAGACGCCCTGCATCGGAGCCGTCATCACCACGATTTGGGACGCGAAGGAAGGATCGGTCAGGACTTCCTGATAGCCGGTCATTACGGTCGTGAAGACGGCCTCGCCCGTGGATTCCCGGTCCGGCCCCAGGTAGGTGCCCTCGAACCGGCGACCGTCCTCGAGGAGCAGGTAGCCGGGACGTCGTTCACCGCCGGGCGGTGCTTGCGTGTCGGTCATGTCTCGTGTCGAATGGGGCGGTCGATTCAGTGGCACTGAGCCCTCAAGGCCAGCTCGGGATGGGAGACGCCGTGACCGCCGAGACCAAACGAAGCT
>JAOTZH010000123.1 GCA_029861425.1 Gemmatimonadota bacterium
CCGGGTCGAGGATGGCTTCGGTCGGTCGCTCATCCGTCATGAACTCGACTCGCTGCCTCCGGCCGCGGTCGTCCAGCCGACGCTCCTCGTCCCCCACCCGGATCGTGACGGGCATCCAGGCTTCACCCGTTCGCAGCACCTCGACGCGCGTGCGCCACTGACCGTCCCGCTCCTCCTGCTCGATCTCGCCGATCGCGTAGTCGAGGGTTCCGGTCGTGTGCAGCCACTGCTCGAAGAACCACTCGAGGTCCTCTCCGCTCACGGCCTCGGCGGTCGTTCTCAGTGACTCTTCGGTCACATGATGGAGGGCCCACCGCTCGTAGTACTCACGCATCGTCTGCCGGAAGACGTCCTCCCCGACCAGGCCCTGAAGCATCCGGAAGAAGAAGGATCCGCGCGTGTAGGCCATGTAGCCGTACATGCCGAAGCTCTCGAACTCGTCGGAGATCGTCGACATCGGCTGCGTGAAGCCGCCGGCCTCCTGCTCCGCCATCCGGTCGCGCGTCTGCACCCACATGCCCTCGACGTTGTCCTGAAACGCCCAGCTCACGAGGAACGACGCGAAGCCTTCGTCGAGCCACGCCTCCTTCCACTCGTTGTTTCCGAAGATGCCGTGCGCGTACTGGTGGGCGGTCTCGTGCAGGATCAGCCCTTCCGACGCGGATCCGTTCATGATCATCATCGGAAACTCGGTGCCACCGCCCTCGAGACGGTGCACGTTCGTGAGCTGGGGCCACGGATAGGGCCCGAACACGTCCTCGAGGAATTCGAGCGATGAGACGGTGCGTTCCAGCGCCTGCCCGCTCCCCCACCCTTCCTCGTCACCGGGTCGATACAGGACGTGAACCTCGATGGGGGTCTGGCGACCCTCGTTGGCCACGACCTGGCCGCCCTCGTGGATGTACTCGGGATTCGTGGTCCAGGCGAAGTGGTGGACGTCTTCCGCGTAGAAGCGCACGCGCTTCCGGCCCATCTCGGGGCTGATCGCGAGCATGTTCAGCCGCCGACGGTCGCGGCGCTCACCATAGAAGTCCCGCCCTACGGGCTCGACGCCCCAACCCGGATTCCCTTCGATCGGGACGCCGGTGGCTCCGACGACCTGATCGGCCTCCAGATCGAGCGTCACGTCGTAGGTGCCGAACGAGCCGTAGAACTCGCCCTGCGGGTACAGCGGGTGAGCCGCCCAACCGTCCTCGTCGTACGGAGCGATCCTCGGGTACCACTGAGCGAAATCGTAGTGACGTCCGCCGCGACACTGGCGCCGGCAGACGGTGGAAGGGCGCGCGAGCCAGTTGAGCTCGAGGGTGATCTCCTCGCCCGGCTCGAGGTCATCCAGCAGCGGGACTTCGACCACCGTGGAGTCGGGGGCGCCGGGATACGACCACCTCAGCGGCCGACTCACCACGTCGGAACCGCCACCCCCGGCCGCGACCGTTCGAATCGAGAGCATGCGCTCGAACGCGTGATCGGGGTCCTCGAGCGCGGTGAAGTCGGGCTGCGGACGCTGACCCGAGGTGGCCCATGTGCTGTTCGGCCGAAACGCGTTCAGGTGCTGGTGGAAGTAGAGTCGGTCGAGCCTGTCGGGCGAACGGTTGGTGTACGTGAAGCGGGCGCGGCCACGCACCGTCTCGCTCGCCTCGTCGAGCTCCGCCTCGATGACGTACTCGACTCCCTGCTGCCACTCCTCCTGGCCCTGCACAGGCATCCCGGTCGAGAGCACGACCACCGCCCACACGACCCCCACCATCGTTCCACGAACCGTCATGTCCCCGACTCCGATCAAGTTGTTGGTTGCGACGTCAAAGCTAGCGGGTGCCTCGCTCCGGCCAAACCAAGTCGCCCGCCGTGCCGCTCTCTTGATACGGATCGGGACGTTCGGCAGGTTGCCGAAGGTTCTCCGAAAACCGGCACGGCCGCTCCCAGCGGCACTCCGGGACCGGGATGAAGACGAGGAAGAGGGAGGAGACGTTACGTGTCGCAGTCCACCGTCCAGCGTGAGCGGATTCAGGTCCGCTTTATCGAACAGGAGATGCGGGACTCGTTCATCGACTATTCGATGAGCGTCATCGTCCAGCGCGCGTTGCCCGACGCGCGCGACGGACTCAAGCCCGTGCACCGCAGGATCCTCTACGCCATGCGCGAGGAGGGCCTCCAGCCGAACCGGCCGCACAAGAAGAGCGCCACCGTGGTCGGTGACGTGCTCGGCCGGTATCACCCGCACGGAGATAGCGCGGTCTACGACTCGATCGTCCGGATGGTCCAGGACTTCTCGCTTCGGTATCCGCTCGTGGACGGGCAGGGGAATTTCGGATCGATCGACGGCGATCCGGCCGCCGCGTACCGGTACACCGAGGTCCGTCTCACGCCGGTCGCGGAGGAGCTGCTCGCCGACATCGACAGCGACACGGTCAACGAGCGGCCGAATTTCGATGGCCGGTTGATGGAACCCGAGGTCCTCCCTTCCCGGCTGCCGCACCTGCTCCTGAACGGGTCCGACGGCATCGCGGTGGGCATGGCCACGAAGATCCCGCCGCACAACGCCGGCGAGCTGCTTCAGGCCGTGGACCACCTCGTCGGGAACCCGGACTGTGAGGTCGAGGCGCTGATGCAGTTCGTGGCGGGCCCCGACTTCCCGACCGGCGGCTTCATCTGGGGGAGAGACGGCATCGAGAGCGCCTACCGCACGGGGCGCGGCCGCATCGAGATGCGCGGCAGAATCCATGTCGAGGAAGGCCGGTTCGGGAAGAGCTCGCTCGTGGTGACCGAGCTGCCCTACCAGGTGAACAAGACGAGGGTGATCGAGCAGATCACCAAGATGGTGAAGGCCGGGCGTAGCGATGAGATCACCGAGCTGCGCGATGAGTCGGATCGGGACGGGATCCGGCTGGTCATCGAGCTCAAGCGCGATGCGAAGCCCGACCAGGTCGTCCAGAAGCTGTTCACGAAGACCCAGCTCAAGTACACGTTCGGCGTGATCATGCTCGCGCTGGTCGACGGGAGACCGGTAGAGCTCGACCTGAAGGCCGCGCTCGATTGCTGGGTCAGGCACAGGCTCGAGGTGATCCGCCGTCGCGCGGCGTTCGATCTGGAGCGCGCCGAGTCGCGGGCGCACATCGTCGAAGGCCTCCTGATCGCCCTCGACGACATCGACCGGGTGATCGAGATCATCCGCGGCTCGCGGAACCCCGAGTCGGCGAGGAACAAGCTTCGGAGGGAGTTCAAGCTTTCCGAGCGACAGGCCGACGCGATTCTGGCGATGCGCCTTGCCCAGCTCACGGGCCTCGAGCACAAGAAGCTCGCCGACGAGCTCGCCGGACTGAAGCGCGAGATCACGGCGTTCTCGAAGCTCGTGATGGACGAGGGCGCCCGGCGGGAGTTCCTGCGAGGGGAGATTCAGGAGCTCAGGGAGCGTTATGGCGATCCGAGGCGTACCGAGATCGTCGCCGACACCGGGTCCTTCAAAGTCGCCAAGGGCGGCGATCACGAGACCCGTCTCGTTCTGATCAGCCGGCACGGGTATGTGAAGGCCCAGCCGGCCGGAGCGGGTGGCGGTCTCGCGGGGGCCGAAGCCCTCGAGGCACGCGAGGGCGATTTCGCGCGCGAGGCCTTCCTCTGCCGGCCTTCGCAGGCGCTGCTCATCCAGAGCGCCCGGGGCCATACGTTCGCCCTGCCGATGCAGGCCTTGCCCCACGAGACCAGAAGCTCGAGGGGGAAGCGCATGGAGGACTTCATCGACCTCGGCCTCGGTGACGAGATCGCCGCGGTGATTCCGGTCGATGACTTCACCGACGAACGATATCTCGTGGTGGCTACGCGCCAGGGACAGGTGAAGCGCACCGCGCTGTCGGAGTACTCCAACGCTCGGGCGGCGGGGATCATCGGAGCGGGTCTGGCAAAGGGCGACGAGATCGTCGGGGCCTTCATCACCGACGGCACGCAGGACATCATGCTCGCCACGAAACTGGGTCAGGCGATTCGATTCCAGGAGGGGGAGCTTCGCCCCATGGGTCGATCCGCGAAGGGCGTGAAGGGGATCGAGCTCGCGAAGGGCGACGTAGTCGTGGCCGCGCTGACCCCGCGCCTCGACTCCGATCTGCTCGCCGCCTCGGACAGCGGATTCGGAAAGCGAGTCCCCTTCACCGAATTCAAGGTGCAGGGACGCGCGGGCAAGGGGCTCATGCTCCTCCCCGAGCGGGCGAGAGTCGGCAACCTGGTCGGGCTGCTCGAGGTGCACCCGGCAGACGACGTCGCGTGGGAGCGCTCGGACGGCACCATCGACACGACGGCGGCGGCGGACGTGCTGACGAAGGCCAGGCGGGAAGCCGGGCGGCCCGTCGTGGATCTGCCGGCCGGCGTGGCGGTGGAAGCCGTGCACCCGATCCGATCTGCCCCAACCGCGACGGTACCGGCGGCTGGCGCAACGCCCGACGAGGCCGTGCCGGATCCTGGCCGAGCCGGGCCGACGAACGGGACCGGAGCGGCGGCGGATCTTCGGGAATCCGAGGAGGCCCCCACCGGCGAGACGCAGACCGAGCTCGGGTTCGACGGGGGGTCGTGACCTCTCCCGAGCCCGCGTCCACCGTACAGGCGACGGACGAGCAAGGACGCCGTTACCGGGCCGGTGTCTTCGACCCGATCGACGAGGCGGGCCTCGAGGACGCCCCGGATGACGCGCGTTTTCCCGCGCGGGGTACCGGTCCCGCCTTCAAGCGGGCCGAGCGCGTGCCGCGTGTCCCGAAGGTCCGGCACCTGGTGGGGCCTTCGATCATCGCCGCCGGGATGGGGCTCGGAGCCGGCGAGTTTCTGCTCTGGCCGAACCTGATCACGGTAAATGGCTACGGCATCTGGTGGCTGTTCTGGATTGGCGTGCTGAGCCAATTCCTCGTGATGGGGGAGATCGAACGCTGGACGATCGCGACCGGCGAGTCCGTGTTCGGGGGCATGGCTCGCCTGGATCGCTTCAGCTTCTGGCCATGGTTCTTCCTGGTCGCGACGCTGTTCAGCTTCTTCTGGCCCGGCTGGGCGTCGCTTTCCGGAGAATTCGTTGGCGAGATCGTCTTTCTCATCACGGGCGTTCAGCTGGCGTGGCAACCGTTGGCCATCCTCATGCTGGCGTTCATCTGGGTCGGTCTCGCCGCCTCGAAGATCGTCTACAACGCGCTCGAACGGTTCGAGATCGCCCTCGTGCTGGGGTTCTTTCCGCTGCTCCTCACCACGCTCCTGATCGTCGGGCTGCTCCCGTCCGACTTCCTGGATCTGCTGAAGGGCGCCGTCTCGGTCGGGTCCGCCCCGCCCGAGCTCCTGACCGGCGATCAGTTCCCCACGTTGCTGCTTGCCGTGGCGTACGCCGGGACGGGTGGAACGCTCCTCCTGGCCCAGTCTCTTTGGATCCGGGACAAGGGGTTCGGCATGGCGATCCACCAAGGCCGGATCGCCGGGATCCGAGGGCAGAACGAGGACATCAGCGAGACGGGCTTCGTGTTCGACTCCGAGGACGAGACCGCTCTGGCGCGCTTCACCGGGTGGATGCGGTCGGCGCACAAGGAGCTGCTCGTCACCTTCGTCGTGCTCTCGCTCGTGAGCGTGGTGATCACGAGCATGCTGGTCACGTCGACTCTGGGGGTCGGGAACCTCGACCTGGCGGGGGATCAGTCGACGATGGTGTCCCGCCAGGGTCAGATCATCCAGGAGGCCGGGGGGGTCTGGCTGCGCGTCGCGTTCCTGCTCGGGGGATCGTTCATCCTGTTCTCGACCCAGATCGGCATCGTCGACACGGTGACGCGGATCTCCGGGAGCATCTTCTACGAGCGGTACGGACGAAAGACCGCGTTCTGGACGCTCAAGCGGACGTTCCTGCTCTTCCTCACCGTGCTGACGATCGCCGCCATGGGGATCATCGCGGCGTCATGGCTCGGCGGTGAGGCGCTGGCGGCGCTGCAGCCGACCTTCCTGCTGCTGGTCGCCGGGCCGTTCACGATCTCGAGCATGTACGCCTACACGCTCGTGGTCGGCTACATGAACACCTCCCGGCTCCCCGAAGCGCTGGCCTCGCCGACTTGGAAGCGCTGGGGGATGCTCTGGGCCGCGACGCTGTGGGGCTGGTTTACGACCGAGGTCGTCGCGCGCGCGGTGATGGGAGCGGTGGGAATCGATGCGTCAACGGTCGAATCGCTGTCGTGGCACCCGATCCGGGTCGCCTGCTACGCGCTGTGGGTGGGGTCGCTCGTCTGGTTCGCGATCCGGGTGGTTCCGAGGAGGGGGCGAAGCGCCTAGCGCCCCGGTACGGCGGTCTAGCTGCCGGCGACCGGGATGGCCGCGTCCGCGTCCTCCGCCATCTGTTCCGCCGTCTTCATCTGCGACAGGTCGAGGCCGAAGTCCGGCCGCTCGCCCGGCACGATCTTCTCGAGGAACTCCCGGAACTCGCGAGGCGACATGCCGAGCTCCTTGAGCTCCTCCGCCGACACGCCCGCCCCGTCGCGGGCGCGAACGCCGTCCTCTCCGCCCTCGAGCAGGAGACCGAGCGCCTGCCGATCCGCTCCCGTCAGACGCCCGCCGAGCACCTCGTAGTCGAGCCACGCCTCGTAGCTGAGCGGAGCGACCCGCTGGAGCATCCCCGCCATGACACGTCCAAACTCCTGGATCTCCCACTGGGCATGCGCGTCGACCCGGAGCCTGAGGAAGTGGAGCAGGTTGTGGAGGTCGATCTTCCAGTACCACTGCGTGTAGGTCGAGAGCGGCAGATCGATGCGGGCGAGCTCGCGCGCGACGTCCTCCTCGATCATCCAGCCGTATGTGTCGGCCGCCCCCCGACGAAGCTGCTCCCAGCGACCGATCGCGTCGGCGTAGAGCTCCGTTGGAGCGGGCTGACCCTGCCGCCCCTGGTTGTTCACCTTGCTCTGGAGCGCGAAGCTCGACGCCTCGGGCTCGTAGAACAGGAGCGGCATGAGCGAGTAGCGAGCCGACAACTCGTTCACCGAGGCCGTGCGGTGTCGAATCCACTGACGGGCCACGAAGATCGGCATCGAGCAGTGGAACTTGAACTCCACCATCTCGCTCGGGGTCGTGTGCGCGTGCCGGCGCAGATAGCGGATCAGGCCGCGGGTCGCGCTGACCTTCCGGGTACCGTAGCCGTAGCTGACGCGAGCCGCCCGCTCGACGTCCTCATCGCTCCCCATGTAGTCGACGAGAGAGACGAACCCGTGGTCGAGGACTGGGAAATACCCGCCGAGAATCTCCTCGGCGGCGGCGCTGGTAGGTCGTTTGGTCTCCGGCATGCGCGAGAATACGGAGCGCACGCGGTCATCGCTAGACGAATCGACGATGCGCGAGAACGGTCAAGGTCGATCGCTTTCTGTGCGCCGTTGATTAGCCCCGGGGCCGCCACTCGCTAGCTAAGCGTGAGGTCGGCCAGGTAAGAGACGCCTATCCGTCCTCGACGAGCGGTGCGATGCCCTCGTGGGTTCTGGGGCGGCAAGATCACGTCTTGACGGCGTGAGGCCTGGTGCGAGCCATTGACCTGCCCGCGTCGGCGATGCTCCAAACGTTCACCTCCGTACATGCGTTAGGTCAGGGTGCGCTCGACCGCCCGCTTCCAACCCGCATAACGGTCCGCCCGGCGGCTGTCGTCCATTGCCGGCTGCCAAGCCGTGTCGCGGCTCCAGTTCGCCGCGATCGCGTCCAGCGAGTCGAATACACCGCTCGACAGGCCGGCCAGGCCCGCTGCGCCCAGGGCAGTCGTCTCGGGCACGACCGGCCGCTCGACCGGGATACCCAGCTGGTCGGCCAGGAACTGCATCGCCCAGGCGTTGGCGGTGAGTCCGCCGTCCACCCTGAGAGCTGTCGGAGGTTGGGCGCCGTCGGCCTCCATCGCCTCCAGCAGCTCACGCGTCTGGTAGGCTACGGCCTCCAGGGCCGCACGCGCGATCGCAGCACGGCCACTGTCGCGAGTGAGGCCGACGAGTGCGCCGCGCGCCTCGGCGTCCCAATAGGGGGCGCCGAGACCCACGAAGGCGGGCACGAGGTACACGCCGCCCGTGTCGTTGATCGACTGGGCGAGCGTCTCGGTCTCGGCGGCATGCTCGATGATCCCGAGCGCGTCGCGCAGCCACTGGACGGTCGCGCCGGCGACGAAGATGCTCCCCTCGAGCGCGTAAGTGAGCTCGCCGTCGAGCTGCCAGCCGATCGTCGTGAGCAGCCGGTTCTGCGACGCCACAGGGTGACCGCCGGTGTTCAGAAGCGCGAACGCCCCCGTCCCGTAGGTGCACTTCATCATCCCGGGCTCGAACGCCGCCTGACCGAACGTCGCGGCCTGCTGGTCCCCGGCGATGCCGCGGATCGGGATGGGCGCGCCGAAGAGCTCAGGGGCTGCTTCGCCGAAATCGCCGGCCGAGTCCCGCACCTCCGGCAGGAGAGCCGCCGGCACGCCGAACAGATCGAGCAGCTCCGGCGACCACGTGGCGTCACCGATGTCGAGCAGCATGGTGCGCGACGCGTTCGAGGCGTCGGTGGCGTGGACCTTTCCCCCTGTCAGGTTCCAGAGGACCCAGGTGTCGATCGTTCCGAAGGCCAGGTCGCCTCGCTCTGCACTCGCCCGCGCGCCGTCCACGTTGTCCAGGATCCACGCGAGCTTCGTGGCGGAGAAGTACGGGTCCAGGAGGAGCCCCGTGCTCTTGCTGACCAGCTCTTCGTGACCGGCCTCGCGTAGCTCGCGGCAGCGGTCGGACGTCCGACGGTCCTGCCACACGATCGCGGGGTGGATCGGGCGGCCGGTCGATGTCTCCCAAACGACGGTCGTCTCCCGCTGGTTCGTGATCCCGATCGCGATCACGCGATCGGCCGAGGATCCGGCCTTCTCGATGGCCTCCGAACAACAGGCGATCACGTCGTCCCGAATCCGCTCGGGGTCGTGCTCCACCCACCCGGGACGCGGGAAGCTTTGGGGCAGCTCGCGCTGCGCGGTCGCGACGGGCGTCCCCTCGGGACTGAAGGCGATGGCCCGGCTCGAGGTCGTCCCCTGGTCGATCGCCAGCAGGATCTCGGTCATCCGCTGCCGCCCAGCCGTACTCCGAACTCACCGCGTTTTTGCCACACGTAGCCGAGGAAGGCCACGGCGATGACCTGCGGCACCGACAGGGTGACGACCAGCGGGTTGGAAATCGCATCACGGGCGATCTCGAACACGCAGTAGAGCCCCCAGACCAGGACGATCCACCACGCCCAGGCTTTGCGCATGACGAACCCGATCGCGGCCGCGCAGAGAGCGACGCCGGCGGCTATGAGGCCCACCCGGCCGAGGAACCCGCTGGCCCACTCCGGTCCATCGAACCAGTCGAGCGAGGGGACCGCTCCCGCCGCGACGGCAATGACCCCCGGTGTCGCCACGCCGAACAGGAGCATGAACCAGGCAGCCACGCTCTGCTTTGCTCGCTCACGTCGGTTCGCCATCGCCACCTCCGTTCATCTGTTCGCTGTCACCCCCGTCACCCCGCCGGAAACGGGCCCGCGTACGGCGCGAGCCCGTATACCCTGAGCTCGGTCTCGTAGAGGCCGACGAGGCGGTTCCCGACAACGACCGCGTCGATCAGACCGCGGGTGACGCGCTCGCCCCCGACGACGGCGGCCGTGCGCTGACCCTCGACGAGCGGAAGCGACACGGCAAGTACCCGCGAGCTCGGCGTCGGCGCGAACCACAATCGGCCCTCCGATACGTGCATGCCCTTGAAGGGCACGAGAAAGTCGCCCTGCGCGAACTCCTCGGGCACCGTGCGTCGCACCGCCTCCGTCTCTTCTCCAAGGATCGTGTAGAGCCACTGCGGCATCGGCAACGGCGTGACCGCTGTGATGTCGCCGTCGGCCTGCCCGAAGACGACGCGCCACATCCGGAAATCCGTGCCGTGCCGGTTCTGCAGCATCGCCAGCGATCCGTCTGGAAGACCGCCGAGCATGAGCCCCTGGAGCGAGACCCGGTCCCGCGGCCCGTCGCTGATCTCGGGCGGCACGAGGTCCGGGGGAATCGGAATATCGAACGTCGCGTCCGGCCCCACCCTCGCCAGCAAGGTCCTCGCGCTCATCGTGGGGATCAGCACGTCGCCGCGGACCGTCACAGTGAAGTTCACAGGCGGATACGCGGCCGGCCGATCCTCGGCGGGCATCCCCGCCGCGTCGAAGCGCACGAGCCGACCCGCCGCAGGGTCGGTGACCCACACGTCGCCGTCGGGGCCGAGGGCGATTCCAGTCGGCGAGACGAGCTCTCCCGGCCCCTCACCTCGGACCCCCATCCGACCCATGAGACGCGCGTCGAGGTCGAGGTGCAGGACTGCGGCCGCCGTTCCGTCGAGTACATAGATACGGACGCCATCGGTCGCGAGGCTCAGGGCGCCCTCGATGATCGCGCCGCCTGTCCGGTCCGTGGGATCGGGAGGGTAACGAGCGATCAGCTCACGCGTCTCCCGCACGTCGGAAGGCAAATCCGCCGATAGCGGGGGGACGGCCTCGTCCGGGCGGCCGCATGCGGCCGTAGCGACGAGCCCCCCCGAGAGAGCGATCCTGACCGCGATCGCCCACCCGATCCCTCGGCACAGCCGCGGGGCGCGGCGTACGCGCGGGCCGCGCGCCCGGACACGCGCAACACGGCCGGGGTCACTGGACATGGATCTCGATGTCTGGGGAGCCTCCCCCACAGTACAGAGTCGTCGCACGCTTCAGGATCGAGTTTCCGAGTGAGTTTGTGTAGCGATACCAGCATTCGCAGATGCTGCATTCGCCTTCGATCGACGGACCGATCTGAAACGGTCCGATGTCGATGCTGCCTTCCCAGCGGATCGCGAGCACGCAGAAACCGGTCAGGAGCTCCGCCGTGCACGCGCTGCCACAGCTCACCTGCGCCGGACACGCGCCGCCCGAACCGGACGCCAGAATCGGCATGACTGCTGTGCCTGGAGCGGGCGCCTCGGCCGTGATCGTCGTGTGGGCCCCATCGGGGTGCTCGTCCACTTCATGAGCGAGAGCACTCGTCGCCGGCAGTCCACCGAAGAGCCACACTGCGAGCAGGGTGCGTCCAGCCCTGCCTTTCCGCTCGATTCTCATCCCATCACCTCCCGTCACGCATCGCCCGGGAGGACCGGGTGCCCTCCCGCGGACACAGACTGGGGGCGGCTCTCAACGGGGGCTCAAGAAAAAGCCCCGAACCGCTGGGCGGCCCGGGGCTTCTACACTGATCCGTCGACGGCCCGCAGGGTCGCCCTCGGGAACGGGAGTCGGTCAGACGTCGAGGTTTCGCACGTACCTGGCGTTCTGCTCGATGAACTGCCGCCGGGGTTCGACCTCCTCGCCCATGAGCGTCTCGAACAGGCGAGCCGCCTGCGTCGCCTCGTCGATCGTCACCCTGAGGAGCGTCCGCCGCTCGGGGTTCATCGTGGTCTCCCAGAGCTGGTCGGCGTTCATCTCGCCGAGTCCCTTGTAGCGCTGGATCGAGACCTTGCCGCCGGCTCCGTTCAGCCGCTCGATCGCGCTGGCCCGCTCATCCTCGGTATAGCAGTAGTACTCCTTCTTGCCTTTGCGGACGCGGTAGAGCGGCGGCTGGGCGATATAGATGTATCCGGCGTCGATGAGGTCCATCATCTGGCGGAAGAAGAACGTCAACAGGAGCGTCCGGATGTGCGCCCCATCGACGTCGGCATCCGTCATGATCACGATCTTCTGATACCGCACGGAAGCGAGATCGAAATCCTCGCCGATTCCCGCCCCGATCGCCGTGATCATCGCCCGGATCTCCTCGTTCCCGAGGATCCTGTCGATGCGCGCCTTCTCGACGTTCAGGATCTTGCCCCGGAGCGGCAGGATCGCCTGATATCCCCGGTCGCGCCCCATCTTCGCGGTGCCGCCGGCGCTGTCGCCCTCGACCAGGTAGAGCTCCGAGATCTCGGGGTCCTTGATGGAGCAATCGGCGAGCTTCCCGGGGAGGATCCCGGTTTCCAGGGCCGAGCGCTTCCGGGTGAGGTCGCGCGCCTTTCGGGCAGCCTCTCGAGCCCGAGCCGCCTGGGTCGCCTTCTCGATGATCCGTTTCGAGTTGGCGGGGTTTTCCTCCATCCAGGTGCCGAGCTTGTCGTTGACGAGGCTCTCGACGATGCCCCGGACCTCGCTGTTTCCGAGCTTCGTCTTCGTCTGCCCCTCGAACTGCGGTTCCATGACCTTCACGGACAGGACGGCCACGAGACCCTCGCGAACGTCGTCCCCGCTCAGGCTCGGGTCGGACTTCTTGAGGACGTTGTTCTTGGTGGCGTAGCTATTGATCGTCCGGGTCAGCGCGCCCTTGAACCCCGACAGGTGCGTGCCGCCCTCGTGCGTGTTGATGTTGTTCACGAACGTGAACGTGTTCTCCTTGTACCCGTCCGTGTACTGCATGGCGAGCTCGATCTC
>JAOTZH010000262.1 GCA_029861425.1 Gemmatimonadota bacterium
CCGAGAACGGGAACAACCTGCACCGGAACGTTCTCTATCGGGACGATGGGGACGTGGCACGACGGATGGTCCCGTACACTACGGCCGAGAGCTTCAACCCCGAAGATCTCTGGCGCTGGATGGCGCGGTTCGAGGAGGAGACGGGCGGACGGGTCCTCACCCTCGCCCACAACGGAAACATGTCGAACGGGATCATGTTCCCGGTCGAGACGAACCCCGCGACGGGGCAGCCGCTGACGTCGGAGTACGCGGAGCAGCGGATTCGCTGGGAGCCTCTGTACGAGGTGACGCAGATCAAGGGGGACGGCGAGACGCACCCGTTTCTCTCTCCGACCGACGAGTTCGCCGACCACGAGACGCTCGCGCTCGGGAACCTCAACCTCACGGTGGTCAAAGAGGACGACATGCTCCCGCGCGAGTATGCGCGCGAGGCCCTCAAGAACGGGCTGAAGATGGAGGCGACGCTCGGGACGAACCCATACAAGTTCGGGATGGTGGGCTCCACGGACAGCCACACGGGCCTCGCCGCGGTCGAGGAAGAGAACTACATCGGGAAGCACGCGGGCACCGAGCCGGATCCCGGACGTTGGGATCACCCGATGGCCAAGTTCGCGGGGCGGCAGTACGACGGCTGGTCCATGTCTTCGTCCGGCTACGCGGCCGTGTGGGCGACCGAGAACACGCGCCAGGCCCTCTGGGACGCGATGGCCCGCAAGGAGGTCTACGCCACGACGGGCCCGAGGATCATGGTCCGGCTCTTCGGTGGCTGGGACTTCGAGCCGGCGGACGCCCTGTCTCGTCTGCCAGCCGAGATCGGGTACACGAAGGGCGTGCCGATGGGCGGCGACCTGACCGACGCCCCGGCAGGCAGGGCGCCCCGGTTCCTGGTAGCGGCCCTCAAGGACCCCTACAGCGGCAACCTCGACCGCATCCAGATCGTGAAGGGCTGGTACACCGAGGACGGCGATACGCACGAGCGCGTTTACGACGTCGCGTGGGGCGACGCGGAGCGCCGCAGCCCGGGCCCCGACGGCAAGGTCCCCGCGGTGGGGAACACCGTCGACGTCGAGAACGCGACCTGGACGAACACGATCGGCGACCCCGAGCTCATCACGGTGTGGGAGGACCCCGACTTCGATCCGAACGTCCGGGCCTTCTATTACGCCCGGGTCCTCGAGATCCCGACCCCCCGGTGGGTCGTGTACGACGCGCAGCGCTACGGGGTCGAGCTGGCTGACAATGTCTGGAAGACGCTCCAGGAGCGGGCCTACACGAGCCCGATCTGGTATACCCCGTGAGTGCGCCGGGCCTCCGGCCCGACCTGTGGCCCCGGCCCCTGCACGCCGCGTTGCGGCTCAGGCGGCCGGGGAGCGCGCTCCTGGCGGGACTTCTGCTCACGGCGTGTGAGGCCGACGGCCCGCCGCCGGGCCAGGAGCACTCCTCCGAGAGCCCCCACTGGAGTTATGCGGGAGATTACGGGCCGGATCGGTGGGCGGCGCTCGACGAATCGTTCGAGACGTGTGGTACGGGGCGCGACCAGTCGCCGATCGACCTCGCCGGCGCCGTGGCGAGCCAGGGATCGCGGGTCGACTGGTCCTATGACGCGGCCGCGCTCGAGGTTTCCTTCAACGAGCTACCCGCGGACCTCGTGGACAACGGACACACGGTGCAGGTCAGCTACCCGGGAGGGAGCCTTCTCCACCTCGTGGATGGCGACTACGAGCTCGCGCAGTTCCACTTCCATGCGCCGAGCGAACACACCGTGGATGGGGCGCATTTCCCCCTCGAGGTGCACCTCGTGCATGTGGGTCCGGAGGGCCGACTCGCCGTCGTCGGCGTGTTCGTCACCCCCGGCGAGGCACACGAGGAGTTGGCGGCGATCGCGGAGAATCTCCCGCGCCCGGGCGAGACGCGCTACTTCGAGGACGTCGTGATCGACGTGAACGCGCTGGTCCCTTCCGGGCCCGGCTACTACGCGTACGACGGATCCCTGACGACGCCGCCTTGTTCCGAGGGGGTGCAGTGGTTCGTGATGGAGACGCCGCTCTCGGCGGCTCCGACCGACATAGAGACCATCGCCGCGGCGGTGGACGGGAACAACCGTCCGGTCCAGGCCACGGGTAATCGGACGATCGCGCTCGTGCGTCACGAACGCGACGAATGATGACGAAGAGGATCTCATCGAGGAGGATGTCATGAAGAGCGCTGGCCGGAGTGCGATCGCGGCTGCCCTCGCACTCGCCGGGCTGGTATGTACCGGCGCCGCCCGGGCGCAGGACGTGAATCCCAGGCGTGCGGACCTGCCCGAGAAGGAGCGGATCTATTCCCCGTACGTCGAGCGCCTGTCGTGGGACAACGGCTTTGCCGAGGGGCTGTTCTGGGGGGACACGCACCTGCACACGAGCTACTCGACCGATGCCGGGATGATCGGGAACACGCTGCCTCCGGAAGAGGCGTACCGTTTCGCGCGGGGGGAGGAAGTGATCACGAGCACGGGGCAGCGCGCACGGCTGATTCGGCCGCTCGACTTCCTCGTGGTATCGGATCACGCTGCGAACCTCGGTCTCGCGCCGATGATCGCGGAGTCGAACCCTGATCTGCTCGCGACCGAGTATGGCAGGCGGTTCTCCGATCTGGTGAACGCGGGCGAGGGATACCAGGCGTTCCGCCTCTGGGCCTTCGAGGGCGTCGCGGCGAATCGCGATCTCATTGACAGCCCCAAGATGGCCCGGACCGTCTGGGACCGTGAGATCGACGCCGCCGAAAGGTTCAACGAGCCGGGACGATTCACCGCGTTCATCGGGTACGAGTGGACGTCGCTCAACCGACCCGGCGCCCCCAGCAATCTTCACCGCGTCGTCGTCTTCAAGGACGACGCGAGGAAGGCGGGGCAGATCGTCCCGTTCAGCACGTTCGACTCCTACGATCCCGAGGACCTCTGGCAGTGGATGGCCGACTACGAGGCCGAAACCGGGGGCAGCGTGCTCGCCATCCCGCACAACGGGAATCTCTCGAACGGACTGATGTTCGCCGTCGAGCGGCTGAACGGGCAGCCCATCGATCGCGCGTACGCGCAGAATCGTGCGAGGTGGGAGCCGCTCTACGAGGTCACGCAGATCAAGGGAGACGGCGAGGCGCACCCGAAGCTTTCGCCCGAGGACGAGTTCGCGGACTACGGCACCTGGGACAAGGGTGATATCGCGGGCTTCACCCCGAAGGAAGACTCGATGCTGCCCGGCGAGTACGCGCGGAGTGCCCTGCAGATCGGGCTCCAGCTCGAAGAGGACATCGGCGCCAACCCCTTCAAGTTCGG
>JAOTZH010000263.1 GCA_029861425.1 Gemmatimonadota bacterium
GTCGGGGCGTTCGAAGCTGGTGGGCTGCCGGGTGGCCGCCTGATCGGCTGGTTCTTCTTCTTCGTTGTCACCGCCGCGACCGCGTACTACACGAACGTCGTCGGGTGGGTGCTCTACTTCGCCGCCGGCGAGGTCGCGGAACTCCTCGGCATCGGAGTCGATGCGACGAGGATCCTGCCGCCCGAGGAGGGCGTCGACGGCGGCTCACTCGCGCGACAGGTCGGGATGACGTCCCTAGTCATCCTGCTCTGCGCCTCCGTTCTGCAGAAGGGCCTCCGGCAGGGCGCGGAGCGGGTGAGCAAGATCCTCCTGCCGACGATCTTTGTGATCTTGCTCATCCTGGTGGCGCGATCGGTGACGCTTCCGGGGGCAGGCGAAGGCCTCCGCTGGTACCTGGGAAAGTTCGAGTGGAGCGCGATTCGCCCCGTCGTCGTGCTCGGCGCACTCGGACAGGCGGTCTTCTCCATGTCCCTCGGCGGCACGTTCATGGTCGTCTACGGCTCCTACCTCGACCGGGACGCCCGGCTCGGACCGAACGCCGTGTGGACGGCTCTCGGCGACACGACCGCGGGACTGTTGGCCGGCCTCGCGATCTTCCCGGCGGTCTTCGCGTTGGGGCTGGAGCCGGGGTCGGGGCCGGCCCTCCTCTTCAACACGCTCCCTGGCGCGTTCGACGCGATGCCGGGCGGGGCGTTGTTCGGGCTCCTCTTCTTCCTGGCGCTCGGCGGCGGCGCGCTCCTGTCCGACATCGCGGCGTTCGAGGTGGTCGTCACGGGTCTGACCGACAACACGGGCCTCTCGCGCCGCCGAGCGATCTGGCTGATGGCGGCGGCGGTCTTCGCCCTTTCCGTGCTGCCGATGGTCAGCATGCGCGTGTTCGTCCCGTGGGACCTGACCTTCGGCTCGGGGATGCAGACGCTCGGGGCCCTGGTCGCCGCGTTGACGGTGGGCTGGGCATTCAAGCGCGGCGATGCGATCCGCGAGCTGGCGGGAGACGCTCGCTGGGGACCGGCGCTCTATCTATGGGTCCGCTGGGTCATCCCGGCGGCGATCCTGCTCGTGGGGGTCTGGTGGCTTCTGACGGACCTTCTGGGAGCCGTCGAAGCCGCCTGACTCCGTGTCTTGGAGCGAAGACCCTCAACGACGCTTCCGCGACCGTCCCTTACCCGAGTCCGCGACGCTCCGAAGGGCGTCGGGGTAGGGGTGGAAGAGGGCCTGCCCCAGCAGGTACTCGACATCGAACCGGTGCAGGGACGTTTCGATGACGGCCAGCGGCGCGCTTACGGGCATGCGTCCCGTTCGGTATCGCTCGACCTGTCTTCGGTAGTAGGCCCGTTCGGATGCGGCGAGTCGATCCGAAACGTAGCCCCAGGCATGTTCGAGCGCGTTCACCACGGCTCCCGTCCCGGGTACTCTCTGAAACGCTCGGGTCAGGCCGGCGCGGTAGTCCGAAATCAACTCGGGAAAGGGCCGGCGGGACGGATTCGCGACGACCCGGCCGAGCTCCCGCATGGCCGTCTGGTTGTACGCCATGAGGATGAGCTTGTACCGGCTGTGGAAGTCGACGAGCCCTGCGATCCGCCCGGCGGCCGCCACGCGGCGGAGCTCCGAGAGCGCGAAGAGCTTCGTGAGGAAATGCTCCCGTATGCGGTAGTTCCTGAGACGGCCCTCGTCCTCGATCGCGGCGTCCGGGAAGGACTGCAGGACGGCATCGGCGAAAAGCCCCGGGCCATGCGTCATCACGGATGGCCGATCGGCCTCATCGTAGATCTTGACCCCGCCGGTGCCGCACGATGGCGAACGGCTCTTGAGGATGAACCCGTCGATCGACCGGTCAGCGAGGAAGGCCTTCGAGAACTTCTTCATCTTCACCGTGACGTCCGTGCCTGTCGAGGGTTGAACGAGGCGTGGGCCGCGCGACGCGCGAACCAGACGGATGGGATCACGAGGCGTTCCGAGACCGATCTCGACCTCGGGGCAGGTGCGCACCACATCGACGTGCTCCAGAAGCTCGGCGAGGAAGTCGAACGGGATCCGCTCGCCGTTGTAGCGACAGGCATCGAACTCGAGGCAGGCGCTGGCGACGACGATTGGTCGCGCATGGTTGTCCATATATTGTCTCGTTTTTCGGTTTGACATGAGCTAAAAGTCAACATAATATATTGGACATCAAATGGACAAGCCCCGGGCGGAATGAGCGAACCGAAGATGAAGGACGAAGCGGGACACGGAAGGATCCTCCTCACCGGCGCCACTGGATACGTGGGCGGCCGTCTGTTGCGCGAGCTACGCAGCAGCGGGGGCAGCGTACGTTGCCTCGCGCGTGACCCCGAGCGCCTTCGGGATCGAGCCGGACCAGAGGCCGACATCGTGCGGGGCGATTTGCTCGACGCGACGACGCTCCCGGCCGCGCTCGACGGTGTCGAGGCGGCCTACTATCTCGTTCACTCGATGGGGGCGGCCGGAGAGTTCGAGGACTCCGATCGTCGGGCCGCGGAGAACTTCGCCGAGGCGGCTCGATCCGCGGGGGTCCGGCGCATCATCTACCTCGGTGGACTCGGAAGGGGCGCCGAGCTTTCGCCGCATCTCCGGAGCCGTCAGGAGGTGGGCCGGATTCTCCGCGAGTCGGGCGTGCCGACGATCGAACTGCGTGCCTCGATCGTGATCGGCTCGGGCAGCCTCTCTTTCGAGATGGTCCGGTCTCTGGTCGAGAAGCTCCCCGTCATGGTAACGCCTCGCTGGGTGTCACAGCTGGCCCAGCCGATCGCGATCGAGGACCTCCTCGAGTACCTGGTCGAGTCGCTCCGAATCGCGACGGACGGCAGCGAGGTGTTCGAGATCGGCGGGGCGGATGAGGTCTCCTACGGTGGGATCATGCGGGAGTACGCACGGCAGCGGGGGCTTCGTCGCCGAATGTTGCGGGTACCGGTGCTGACGCCCCACCTGTCGAGTCTCTGGCTCGGTCTTGTTACGCCCGTCTACGCCAGGGTGGGTCGACAGCTCCTGGACGGAGTTCGGAACCCGACGGTCGTCGAAGACGATTCCGCGCTCCGTCGGTTCAGCGTGCGCCCGAGGTCGACCGCGGATGCGATCGCGCGGGCCCTCGCGCACGAGGACCGGTTGTTCGCGGAGACCCGCTGGTCCGACGCGATCTCCTCGAGCGGACGCACTCTCCATGACGCGACGGAGCTGCCAGCAGGGCGGATCGTAGACTCACGGAGCACAGTCGTCACAGTGCCCGCAGAGCGGGCGTTCGAGCCGATCCGTCGGATCGGAGGCGATGTCGGGTGGTACTTCGGCG
>JAOTZH010000124.1 GCA_029861425.1 Gemmatimonadota bacterium
GCGGGGACGCCCGACGACGAGAAATCCACCCTCGACGGCTGGATCCTCGACCGCGCGGGTGATCCGGTGTTCCGGTTCGGTGACCCGAGCGGGACCGATCCGACATCTCTCACGGAGGCGATCGGTTCCGACGCCATGGAGGCGTCCGCCCTGGGGATCGAGAACCTGAAGCGTATCCTCCCCAACCTGTACGAGTGGACGCACCGCGAGGGCGACGATTTCGCGGAGCTCCAGGATCTCTACAACAACCTCATCGGGCAGTGGAACCGCTATATGGGCCACGTGCTGGTGAACATCGGCGGCGTGACGCGGACGCGGAAGGCGTACGGGGAGGACGGACCCGTCTACGAGATCGTCCCCGGCGACGACCAGCGCCGAGCCGTCCAGTTTCTCGCCGACCACGCGTTCGCCTCGCCTACCTGGATGATCGATGAGGAGATCCTCGGTAAGCTGGGCAATCCGAGGATGGTCGACCGCATTCGCGGTCTGCAGGTCAGCGTGCTGAACCGGGCCCTCAACCCGTCACGAATGCAACGCCTGATCGAGGCCGAGGCGCAGCTGGGGGATGACGCGTATCCGCTCGGCGAACTCTTCGACGACGTGCGCGGTGCCGTTTGGAGCGAGCTCGGCTCGGGCGCGTCGGTCGACGTATATCGCCGGAACCTCCAGCGAGCCTATGTGGAGCGGATGGAGTATCTGATGACGCAGGAGCTGAACATCCCGACCGCGTTCTTCGGGTTCGGCGGGTTCACCGCGGTCGACGTGTCGCAGTCCGATATTCGGGCACTGGCGCGCGGCGAGCTCACGACGCTTCGCTCCGCCGTGCAGCGCGGGATCGGGCGGGCCCCGGACCGGATGACGAGACTGCATCTGGAAGACATACTCGTACGCATCGACCGGGTGCTTGATCCCAACGGATGATGGATAGCGGGGGGGGGCGGTCGGTCAGCGTCGGGATGTGACCGGTCCCTGACGAGGGGTGTCCACGGCACCGGGCGACACCCCCCTTTCAAAGTAAAAAGGAGAACCCCATGTCGTTGAATCTCGAAGCGCTGCTCGGCCAATTGACCGGTGAGCAGCTCGATACGCTGAGCGGTTCGCTCGGATCGGACCGGGGGCAGACGCAGGCGGCGGTGGCCGCGGCCATGCCGCTCCTGTTCGAGGGGCTCGCTCGAAACGCGTCGAACGCCGACGGGGCCGCGTCTCTTCACGGCGCGCTGGCCAAGGATCACGACGGCTCGATCCTGGACAACCTCGGTGGATTCCTTCGGAAGCCTGACACGGCGGACGGCGACGGCATCCTCAAGCACATCCTTGGCGACCGTCGGACGGCGATCGAGTCCGGCGTCTCGAGCTCGAGCGGATTGGACCTGTCGAAGGTGGGCCCTCTTCTTTCGACGCTAGCGCCGATCCTGCTCGGGGCCCTGGGGCGGAAGCAGCGGGCGGACTCCCTGGACACCGGGGGTCTCTCCGACCTGCTCGGTCGCGAGCGTCAGGGGCTGCAAAAGCGGGCGCCCGAACTGGCGGGGCTCGCCGGTCTTCTCGACCGTGACGGGGACGGTCAGGTCGCGGACGACCTGGCGGGACTCGGCGGTGGTCTTCTCGGCAAGCTGCTCGGCGGCCGATAAACAGAACAAGCACGGAGGAAACGATGGGTCTTTTCGATTTTGTGAAGGATGCTGGCCGGAAGATGGGGTTCGGGCGTGGAGAGGAGCGCGAGGCTGCGGCGGAGGCAGACAAGGCCGCCGCGCTACAGGCGCTGATCACCGACCTCGGGCTCCAGGTCGACGACCTTCGCGTCACGTTCGATGATGGCGTCGCGACGGTCATGGGCACGGCGGCCTCGAAGGAAGTCGCCGAGAAGGTGGTCCTGGCCCTGGGGAACACGCAGGGGGTCGGGCAGGTCGACGATCGCCTGGCCTACCATACTCCACAGCCGGAGTCGGTGTTCTACACCGTTCAGTCGGGTGACACGCTTTCGAAGATCGCCCGCGACCAATACGGCAACGCGATGAAGTATCCGGAAATCTTCGAGGCGAATCGGCCGATGCTGACGGATCCGGATCTCATCTATCCGGGACAGGTGCTCCGTATCCCGCCGCTCGGCGACTGATCGGTCGCTCGGGCTCGATCCCGAACGAAGCGGTCAAAGGGCTCTCGGGCCCTTGTAGAAACGGGGGCCCTCGGGCCCCCGTTCTTGTGCCCACCCCGACCCGCGGAACAGGCTACTTCTTCGACTTCACGCTGATCCGCTTGGGCTTTGCGTCGGCCGCCTTCGGCAGAACGACGGTCAGCACCCCGTCCTCGACGTGGGCGTCGATGTCGTCGGCCTTGATCGTCTCCGGGAGCGAGAAACTCCGCGTGAACCGCTCGAACGAGCGCTCGCGGACGTGGTACGTCTTGTCGTCGTCCTCATGCTCCGCGCTGTGCGACCCGACGACCGAGAGCACACCGCCCTCGTAGTTCACGTCGATTTCCTCGGCCTCGAAACCGGGAGCCTCGAGCTCCAGCGTGTAGCCATCGTCGGTCTCGAAGAAGTCCGCCGTCGCGGCCGTCTGGCTCCACTCGGCGGTGCGTCGCGGGAACGCGTCGAAGAATCGCTCGAACTCCGAACCGAGCTCCGGCCAGACCCTGAGGGGGGTCCGATAGGTGATGGGTAGTCTGGTCATTGTCGCGCCTCTCGTATCTCTGTTCCGGATCCCCCTCGGGCATCGCCCGGGGGTTCGTCTCCGTCGGGGAGCCGGCCACCCGTTGACCAGCTCGTACGAGGTGTAACAGAGGCAACGTGCATGCCGGAAATCCAGTCGAAATGCCTGCCATTCCGGTCGATCCGCAGCCAGTCGGGCAGCCTCCGCTGCAGACCTGGCGGCGCCGTTTCGACAGTCTGTCGGAGTGACCGGAACCGGGCTGCCAGCGGGGCGGACACCGGCAAAAAAGGGGCCCGCGATTGCGGGCCCCTCCTCTTCAGTTTGTCCGGGCGAGCCACCTGAAGGCGACCCGACTGCCGTTCCCTAGAAGTGGAAGCGGACTCCGAGCTGTGCGCGACGCGTGTCGCCCAAACCGCTGCGGATCGTCCCGTCGAAGTTGAACAGGAGCGAGCCCTGTGCGGTGTCGAGGAAGTTGTCCGCATTCGTGAGATTGAAGACTTCGAGGATCGGCTCGATGATCTGGCCGCTGCCGAACTCGAACGTCTTCGAGAACCTGATGTCCCACGTGAAGAAGTCGTTCTCACGCCGGAGCGTGTTGCGCTGGATGATCGAACCGTCGGCGCAGACGCGATCGACGGGTGCCGCGGCACGCTCACCCGCCGGCGCGGCGAAGGGGTTCGAGGCCGTCGGTCCGCAGCTCTCCGACACCGGTGACGCGGAGGCGAACCGGATGATGTTGTTGAAGACCACGTCGCCAGGCAGGAGCGTCAGTACGTAGGTGTTGAACTGGTGCCGCCGATCACGATCGGACCACCCGTACTCCGGCTCGAGGTTACTCGCGTCCGCGTACCTGAACGTGAACGGGTCGCGCTCGTTGTCATCGTCGGACTTGTCGTACGCGAGCGTGTAGTTGCCCTGGAACGAGACTCGGCCGTTGAACGCGCCCGCGCCCTTGAGACCGATAGTGATCGCGTTGTAGCGCGAGCGTGCGTCACTCTGAGTGTTCGTCACCGCCCCGAGGCCTCCGCCGTTCGGGTGCGTGCCTATGCCGAAGGGGTCCCCGAGCGCCGCATCGTTCGCGTTGTAGAAGCGGAAGAGGTTGTCCGTACGGGCATGCTGGAAGCTCGCCATGACGGCTACGAAGTCCGACAGCTTCTGGTCGATGCCGGCGCTGAAGGACCAGGTGCGTGGCAGCTGCAGCTCCGTATCCGCGACCTGGACGTCGGTGATGAAGGGCTCCGCTCCCGGCGGCGGCTGGATCAGGTCATCGACCGGCGGAACCGGCCCGAGCACGGGCGAATCGGCGCTGTTCCGGAAGATGTTGCCCTGGAACGCGCCGTTGGCGGTTCGGTGCTGGGCGAACACGAGCATCGGGATCCGAGAGAAGTACGACCCGGCGTTCGCGCGAACGACCGTTCGACCGTCGTCCTTGACGTCCCAGGCCAGCCCGAACCGCGGCTGGAAGTTGTTCAGGTCGTCCGGGATCGTCCCGTCCGAAGGGAACCGTGGATCCCCAATGTAGGGCGCGTAGAACGTGTCGCCCGGATCGACGAAGACGTCGGGGTGCCATGCGCCCTCCCAGCGGATGCCGTAGTTCAGCGTAAGGTTGCTGCGCGGCTTCCAGGTGTCCTGGATGAAGAACGCGAGCTCGTTGACGCCGAAACTCTGGAGGCCCAGCTGGTCCTGCGGGACGTCCCCCAGCGTGGCCGCCTGCAGGTAGAGCAGGACCGGCCCCGTGATCGTCTCACCGGGTGGGCATACGCCCACGTTGCTGCTCGAGCCGTCCGAGCACGTCACGTAGTTGTTGCCCTGTTCGACGAAATTGATGAACCCGTCGACGCTGTCGAAGATGTACCGACCGTTCGAGAACCCGATGAACTGCTGCTCCACGGTCGTGTGGTTGTACTCGAATCCGACCTTGAAGAGGTGGTCGCCCGCCAGCTTGGTGACGTTGTCGACGACCTGGAATCGCGTGTCGTATCCAGGGTCGATCGGAAGGAAGAACGGCAATCCGATGCGGAAGCCGTCCGCGAAGTCCATCGCGATGTCAGGGAACGGCCGTCCGCCGAGCGCTGTGTACTGCGGCTGGGCAGGCGGGTTGGAGCCCGGAACTAGCGGGCCGTCGTAGCCGCGGGGGCGGTCTTCCCGCGCCCACTGGACACGGAGCTCGTTCGACAGCCCGTTGGCGAGCTGGGAACGAAGACTACCGTTCACTGCGTGCGAGAAGTCCTTCTCGAGGCCGTTCGCGGACAGCCCCCACGAATCGACGTCGAACGTTCCGTTCACCTGCTCGGACCACGTGTAGTTGTACTTCAGGGAAAGCTGGTGATCCTGGCTCATGTTGACGTCGAACTTGGCGATGAGCGCCCTGTTGTCGTCTGTCCGTTGGATCGGACCGAACTCGTTGGCGAACTGGCCCGGCCACTGCGTCTGGAGGAAGTCGTCGAGCTTCTGAAGCTCGCCCGGGTTTGCCACCACACGACTCTGCTGCTTGGTCTCGTTCATCTCCTGCTGATCGTACGCCAGGAAGAAGAACGCTTTGTCGCGAACGATCGGACCGCCGAGCGTGAAGCCGAACTGGCTGCGGCTGAAGTCGGGCTTGCCGCCCCCACGACTGCTCGGGAATTCGGCCGAGATCCCGTCCCATTGACCGAAGTAGTGCGCGGACCCTTCGAACTCGTTCGTGCCGGACTTGGTGAGGACATTCACGAACCCGCCGGCCGACCGTCCGAACTCGGCCGGGGCGCCCTGGGCCACGACGACGACCTCCTCGACCGCGTCCTGGTTGAAGGTGAACGCGGGTCGCTGACCGCCGCGCTGCTCACCGAAGAATGGGTTGTTGAAGTCGGCGCCGTCCACGACGACGTTGTTGAAGATCCCCCGCTGTCCGCCGATGTTCAGCACATCTCCGTCGGGACCCTGAGACACCTGTACACCGGGCGTGAGCCGGGTGAAGTCGAGGAAGTTGCGGCCGTTGTTGGGAAGTCCGTCCACGACCTCGGTGGAGAGTCGCTGCGAGGCGGTCGCATCCTCGGTGTCGACGAGCGGAGCCCGTTCACCCGAGATCGTGATCTCGGACAGGGCGACCGGTTTGAAGTCGAGTACGAGGTCCAGCGTCTCGCCGACCCTGAGGATCAACCCCTGGATCTCCTCGTCGCCGAACTGCCCGAGCGCGCGCGCGGTCACGTCGTAGGTGCCGACCGGCAGAAGCGTGCGAACGAAGGTCCCGGACGACGTCGTTTCGACGGTGGCCCGGAGACCCGTCTCGCGGTGGACGATCAGCACGGCGGCTCCAGCGACCCCTGCGCCCGTCGGATCTCGCACCACGCCGCGGATGACGCCCGTCGTGACCTCGGCCTGAGCGGCGAGATCGGTGGCGGTCATCAGGGATACGGCGAAGAGAGCGAGAAGGGAGAGGAGCGGGCGGAGTCTGAGTCTTGGAATGGTAAACTCAGAGGGCATGAGGACTCCTTGTTGTGGTGATTCGTTCCGCGGGCCCGTGGGAGCAGACCCCGAAATCGTCGACGAGCGGTGGGCGACCTCTCGGTCGGGATCCCACGGCTGGCCTCGTCCACCCGTCCAGCCTATACCGCGCGTTCTCGCGTAGCAACGGGGGCAGAGCCCGCCGAGCTCGTGACCGAGGGCCGGCAGTCTTTCAGCGCCCTCGGGCGGACACCTCGTCCACGATCCGCACGACGTCAAGCGGACACGACGCTCGAAAGCGGGGCTCGACCGGCCAGCATTCCTCGCTGGCCTTCGTGCCGTAGAAGGCGGCGACCGACACCACCTTCACGCCCCTCCCGGTCGCGGCATACCGGTCGTTCGCTTTCGCGGCGCACTCCGCATCGATCGGGTGATCCCCCACATAGATCACGGTCGCTGTCACCTCGCCGACGAGGGCCAGCACGCAGCGCATCAACCCCTCCGGATCCGGCTTCTGACGATCCCGAGGCACGTCGCCGCAGCCCACCACGCTCGTGAACGCCGAGCTCAACCCGTCGCGCTCGAGCGTCGATTCGATGTTGGCGCGCGTGTTCAGCGAGACGATCCCGTGCGGAAAGCGGCGGAGCTGGCCGACCGCGTCGGTTACCCGGGGAAACCAGGTGGTGGGGGTCGCGTCGGTCCGCTGGAACCGGGTCCACAGCCGACCCGCCGCGACGATCTGATGCTCGACCATTCCGAAGTGAATGGAGTAGAGCTCGCGCCAGTCCTGCGTCTCGTGCAGGGTTTGATCGTAGGCCGCCTGGTCTCGTAGCGGGGCGAAATCGTCGGGCTCGCGGCCGGTGACGTGCCGGATGATCCTCCGGGTCACGGACAGATTACGTGCGCCGGTATCGACGAGGGTGTTGTCGAAGTCCCAGATGATCGCGCGGACCGGTGGCCGAGTCATCGGCCGATTCTACGTGGAGCCTCGGGCCCCCGCCAAACCCGGGACTACTGGTCTCCCGGCGCCGGGTCCGTGCTCGGGCGCGCCCAGGCAGCCGTTTGACCGGCTCGGGCAATGCGCTCGGGGGACGGCGGTCCGGGGGCGATCGCGCGGGCGGCGAAACGATCGACCTCGTCCAGCCCCCACCAGCACCACGTGCGCGCGTCGACCGACACGACTACGAACGGATGCCTCAATCGCTCCGCCGTCTGGATATCCGTCTCGGAAAGGACGCAGAGTCGCCGCGAAGCGTATGAAGACGGTCCGGCGGCCGCGTGTCCGACCGGGGGCGCCCCGGTGCGGGGGTGGTTGTGCCAGGAGGCGAGCGTCCCGGCGGGGCATCTGTCGAACGACGAGCGTGTCGGGGTGGAGAGCCGCGGGGTCGGCATGACGAAGTCGTCCACGACCGCGCGGCTCCCCCGCACCTGCCCTTCGAGACACAACACGATCTCGCGGTGGAGCCCCTCGGCCAGCGTCTGAAGTCTCGTGAGGAGCGCCGGCTCGATCACGAGCTCGGACGGGGTTCCCGGCGAGAGCTTCATGGACCCCCAGGCTCCGAGGAGTGCGAGCACCGCCAGGGCCGCCCGACGGGCGGAAAGCGAGGACCCGCGATCTTCGAATCGCGCGTGCCTGCGTCGCCTGGGTAGGGATTCCCTTGGCCTCATGCGTCCTCTTCGGATAGGAGCCGTTGAGGCAATAGGAAGCAGGTTTCGGACCCTGGAGATCCGCCTCCTCCAACGGGTTAACCCCCGACGCGACCCGGTCGAAGCGAAGCCTGAAATGGCGCGCGGGTAAAGACGATTCCGGCCGTCGGCCCACCAGGCTGGCTCCGAGTTTACCGTCGTAACCGCGGCGGGATGCACGAACGGGGTTAGAAGAACGCGAAGGTGACCGGCAATCTGCGGGAGCGAACCGACCGTTCGGTCAGTACGTGTAGAACGAGAGCCCTAGCAGACCGCTCAGTTCGTGAGCCGCCGAAAGCACATCGGTCTCGAATGCCCTGGCGTACGCCGCCTCGAGCCGAAGCCCGACTGCACCACCGAGCGGAACCTTGAGTCCTAATCCGCCCCCGGCGAGCCACTGGTTGTTGGTGACTCCGTCGCTCGTGGCCCACCGCCCGCCGGCGCCGGCGACGAGGTAGGGGCGAGTACGCGTTGCGTCGGATCCGACATGGAACGAGAACGCGACTTCGGCCCGTGCGCTGCTGGACGAACGGTCCCCCTCTTTCGCGTACGCGAGGCCCCCAGCGAGCTCCATCAGGATGGTCGATCTCAGGTACGTGCCGAACCGGATCCTCCCTAACGGCGCCTCGATCGCGGACAGACGGTCGCCCGTGTCGGGAATGGACACGCGGTACGCCGCGTCGATGCCGAGCTCGAGAGCGGGCTCCTCCGGGCGGCTCTGGGCAACCAGGCTTCCGGCGAGCATCGCAAGGAGGAAGACGGCGCCGTGGACCGCGCGGAGCGGGACGGGCCGGTTCGACGCTCCCACCCCTAGTACTCGTTCAGGACGGCGCGAACGAATTTCAGGATCTGCTGCTTGATCCATTCGTCCGTCACGTCGTCCAACGGGTGGACCGTGTTCAGGATGATCGGGTCCTTGTGAGGGGGGGAGACCTCTCCATACACGACGAACCCCTCCGCGCATGCGCAGCGCATGGAAAGACGCGAACGGCGCACCCATTTCTCCTCGGGAATGTAGGGGCGCACCGTCAGATCGGCCGATGGGATGTCGTAGTTCGCGATGCGTCGTGCGATCGAGCACTCGTGGCCGCGCTTCCCGAGCGAGCGCCCCGCCGCGTTGAGCGTCGGGACGACGACGCGCTCGAGCAGGTCGACACAGGTCTCTCGGAACTCGACCTCGTCCTGGGCCGCGGCACGCCCTGCCTCGAGCTCGGCGGCCCTTCTCTCCTCGAAGCTGTCCAGAACTGACTCGAGGTCTTCCCACCCCTGAACACGGTGCCCCTCATCCATCTGCCCACCTCGTACGTGTCGGACCCATGACTTCGCCCGGGACTGGTTGGTTGCTTATTCCTTGTTCGCGCTCGGGCCCGCTCCACACGTCAGGTCATAGGACTCCGCTAGCCACCTCTGCCAGATCGGCTCGGGCAGGGGTTCCTCGGCGGTGAAACGGGCGGTCACCCAACCGGTCGAACCCACCTCAAACCGCTCTGGCTCCTCCGCGGCCAGCTTCAGCGCCTGCGGCATGGAAGCGGTCAGTTTGAACATTGCCTTGAATCCCTGCCCCTTCGGCCCAGGGCCGATGAACAGGAAAGTGCCCTTGCCAGCCTTGAATGCGCTCTGATTGCAGGACGTTCCCTTCGCTACGGCGGGAAACTCGATGGCCTGGCGGCGGATCGCGTCTGTTGGATCTGCGGATGCAGCCATTCACGCTCCTCGCCGGTTCGGGCGTTCGAGGCTCTGTGACGAATGGGCCCGCCAGGACTCGAACCTGGAACCTTGGGATTATGAGTCCCCTGCTCTGACCAGTTGAGCTACGGGCCCGTCCGTGGGGAACGTACCACGGGCACGTCGGACCCTCCAAGCCGCGGCGGGTCGCTTCAGACACGGCTCAATGGCTCTTCAGATACTCCCGGATCATCAGGGTCGCGGCCGCGCCTTCCCCCGCCGCCGAGGCGACCTGTTTCGTCGAGAGCGTCCTGGCGTCCCCCGCGGCGAATACGCCCGGAACGCTGGTCTCGAGAATCGCGGGCTCACGCTCGCCGAACCGCGCCGGTCGGGATCCATCGTGAACGAGATCGTGGCCCGTCCGGATGAACCCGTACCCGTCGAGCTCGATCTCCGACCCCTGCAGCCACGCGGTGTTCGGGTCGAGCCCGATGAAGATGAACGCGCCGGGGAGCCGCAGCGTCTCGGTCTCGCCGGTTTCGGTGTTCCGGACCCGAATCCCGTGGAGCTTGGACTCGGCACCCTCGAACCCCTCCACCTCGGTGTGGAAGCGTACGTCGATCTGCGGATGCTCGAGCACCTTCTCCGCGATGATGCGGCTCGCGGTCAACTCGCCTCCACGGACCAGCAGGGTCACACGATCCGCAAATCGGGTCAGGAAGAGGCTCTCTTCGGTCGCGCTGTTCCCGCCGCCGACTACCGCGACGTCTCTCCCTTTGTAGAACGGACCGTCACACGTCGCACAGAAGTGGACGCCGGCGCCCAGATAGTCCTCTTCGCCCACCACCCCGAGACGTCGGTATTTCGTCCCGACCGTGAGCAGCACGACCAGCGCGCTGTACTCGGACCCGTCCGAAGTCTCCACGCAGTGGTAGTTGTCGTGGTGGTGGATCTCGACGACCTCGTTCGCCTGCAGGAGCTCGACCCCGAAGCGTTCAGCCTGCGCGCGAAACCGCGAGGAAATCTCCTGCCCCGAGACGCCGTCGACGAACCCCGGAACGTTATCCAGATGCATCGTCGCCGCGGCCTGCCCTCCGAACGCGGCGCGCTCGATGACGAGCGTGTCAATGCCTTCGCGGGCGGCGTATAGTGCCGCGGTAAGGCCCGCCGGCCCCCCTCCGACCACGATCAGATCGTAATGATGCCGATCCGCCGTGGTCTTGAGCCCGAGTTTCTCGGCCAGCTCGGCGTTGCTCGGGTTCGTGAGCACGGATCCGTCCCCGAAAACCAGCGTGGGGATCCGCCGCTTCCCATCGTTCGCTTCGATGACGAACGCCTCGCCCGACTCATCTTCCTCGATATCCACCCAGGCGTAGGGGATCTGGTGCTCACCGAGAAAGGACTTGCTACGGTGGCAATCCGGGCACCAGAAGGCGCCGTAAACAGTGATGTCGGGCTGCGTCATCTCTCTTCCCCTTCGTCTTCTTCCCTGGTCGTCGACCCGCGCTCATGTCCCCCGACGGGGGCCGGCGAATCGATCTCGGCGGTCGGCGGGGACCCCGCCAGGGCCGAGTCGTAGAGCGTATGGAACGGCTTCCACCACTTGAACGGTTCCGGGTTCCCTTTCACGAAGTGCAGAGCGAGTCCGAGGGGCACAGCCATCGCCACCGCGAGCGCGCCGTAGAGGGAAGGACCGACGAGCGGAAAGACGAACGGCAACAGGTAGAGTGCGGCGATCCACGCGACGGCGAACCGAGTGCTCATCCCCACGACCCCCCATATGCCCAGCGGCAGGGCCAGCATGAACATCCAGATGAAATCGAGTGGCTTGGGGGTCACTCGGGCGGCCCACCTCGGATACATGAGAAAGCCCCAGCCGCGAGCGGTCGGAATCGTGATCCGGACCGGACCCGGATCGTATTTCGGCGAGTCGGGAACGATGCTGCCACCCGAGTGCGCGAGCTCGATACCGTCACCGATCCCCGACATCCGGAGCTCGATCGTGTCCCCCGGGGCCCATGTCCTCGCCCCGCGAGGCCAGCGGGGGTAGGGACGGTCCAGACGAAGCGCCATCCCTCGGCTGCGGTACTGTACGATGATGTCGCGGTAGTCGAGACCGATGAACAGGTCATCGATCTCGCCGCGTCGCAGCCTCAAGATCGGGGCGATGCCGAACGGCCACTCCGCCGCCCGGAACTCCACGCCGATCTCGGTACTCGACCCGATCTCGGCATAGACGGGATGGCCCGCGGGGACGTCGCCGGCCGGAAGATCCGCGGCGGCGAACGAGGTCCCGAGCACGTCGGCCTCGTAGCGCATCGCGTAGTCGGTGACGGGCGTCCAATCGAGACGGTGGCCTCGGTCCGGGATGGCGGGCCCGAGTAGCCATGCCTGAAAGGTCAACAGGGCGAGTCCGAACGTCCCCCAGGCTGCCGTGAACCGGCGCTCGAGGCGCGGATTCCCCTGCGCCGACAATGTCTCTCGATTCAGGAATATCAACGCCCCCAAGCCGGATCCGAGCGAGTTGTAGATGAGGTCCCCGAGACCCGGGCTCCGATTCGGAATGACGAACTGCATCAGCTCGATCCCGACGGAGAACGAGAGCCCGGCCAGAAACGCGACACTGGCGCTACGTCCGAACGCGCCAAGGGCGACGCCGAAGGGAAGGAAGAGCGCGATGTTCAGGATGGCATCCGATGTCCCCCGCCACCCGCAGATGATGCAGAGAACGGAGATCTCCTCCGTGGACGCCGCAGACCCGCGTGACAACGTGAGAAACAGAATCGGAAGTGCGGTGGCGGCGAGGAGCCCCCACCTCTTCACCGGAGTCACTTCGCCGCTCCGCCTCCTCCCCGCCGCGCCTCCCGTGACGAGGTCAG
>JAOTZH010000125.1 GCA_029861425.1 Gemmatimonadota bacterium
TACGACATGCAGCTCGGGCTCGATCTGACCGCGCACCTCGGAATCTCGTTCGACTGGTCGTACGTCGAAACGGGTATGCATGGGTCGGACGGAGTAAAGCTGGGCGAGCTCACTCTGACGACGGCGGTGCCCGCGATTCGAGCCCGTTTCCCGCAGGCGAACGACCGGCTCACCCCCTGGGTCTCCGGCGGCTTCGGGTTCGCATGGCTGGTGGCCAACGATCGGACCCCGGCCGGCCGGATGCGGGTGTCGGCGGACCGTCGCAAACACATGACGTCGGCCGTGAGCTTCGCGGGGGGTGTTGACTGGTTCGTTCGACCGAACGTGGCGCTCGGTGCGACTGCGAGGTACTCCCGGGCCGATCGGGAGGTACTCCTCGCGGATGGCGCGATCGACCCCGACGGGCCGACGACCACGGGCGTCGGAGCGTTCCTGAGCTGGGGAGTCCTGGTTCGGTACTACATTCCCGAGACGGCACCAGGCGGACTCTTCCGGGGTGTCGACTGGGGGTCGGACGACCCGGACCGGCTGCAACCCTACTTCACTGGCGCGGTCGGTGTGCGCCGGTACCTGCACCGGGACGTGACCCCGGACGCATTCCTATGGTCTCGAGAGGATGGAGAGCAGGCCTCGGCGGTCGTTCTCGGCCTGGGGTTCGACCGGCTCTGGGGAGTGGAGATCTCCGCCGTGTTCCACGAGGCGAACCTCTGGTCCGGCACACGCGACGACCCGGGCAGCAAGCTCGTGGAGATCGGGGCCTGGGTGATTGCGCCCCAGGTGCACCGGAGGTTCGACACCGGCTGGAGCTGGCTCAGCCCGTTCGTCTCCGCAGGGGTCGGAATCGGTCTCGCCGAGACGAACGACCCCGCTCCGGCCAACCGGACGGATCCGCGAGCCGGTTATCGTACGGACGACATCGGACTGGCCGGCTCGGCGGGCGGCGGACTGGACGTGAAGGTGGGCACGAACCTCATGCTGCTTCTGGACGTGCGGTACGTGCACCATCGGTCGAGGATTCAACGCCCCGACGAAACCCTCGAGCTCGACCTTTCCTCCCTTCAGTTCATGGCCGGAGCCCGCGTCTACTTCCGTTAGACTCTCCCGTCTTCCGTCAGGCCGCCCCGCGAGATCCGGGGGGCAGCGTCCCGGCCATCATTCGTCGACCCGGGCCAGCTCGGCTTCGAGACGCTCCCACTCAGCAAAGCGCTCCGCCATCTCGCCCTGCAGACGCTCCCGCTCGCCCTCGAGCTCGGACACCTCCCCGGGCCCGGCGGACTCGTAGAAGTCGGGCTGGCAGAACTTCTCGTCGATCTCGGCGATCCGTAGCTCCGCCTTCTCGACTCTCGCGAGCGCCCGATCGCGCCGCTTCCGCATCTCACGCAGTCGGTTGGGGCTGATGCCGCCACCGATGGGCTCGGCCTTCCTTTGCGGTCGCTGGATCTCGTCGGCCGAGGAATCCGGGGACGTGCCGGTGTCCGACCCCCGCTTCGCCTTCCTCTTCTCCTTCTGCGCCTTCAGGACAACGGTGTCTACGTCGAGGTGGTCATCCCCGCAGAAGTGGACGTACTCCTCGTACGTGCCCACGAAGTCCCGTATGTCGTCTTCGGTGATCTCGACCACGCGGGTGGCGAGCTGCCCGACGAACCACCGGTCGTGGGAGACGAAGATCAGGGTGCCGTCATACTCCCGGAGAGACTCGACCAACGCTTCGATCGACTCGAGATCCAGGTGGTTCGTCGGCTCGTCGAGGACCAGGACGTTCGGCCGCTCGATCGCGATCCGACAGAACACGAGCCGGGCAGCCTCTCCGCCGGAGAGCGCCCCCAGGCGTTTCGCCGCGTCGTCGCCCGAGAACAGCACCCGGGCGAGCTCGCCGCGCACGAAGCCGATGGTTTTTCCCGGAGCGAGACTCGTGATCCACTCCTCCGCCGACCACTTCGGGTTCTCGAACTGATCCTTGTGATCCTGGGCGAAGTAGCTCGGGTGCGTCTCATAGCCCCACTCCACCTCTCCGTCGTCGGCGGCGAGATCGTCCATCACGATCTTGAGGAGGGTGGACTTGCCGATCCCGTTCGGCCCCATGATCGCGATTCGATCGCCGCGCGCTACCTCCAGATCGACGCCGTGCAGGACCTGGTTCTCCTCGAACGCCTTCCGGACCCCCGTGATTTTCAGCACCTCCCGCCCGCTCGGGCGACGCTGCTCGAACCGGAAGTTCGGATACCGTCTCGAGGTCTGCGGTAGGGCTTCGAGAGATTCGGCCTTCTTCTCGATCATCCTGACCCGGCTCTGCGCCTGCCGCGCCTTGCTCGCCTTCGCCCGGAACCGATCCACGAATACCTGGTGGTGCGCGATCTCCCGCTCGCGGTTCGCGATCTCCTTCTCGCGGCGCTCACGGTCCCCCGCCTTCTGCGTCAGAAAGCCGTCGTAGTTTCCCGTGTAAAGGGTGACGGCCTCGTAGTCCACGTCGAGGATGTGAGACGAAACGTTGTCCAGGAACCGGTGGTCATGAGAGATCACGACGACCGAGCCGGTATACTTCTGCAGGAACTTCTCGAGCCACCGAATCGAGAGGATATCGAGGTGGTTCGTCGGTTCGTCGAGCAGAAGCACGTCCGGAGAACCCGCGAGCGTCTGCGCGAGCAGCACGCGCAGCTTGAACCCACCCGAGAGAGTAGAGAGCCGATCGCGGTGGATCGCCGTGGGGAAGCCCAATCCCTCGAGGATCTCCGCAGCCCGGGACTCGGCGGTGTACCCGTCGTGTCGTTGTACGATCTCCTCGAGATCCGAGAACAGATCCGCATCGAATTCGTCGTCCGGGGCCGCCAGGAGCGCCTCCTTCCGGACCATCGCGTCCCACAGCTCCGGGTTCCCCATCAGGGCGACGCCGAGGATCTCCTCGTCTTCGTAGAGAAACTGATCCTGGCGGAGCACCCCGAGCCGGGCTCGACGGGGGATATTCACCGATCCCTCGGTGGGCTCGAGCTCACCGCTCAGGATGTTGAGGAGCGTCGTCTTCCCCGAGCCGTTCGCACCCACGAGGCCGTAACACTCGCCCTGATTGAGCTGGAAGGAGACATCACGGAAGAGGACCTGATCCCCAAAGGACATCCCCACGCCCGAGGCCGAGATCATGCCGGCACGTCCACCCGCACCGACCCGACGGCCAGTCCGGCCGCGAGCAACATGAGAACGACGGTCTTCCGGTCGCTCAAACGGGACCCAGCGCTCGGAGGTATTCGCGGTCCCACGCCGCGATCGCGCTCTCGAGCTCCGAATACGGCCCGGGGCGGTACGCCCGTGACGCGATCCCCTTCTGCGACAGCTCGCTCACCTGCCAGTCCTGCTTGTTCGTCGTGTTCCAGAACTCGATCGCGTCCGACGGGTCGAAATCCTGGGCCGCCATCGCCTCGGGGTGGAAGAGCCAGTCGCAGACGATCCTCGTGCGATCCACCGCGAGGCGCTCGATCCGGTGGACAAGCACGTAGTCGGGATGGAGGCTCAGCAGCAGGTTCGGGAAGATCGTGTAGTACTGTACGAGGTTGAGGTCTTCACCATCGATTCCCGGGAGGGGAGCGGCGCACCGCTGCCCCGACATCGTCATGCTCCCGCCCTCGATCGACATGCGCATCGGCCCGCCGAGAAACGGTCCCTCCTCGAGGTCGTTCCACGCGTTCCGAAACGGGGTCAGCCGGTTCAGCTGCGGATGCAGACTCGGGCAGTGATAGCACTCCGAGTAGTTCTGGAATACGAGCTTCCAGTTCGCGTCGATCTCGTACACGATGCGGTGGGCGAGATCGAGCTCACCCCAGTGCCAACGATCGAATTTCCCGATCAGAGTACCGAACGCGCTCTCGAAGGGCTCGGCGTCCGGATCGAGATTGACGAAGATCCCTCCCTCCCACTCGCTGACCGCAACGCTATGCAGCGGGTAGTCTTCGGCGCAGAAGCCGTCCACCTCGTCCATGAACGGCGCGCCGATCAGCGCCCCGTCGAGACCGTAGGTCCACGCGTGATATGGGCACTGGATCGATTTCGAAAAGCTTCCCTCCGGCACGTCCGTTAGGCGGGTACCGCGGTGCCGACAGACGTTGTGAAACGCCTGTATCCGGTCGTCCCCATCCCGAAGTACGATGACGCTCTCGGCGTCGACCTCGAACAGGAAATAGTCGCCTCGGCTCAGGCTCGACCCGCGGCCGGCGTAGAGCCACCGTCGGAGCAGGATGCGCTCGGTCTCCGCGTCGAAGACCTCTTTCGAGGCGTAGTACTTCCGCTCCAGCGTCCGTGCGCCGGCCGCGGTCCGTGTCGTCATTCCGGTTCCCTGTACTTGATCCGTTGTCGGGCGGTTTGCGCCCGGGAGACCCGCAGGCATCCTCTTCGCGGACAAGCTACACGGACACGGGTCGAACGCGAGACGATGACGGCGAGACACCCTGACGCCGTGTGATCGAAGGGGGTGGGCCGAAGCGACCCGATTTGAATATCCCATATCAGATGATGTAAATTCATCAAGTAATTGTATTGCAACTGTTTACGGGCATCCATCGATCTCTCTGGGTGCGGCACGGTCCGTGTATCCGTAAACGGTGGAGGTGCATCATGTTGACGAGACGTACCGTGTGGCTCGTGGCGCTCGCCTCGCTTGTGGTCCCCCAGTCGCAGGGTGCGTTGTACGGTCAGGCCAGTCAGGAATCGCTGATTCTGCCTCAGGGATCCAGGGTACGCGTGTCCGTACGCGTGATCCGGAACGCCCAGGGGCAGACGATCTGGCCAGCCCGCCGTCTGAAGGGGTCGGTCCATCAGGTCACCGGCGATTCGCTCTACTTTACCCCCGAAGACGCGGACGGCCCTTCGGCCGTATCCATCGGCGACATTTCCAGGCTCGAGGTCGTCACCGGGCGACGACGCAACTGGGATCGAGGTCTGATGATCGGGGGAGGCATCGGCGTCCTCGGGGCACTCGGGTGGGTCGCGATTTGCTCCGATGTCGATTGCGAGGGGGAGGAGGCCATGATGGCTCTTTCCGTCGTCTTCTACGGCGCCCTTGGGGCCGGGATCGGGGCCTTGAGCTCTCGCGACACGTGGGACGACATCCCGTTCGATGACCTGCGGCCCACGATGGGGGTCTTCGCGGGCCGGCCGTTTGTCGGATTCAGGCTGGCCACTCCCTGGCAACGCCCGCCATGACCCCCCGATCGAGCGCCATCCTCATCCCTTTCTTCGCATGCCTCTCCGGTTCGCCCGTCTGGTCTCAGGAGGCGGGACCCGGGCGGCCCACAGTCGAGGCCGGGAGTTGGGTGAGAATCACCACGACGTCGGCCGTCGCGGTCCCGACGTACGAAGGCGAGGTGGTGGCCTTCAGCGGCGATTCGCTGTGGATCGACCGGCCCGACAGAATCGTCCTGTCGAGCCACGCGATCGAACAGATCGAGGTTCGTACGGGGCCGAGGCGCGTGCTTCGAGCTGCGCTGATCGGGGCGGGGGCCGGGGCCGCGCTCGGGGCGATCGCACAGCTCATCGTCGGCGCCGACCAGGGAGCGCGGCCGGCGCTCAGGGGTGCAGCGTTCGGCGGCATCCTCGGCCTCGGAATCGGCGCCTTCCGTCGCGGGGAGCGCTGGGAGATCGCGGAGTGGCCCACCGAAACGCTCCCGCCGGGCGTTGGAGGACGGGGCGGTTCCGTTGCGATCGGGTGGGCCTTTCGAGTCCCCTGAATCGAGCGCCCCGCGGGGGAGTGCTGGGATAGAGGGGCCGAACGGGATCGGGACGGCTTCCGGTCGCGGCGCGACCAGCGGTCACCTAACGTCACCGGGTAGAGGTACAACCCGAGATCTGCGAGCCGCTCGAATGACCCGATCCACGTTTCGAATCGTCCTGCCCTCATGTCTGGCGCTTCTCACCGCCACCTCCGCCCTGCACGGTCAGACGCCTACCGAGAACGACAGCTCCGCCACGGCCGCGAGCCGGGCCAATTCCCTCCCGCTCGTCGCGACGCGGACCCTCGACTTCACCGTGGACGAGGGGACCTGGATCTCGCTCGATGTCTCGCCGGATGGGACGACGCTCCTCTTCGAGCTGCTCGGCGACTTCTACACCGTTCCCGTGTCGGGTGGGGCCGCCACGCGCATCACCGAGGGCCAGGCGTACGACATGCAACCTCGCTATTCGCCGGACGGGTCACAGATCGTCTTCATCAGCGACCGTAACGGGTCGGAGAATCTCTGGATGGCGAACTCCGACGGGGGCGACGCGCGCGCGCTCACGACAGGCGAGCGCCAGAACTACCTGTCGCCGACCTTCGCGCCGGACGGGCAGTACGTGATGGCGACGAAGGGGTCCCAGCTGTGGCTGTACCACACGGACGGCGGTTCCGGAATCCAGCTCACGGGGCACGGCGAAGGCCCGCAGCCCGGGCACATTGGAGCGGCCTTCGGCTCCGACGAACGGCACGTGTGGGTGAACATGCGCGGCAACCTCGGCGGAGGGTTCGCGCTCGAGGACAGGCCCGAGTGGCGCGAGCCCTGGGAAGAGGATTTCGACCCCATGCACCGCGCCCGGAGCTCTGCGCGGCGCGTCGGGACGTACCAGATCGGTCAGTTGGACCGCGAAACGGGTCGCGTCCACATTCGGACCCACGACCTCGAAGGAGCCTTTCGACCGGTGGCGAGTCCCGACGGCCGGTGGCTCGTGTACGCCACGCGCCATGACGACCGCTCGGCGCTGAAGCTCGTCGACCTTTCGACGGGTGAGGAGAGCTGGCTCGTCATGGATGTCCAGCGTGACGACCATCAGGGCGGTGGGTCGCGCGACCGCGACGTGTACCCCGGCTCGGCCTTCACGCCGGATTCGCGCGCGCTGATCACGAGCTACGGCGGCAAGATCATGCGCGTCGACGTGCCATCGGGGAACGCGACCGAGATCCCCTTCACCGCGCGGATCCAGCAGGAGCTGGGGCGGCTCGCGAAGTTCGAGTACCCGATCGACGACTCGTTGCTGACGGTCTCGCAGATCCGCGGCGCCCGTCCGTCGCCGTCGGGCGGGCAGGTCGTCTTCACCGCCCTCGATCGCCTCTGGATCGCGGAGTTGCCGGCCGTCGCCGAGGCCGTGACAGAACCCGCGGACGACGAGCCGACGCAAACCACGATCGCCGACGCCGCGCGGCTCACCCAATCGGGCGACGTCGAGCACGCCCCCGTCTGGTCGCCGGACGGTCAATGGATCGCGTACGTAACGTGGAACGATTCCGCGGGTGGCGACATCTATCGCCTGAGGACAGACGGCCGTGGGCAGCCCGAGCGGCTGACGAGGAGCTCGGCCTTCTACGACAAGCTGACCTATTCGAGCGACGGCTCGCGGCTCCTGGCGATCCGTGGCTCGAAGATGCACCGCATGCGCACGCTGGAGGACTTCGGGCGCCATGGCGGAGCGGCCGAGCTCGAGTACGTGTGGCTCCCGTCAGAGGGAGGCGAACCCCGGCGAATCACCTGGGTCGGTGCGAGCTCCACGCAGCAGGGGCGGAACGCGCCACACGTGGGTCCAGATCCGGAGCGCGTATACGTCTGGGCGGGCTCGGAGGGTCTGCTGTCCATGCGGTATGACGGAACGGACATCCGAACCGTGGTTAAGGTGACCGGTCCGCCGGGCGGAGGCCCGCCGGGCGGCCGTCCTCCTTCTCCCGATGAAGTCGTCCTCTCGCCCGATGGCGACCGGGCGCTGGTGCGGGCGAGTCGCAACGTCTTCCTGATCACCGTGCCACCGGTAGGCGGCGAGACACCCACCGTCTCGGTCACGGCCTCATCGGTCGTGCCGACCCGGCGTCTCACGGACATAGGTGGCGATTTCGTGGGCTGGAGCCACGACGGCGGCACTGCGCACTACTCCATCGGCCGAAGCTTCTTCCGTTATGACGTCGCGCTCGCCGATTCGCTGGTCCGGGACTCGCTCGCTCTCGCACGGGCGGAAGCGGCCGAGGAGGAGGACGACGAGGAGCCAACCGAGGACGAGGCGGCCCCCGCCGACTCGACCGCGGTCGACTCGGAAGACGAGGCGGAGGAAGAGGAGTCCAGGCCGGTCTACGAGGCCGACCGCGTCGACGTCGAGATCACCCGGCTGAAGGACAAGCCTCGGGGGACCGTCCTGTTGCAGGGGGCCCGACTCATCACGATGCGCGGTGACGAGGTCATCGAACGCGGCGACATTCTCGTGCGTGACAACCGGATCGCCGCGGTCGGTGCCTCGGGCAGCCTGAGCGCCCCCGCCGACGCGGAGGTCCTCGACATGTCCGGGAAGACCATCTACCCCGGCCTCGTCGACATCCACGCGCACACGTGGGTCGCCTGGGGCCTGCACCGAAGCCAGGTGTCGCAGTTCCTCGCACAGCTCGCGTATGGGGTGACCACGCAGCGCGACCCGCAGACGTCGTCCGAGGACGTCGTCACTTATGCCGACCTGGTCGACGTCGGGGAGATCCTCGGGCCGCGGATCTACTCGACCGGCCCTGGAGTCTTCTCCGCGGACAACATCGGTAGCCTCGAAGAGGCCCGGAACGTCCTCCGCCGCTATTCGGACCACTTCAACACGAAGACCATCAAGCAATACATGGCCGGCGACCGAAAGGTGCGTCAGTGGGTGATCATGGCCGCGAACGAGCTCGGCCTCACCCCGACCACCGAAGGCGGCTCGAACTTCACGATGAATCTCACGCTCATGCAGGACGGATACGCCGGCCTGGAGCACTCGCTCCCGATCAGCCCGTTCTACAAGGACGTCGTCGAGCTCGGCCGATTCAGCGGCCTGACGTACACGCCGACGTTCATCGTCGCCTACGGGGGTCCGTCGGGCCTCCAGTACTACCTGACACACGAGGACGTGGATCAGGTAGAGCGGCTGCAGACGTTCACGCCGCACGACGAGCTCGACAAATGGAAAGACACCCGGTTCTACCGTGACGACCAGTACGTCCACTTCCTCCACGCCGAGCAGCTGGCGAAATGGGTGGAGGCAGGTGGCCGCGCGGGGCTCGGCTCGCACGGCGAGGTGCAGGGTCTCGGCACCCACTGGGAGCTCTGGATGATGGCGTCCGGGGGAATGGACAATCACGACGCGCTGATCATGGCGACGCTTCACAGCGCGGATGCGATCGGTCTGGCCGGCGATATCGGATCCCTGGAGGTCGGCAAGCTCGCCGACCTCCAGGTCCTGAACTCGAACCCGCTCGACGACCTGGAGAACACGGTCGACATCAGCCACGTGATGAAGAACGGCCGGCTTTACGAAGCGGACTCGCTCGCCGAGGTGTGGCCTCGTCAGCGGGCGCTTCCGACGCAGTGGTGGTGGCGGGTCGAGCCGCCAGACGAGGATCGCTGAGGCGAGGCGAAAAGAGGTGGAATGGGTAATCGGTTTTGCCGTGGTGTTCGGGCTGGCCGTAGTGACGCTCGCCCGAAGGGCGAAGAAGGCGGGCCCGCGAGAGGTCGACGCGGAGGCGTTGAGCCGCGGGCAAACGGTCGTTCGGTGCACGGCCGCTGAACCGGGCGAGGGGTGGAGCGATCTGGGGTCGAAGACCGCGGCCGACGGTCTGCGCCTTCGCTTCGACGCCGATGATGACCCGCAGGCTGAGGCGGCGTTGCTCGTGCCTCAGCACGACCGAGCGGGCGGCAACAGGTTCGGTCATTCGCGAACGATCACCCTCTCTCGGGACTTCACCGACGAGCACGTCCATACGTCGGGCTACGTATTCCGCCTTCGGCTGAGGGGAACCGGTGCGACGGTCGGGAAGCAGGTCGAGATCAAGATGAAGGTGGGCTCGAACGGCGAGCCATACGGGGGCGTCATCGAAAACGACGACGACCACGACCCCGCCACGGGCGACTGGATCGATTTCGAGTACGTCGAGATCATGAAGGTCGGCCGAGGCGGCTAGATGCCCGGAATTGCGGTAATCGCCGGAACCGGAGGCGCCACCTGACGGACCTCGCCAGACTCTTCCTCAAGCTCGGATTCGTCGCGTTCGGCGGCCCGGCCGCCCACATCGCGATGATGGAGGACGAGGTAGTCGAGCGTCGCGGGTGGCTATCCCGTCAGCGCTTTCTGGACCTGGTGGGGGCGACGAGCCTTATTCCCGGTCCGAACTCGACCGAGATGACGATGCACGTCGGGTACGAGCGGGCGGCGTGGCGGGGGCTCGTAGTGGCCGGCGCGTGCTTCATCGGTCCTGCCGCGCTGGTGACCCTGGCCTTCGCATACGTCTACGTACGGTGGGGTACGCTTCCAGAGATCGAACCGTTCCTCTACGGGATCAAGCCGGCGGTAATCGCCGTCATCCTGATGGCCGTCTGGCGGCTCGGCCGGAAGGCCGTGAAGGGCTGGCGGCTCGCCATTCTCGGCGTCGGCGTCGCGACAGCGGTGCTCGCCGGTCTCAACGAACTCGTCGCGCTGGCGGCCGGGGGCGTGCTCGGGATGGCCTGGCTTCTCTCGGGGATCGCGCGGCCCGACCGCGGCGGAAAGGCCGCAGCTGTTCCGCCGATCCTGGTGAGGCCGGCCTGGCAGGACCTCGCGGCCGGGGCCGGAGCGGCCGGCGTGGCGGCGACCGTATCGCTCTGGAAACTCGGCCTGTTCTTCCTCAAGGTAGGGGCCGTCCTCTACGGGAGCGGCTACGTCCTCGTGTCGTTTCTGCGGGGGGACCTGGTGGCGCGTTGGGGCTGGCTGACGGAAGGGCAGCTTCTCGACGCGATCGCCATAGGGCAGTTTACGCCGGGGCCCGTCCTCTCGACCGCGACGTTCATCGGATACCTAGTCGCGGGGTGGGCCGGGGCGGCCGTCGCCACCATTGCCATCTTCCTGCCTTCGTTCGTTTTCGTGCTGCTGCTGAACCCGCTGGTCACGAAGCTCCGTCAGTCGACGTGGAGCGCGGCTTTCCTCGACGCCATCAACGCTGCGTCCGTAGGGCTCATGATCGCCGTGCTGGTCCAACTCGGCGTCTCGACGCTCGTATCGTGGCCGGCATGGGTGATCGCCGGAGCCGCAGCGCTCGCCTCATGGCGCTTCAAGGTGAACGCCGCCTGGCTCGTCGGAGGCGGTGCCCTGCTCGGCTACGTGCTCAGGGCGTGGGCGTAGGGTCGACTAGCGTCGTCGGAGCTCCCGAGCGCCGCCGCCGAACCCTCGTCCACGCCCGGAACGGTTCCCCAGGTGGTAGACGAACTGGAGCATCAGGTGTCGCCCTATCGTCTGTGTGCGCTCGGTCCGGTTGAAGCTCGCCGTGTTCAGCACCGTCACGCCCTGGTTCTGGTTGAGCAGGTCATAGGCGCCCAGCTGGATCTCGGCTTTGTTGTCCATGATCAGCTTCGTGATCGACGCGTTCCACATCGTGACGTTCAGGTTCGGGCCGAACACGTCCTCGTCGTACCCCTGGAAGTTGACGTCCGAGTTGAACGTCCACGTCCCCAGAAAGTACGAGCCCTCCGCGAACAGGCTTCCATTCAGGTAGTTCTGGTTGAGCTCCTGATTCAGCGAGTAGTCGACGTCGTTGATCGCGATGCCCACACCCGCCTCGACATCGAACACGTTCTTGTTCCGATTGTCGACCCGGAGGTTGAAGGCGTTCTGCCAGCGTCGGCTTTCGTTCTCCGCCTCGTTCACGAACGACGCGTCGCGCGCGTAGGTCACGCGGTAGTCGAGCGAGATACGGGCGCCGATCGGCCGGATCGGTCGGCCGTAGTTCGCACCGCCGCTCACCGACCACGCGCTGCCGGCGTTCACCGGCGTGAAGATCTGTCGGCCTTGCTGGTCGACCACCCGTGAATCCGAGATCTGGTTCGTCGTCAGATTGAAGCTCGCATATGTGAAGAAGTTCACGAAGCTGAACTGATCGAAGGTCCGATACTCGGCGTTCCAGCGGTGACGGTACTCCGGTTCGAGGTCCGGGTTGCCGATGTACACGTTTAGCGGGTCGGTGTTGTTCGCAAACGGCTGGAACTGCGACATCGTCGGCTCTCGGGTCGACGTGTTGTAGCGGAAATTCAGGTTCTTGCCGTCGCTCAACTGGAGGCGAAGATCCGCCTGCGGCAGCACGTGCGTGAACCCGGCCGCGATCGGGTCGGTTTCGATCTCCGGGTCGAGGATCCGGCCGTCGAGGTCGGAGTCCTGGACCTGAAGCCCGAGTACCCAACGCGTGTTTTGCGTGTTTTGACTGAACCGGAAACCGCCGCGCAGATATGTGTAGACCCGGTCGAAAGCAGAACTCAGAATCGGGTTAAAGACCGGCGACTCGTCTTCGAGGTCAAAGACCGTCTGGGCCTGGTCCTCAT
>JAOTZH010000264.1 GCA_029861425.1 Gemmatimonadota bacterium
CCGTCCCGGCGTCACGGCCGAGGCCCTCGAGAACGAGGTCCACGAGGTGCTGGGGGGGCTGCTCGGGGGCGGCGTGACCGATGAGGAGCTCGAAGGCGCGCAGAACCGCGCGCGTCGCAGCCTGGTCGGCCAGCTGAACGCGTACGGAGATCGCGCCGACGCGATCGCTCACGCCGCGGTGCTGCGGGGGGACGCATCCTACGTGAACGACTCGTTCGGCCTGTACGCCGGCATCGGCCCGGGGGACGTGGAGGCCGTGGCTCATCAGGTGCTCGATCGAGAGCGCCTCACGTCGGTCCACGTGGTGCCGGAAGGCGGTGCATCGTGACCGCTCTCGACCGTTCGATTCGGCCCCCGGCCGGGCCGCCGCGACCCCTCGTGCTCCCCGACTTCGACACCCTGGACGGATCCGGGGAGCTGGACGTTCGACTGGCGAGGCGAACGGGCGTCCCGGAGGTCTCGCTACGCCTCGTGATGGAGGCCGGCGCCGGTGCGGAGAGGCCGGAGCGCAGGGGGCTCGCCAGCCTCGCCGCTCGCCTCCTGACGGAGGGGACCGAGGACCGCGACGCCGTCGCAATGGCCCGGTGGCTGGACCGTCTTGGAATCGGGTTCAACGCCTCCGCCGGCTACGCGGTCGGGGTCCTGTCCATTCACACCCTCTCTGATGTCTTCGAAGAGGCGCTCGAGTTTCTGTCGGCCGTGGTTCGGGGGCCGACGTTCCCCGATCAGGAGGTCGAGCGGGTGCGTTCCGAACGTCTCGATGAGATCGACCGCCAGGTCGACGAGCCGGCGACGGTCGCGGGACACGCACTCATCGAGGCGCTCTACGCCGACGGGCTCTACGGACGCCCGACAGGTGGCGTTCGGGCGACGGTGGAGGCCATCACGCCCGATGATCTGCGCGGCTTTCATACCGACCGCTATCGTCCGGGCGGAGCCGTGCTGTTCGTATGTGGCGACGTCGAATCGCAGCAGGTCGTCGACGCCGTGTCCCGCTGGTTCGGGGGTTGGGAGGGGGCGGCCGCCCGCCCCACCGCCCCGCCGACGCCGGCCGCCCCGGACCCTCGGGTCATACTCATCGATCGTCCGGACAGTCCGCAGGCCGAGGTCAGAGTCGGGACCGTCGGAGTTGCACATGGGACGGACGACTACTGCGCGATCGTCCTGGCCAATGCGATTCTGGGCGGGTTGTTCAACTCCCGGATCAACATGAACCTCCGCGAGGACAAGGGCTGGACCTATGGGGCGCGGTCCGCGTTCCGCTTCCGGAGGGGCGCCGGACCGTTCGCCGTCCAGACCGCGGTCGAGACCGCCGTCACGGCCGACGCGTTCGAGGAGATCCTGGGCGAAATCGCACTCATGCGGGACGAGCTCGTCGGAGACGACGAGATGGCGCTGGCCAAACACGCGCTCACCCTCTCGCTGCCGTTGCAGTTCGAGACGGCCGCGCAGGTGACCACGAGGATCAGCCGACAGCACATCTACGGCCTTTCCCATGACTATTGGGAGACGTATCGCGACCGGATCGAGGCCGTGACCGCCGAACAGGTGCGCGAGGTGTGTCGGACCTACCTCGGTCGGGACCGGCTGACGCTCCTCACGGTCACCGACGCGTCGGCTGCGGCCCAGGGTCTGGAGCGGTTCGGAGACGTCGAGCTGCGCGGCGCGAAAGGTCCGTCGAGCGACGAGGGGGCGGAGCCAGAGGCGACATGATGTCGGACCGGCAGCCCGGTCGGATCGACGGCGAGCGCGTGTACGACGGGCGCGTGATCGACGTCGACCTCGACCGCGTGCGGTTCCCCGACGGGTCCGAGGGAGAGCTCGAGATGATCCGCCACCCCGGCGCCTCCGCCGTTGTGGCGCTCGATCCGCCCGGGGCCGCCGAGGCGGGTCCTGGCCCCAGCCAACCCATCGTCGTTCTAATTCGTCAATACAGATATGCGGCTGATGGATTCGTGTGGGAGGTCCCGGCGGGGAAGCTGGATCCCGGCGAGGCGCCGGAAGCTTGCGCGCAGCGCGAGCTCGAAGAGGAGACCGGCTATCGTGCGGGTCGACTCGAGCACCTCGTGACCATCCATACGACTCCGGGTTTCACGGACGAGGTGATCCACCTGTTCCTTGGGCGGGACCTCGAAGTCGGGTCCATGAAGCACGGGGACAGCGAGTTCATCGAGCGGCACGAAGTGCTATTGGCGAGCGCCATGGACATGATCGATCGCGGCGAGATCACCGACGCCAAGACGATTTGTGCGCTGACGCTCGCGGCGAGAGTGGTGGCCGGGACGTAACGGGTACACCGGTGTGACAATTCCTCTCGCTCGGACGTCTTATGGGTGTGGCGACGGTTCGGGGCGACCCGAACACGGTTCGCGACCCTGATAGAAGGAGTGGACATGGCCAGGGAATTGAGTCTCGACGGGGCAAGAGAGGCACGGGAAGCGCCCTCGACGCCGGTCGCGAAGAGCGGCCGGGCCCATCTGCGCGAGCTCGACGATTCGCAGTTGGTCGCAGCGTATCTGGAGGGCGAGCGCTTCGCGTTCAACGAGCTCGTCGGACGGTACCAGGAACGCCTGCTCAACTTCATCTATCGCACGATCGGCGACCGGGACCGCGCGGAGGATCTGGTCCAGGAGACGTTCGTGCGGGTCTACCGGCATCTGCATCGCTTCGACCAGTCGAAGAAGTTCTCGACCTGGGCGTACACGATCGCCAGCAACCTCGCGAAGAACGAGTTGCGGAATCGGTCGCGTAACCCGCTCGTGCTCTTCCAGGCGATCAAGAAGAACTGGGATGCCGATCATCGCCCGCTGGAGTTCGAGGACTCCACGTACGCGCCGGACGACCTGTTCCGGAAACGGCACCTGAGGGAGAAGGTGGAAGCCGCGGTGGCCGAGCTGCCGGAACACCACCGGGAGGTGTTCGTTCTTCGTGAGCTCGAGGGAAAGACGTACGACGAGATCTCCGAGATCACCGGGGTCACGCTGGGCACCGTAAAGTCGCGGCTCAATCGAGCCCGCAACCGCTTCGCGCAGATCATCGCCCCGATGCTGAATTGACGCTCGCTTGGCGCCGCGGGCAGACGCAGGAAAAGGGACCCCCCCGGGGTCCCTTTTTCGTTCCCAGGTGTGGCGCGGCTCCAGACGGCGTGGGTCGTCGGCGGGAGGGGGGGGCCTCAAGCGGCGGCAGGTTCGGGAACACCCCTTGCACGAAGGCTCCCGAAAGGGAACCCTTTTCCGAGCCACGAGTATAGTCTGCCGGTCGAAACGCCCCACCTGGGTGGGGAAGGGC
>JAOTZH010000265.1 GCA_029861425.1 Gemmatimonadota bacterium
TCGCTCCGCCAGCCAGGGGTTGAGGTCCGTCAGCTGCCTCGTCTCGCGGAAACCCGGGTCGGCGACGAAGAGCTCGTTCGGCAGGTCCCCGTCGGACCGCGTGTACAGGACGCGCTCGCCCGTTTCGGAGAACCGCCACCCGCGATAGAGACCCGCGTCCTTCACGAGGTCGGCCATCTGCCGCGTCTCGAGGTCGTAGGCGACGAGACCTCGCTCCCACCGATCTCGCGCGGAATGGCTCAGGAAGAGGGTACGCCCGTCGGGGCTCCAGCCAACGGCACTCCGGCGCGGTGCCGTCGAGTCGCTTTCCGGCATGGCGAGGACGAGCTCGTTGGTGCCGGCGGCGGGGTCGACCAGGTGATAGCCCTCTTTCGACGAGGCGAGTAACGCCTGGCCGTCGGGTCGCCAGCGGACGAACCCGTACCGAGTGCGCTCGTCCTCCTCGGACTCGGGGTCGTCGGGCTCGGCGTCCGCGGCTTCGTCCTCCTCGTCCGATCCCGTCACGTTCGTCGCTTCGGCTTCCGTGATCGACTGAACGAATACGTCCCCGTCTTCGGCAAACGCGAACGCGTCCCCCGCCTCGTTCCAGGAGACGCTCAGCCTCGAGTCAGTCGGCTCTCGCAACGTGCTTGTCGAGCCGTCGGCGAGGTCGAGCGCGTGGACCGAGTAGGAGGTGCCATCCCGTCTCGTATAGGAGGTGGCCGTGGGCTCCGTCACGACGTACCCGAGCAGCCGTCCGTCCTCCGTCTGCTTGAAGCTCTGGATCGTCATCTCATGGTCGAACAGCTCGCGGACGTCTCGCGACGGGAGCTCGACGAAGGCCGGGATGGCGAGCTGGCCCAGGTTGCGCACCGCGTCCCAGGCGAGAAACGAGTCTTCGGAATCCTGGACGATGACGGGTCCGAAGCTGAGTCCCTCGTAGGCCTGCCTGGATGACCGCGACCAGCCGTCCGCCCGGAGCGTGAGGAGCAAGCCGCTACCATCCGGCCGCCACTCGAGCGGCGAGTTGGCCGCGATGGACTTCGTCGTTCGGAGCTCCACAGCCCGAGCCCGACCCCGCTCTCGATCGTAGGTGTAGAGCTCGTACTCCCCGTCCTCGAGCTTGAAGAACGCGAGGGTGCCGCCGTCCGCGGACCAGGCGAAGGCCCGAGTCTGGACCTTCTCGTCAAACAGCGGGGTCTTCTCCCCGCTGTCGGTGTCGATCACCATGACTTCGGCGAGGGATGGCGAGATGTACGTGGGGTCGCCGAATCGCATGTGGTCGACGTTCTTCCGATCGCGGGACGTCCAGCGGGTCGCGGCGACGTACCGACCGTCCCGACTCACAGCTTGGACGGAGACGTTCGCGACGTTCAGGGCGTCCTCGGCGGTGAAAGCCTGTCGCTCCTGAGCGGGGAGCGGAGTCGCCATCAGAACCAACACGGCCGGCAGGGAGATTCGCCGGATCGACTTCGGGATCGTACGCATCGGGGCCTCGCAGGTGGGTGTCGGACCCGCATCGTAGCGCGGTCGTCGCGCCCCCGCGATACGGGGGTCTCGAACACTGGCGGAACCCGCGGGTCCAGAGCGAGGGGTCGACCGGCGCGCGCGGAAAAGCCATGATCCCGTCATGGACAGAACTCGAATCCTCATCCTCGGTGCCGCCGGCCGCGACTTCCACACGTTCAATACGCTGTACCGGGAGGACCCCGGAACCGAAGTCGTGGCGTTCACGGCCCAGCAGATCCCGCACATCGACGATCGTCGCTACCCGCCCGAGCTCTCCGGGGCGCTGTATCCCGACGGCATCCCGATCGAGCCCGAGGACGATCTCGAGCGCCTGATCGCGGCTCATGACGTCGACAGCTGCGTCCTGGCCTACTCGGACCTCTCGTTTCAATACGTGATGGACCTGTCGAGCCGCGTCAACGTCGCCGGGGCAGCCTTCACTCTCCCCGACCTTCGTGCCTCGATGCTGGAGGCGAGCGTCCCCGTCGTCGCGGTGTGTGCCTCGAGGACCGGGGCGGGGAAGAGCCCGACGAGCCGGGCGATCGTGAAGATCTTCCGCGATGCGGGGAAACGCGTGGGCGTGATCCGGCACCCGATGCCCTACGGTGACCTGGTGAAGCAGCGGGTGCAGCGATTCGAGACCCTGGAAGATCTGGACCTCCAGGAGACCACGATCGAGGAGCGGGAGGAATACGAGCCTCACATCGTCGCGGGATCCGTCGTCTGGGCGGGGGTCGACTATGGCGAGATCGTGTCTGCGGCCGAAAAGGAAGCGGACGTTCTCATCTGGGATGGTGGGAACAACGACATCTCGTTCCTGAACCCCGATCTGTATCTGACGGTCGTGGATCCACACCGGGCCGGACACGAGACGAGCTACTATCCCGGCGAGATCAACGTGCGCATGGCACACGCGATCCTGATCAGCAAGATCGACACGGCGGATCCCGCCGATGTCCAGCAGGTGCGAGACAACATTCGGGGGCTGAACCCCAGCGCCACGGTCGTCGACGCGGCCTGTCCTCTGACGGTGGAAGACCCCGAGGTGCTGCGCGGCATGGATGTCCTCGCGATCGAGGATGGCCCGACCGTGACGCACGGCGAGATGCGTTACGGCGCCGCGAGCCTCGCGACCCGGCGTCTGGGTGGCCGGCTCGTCGATCCCCGACCCTACGCAGTGGGGGAGATCGCCGAGACCTTCGAGCATTATCCTCACCTGACCGACCTGCTCCCGGCGATGGGATACGGGGAAGGGCAGGTGCACGATCTCCAGGAGACGGTGGCCCGGGCGCTGGATGGCACAGCCGACGCCGTCGCGATCGGCACGCCGATCGACCTGCGAAAGCTCATCGAAATCCCCGGGCCTCACACGCGCGTGACTTACGAGATGCAGCCTCTCGGCCGCCCCGACCTCCGCGACCTGCTGCGCGGGTTGCTCTAGAGAAGGAAGAAGACCGATGCAGATCCGTCCCGCTCTGCCAGGAATCGCCGTCGCCATCTCGTTGTGGTCGGTCCCCGCGGCGGGTCAGGACCGGTCGTCCCTCTCGGAGGACGTCCTATCGTACGTGAGTGTGGACGCCCCCGTCATCGCGCTCGAAAACGTCCTCGTCCTGGACGGAACGGGCGGTCCGCCACGCGCCGGCCAGACCATCGTGATCCGTGGCACCAGGATCGTCGCGGTGGGGCCCGCACGGGACGTGGCGATCCCGGCCGGGGCCGAGAGACTCGACCTCGCGGGCCACACGGTCATCCCGGGGCTCGTGGGTCTTCACAACCACATGTACTACTACCAGTCG
>JAOTZH010000126.1 GCA_029861425.1 Gemmatimonadota bacterium
GCCAGGGCATGATCCGCCGGCCGGGCTCCTCCGCGTTCGGTTCGGCGCTCGCGGCCTCCGGCGGTCACCTGTTGATCGGCGAACCCGACGAAGAAGCACAGCGAATGACCGTTCACGCCTTTCGGCAGTCGCCGGACGGAGAATGGGAGCGTGTGGGGGAGCTCTCGCCGCCGGCGGGTGCCCCGGCCGGAGGCGCGTTCGGTGCGTCGATCGCGATCGAGGGCGACCGCGCGCTGGTCGGTGCCCCGCTCGAGGATGATCGACTCGGTGCCGCCTACATGTTCACCTACGCCGAACGCTGGGGTCTCGCGACCCGCATCGTTCCACCCGAGGTGACGTCCGCGCGTGCCCAGGCGGGCGTGGCGGTCGCCTTCGCGGACGGCGAGGTGCTCATCGGGGCTCCCGGCGCCGCGCGCTTCGTGGGTACGGTCCTGCGCTACTCAGCGGATGGCTCGACGTATCTCGGATCGATCGATGCGGAGGGGGTTTCGGCGCCCGCCGGGTTCGGGGCGGCACTCGCCGCTACCCCCGACGCGGTACTGATCGGCGCACCGGCGGTGGGTCAGGGGATCGGACGCGTGTTCGCCTTCGATCGTACCGGTGACGGGTGGGACATCGCTCGGGCGCTCGAGATCGAGGGAGAGGGGCGCATCGAGGCAGGTGGGGTGCTCGCCCTCGCAGGCGAGGTCGGCGTCGTCGGGCTCCCCGCCGACGAGTTCGGCGCGGGGACCGCCTGGGTCGTCTCCGCGAGTCCCGGCTTCTGGGAGCCGGTTGATCGAATCTTCAGCGATCAGGTCGGCCTCGAGGCGATCACCGGAGGTCAGATCGACTGCGCGCAGGGTCAGGCACGGGGGTTCGACTGTGATGAAGTCGATCTCCTCGCCTTCATTCCGCGCGAGGCCCTGGGGGCCGGTCGGGGCTCCCGGCTGAACGACGTCTGGGGGTGGACGGATCCTGCTTCCGGGCGCGAGTACGCGATCGTGGGGGCGATGGACGGCACCGCGTTCGTCGACGTTAGCGCCCCCAACGAGCCGCGCTATCTGGGCTGGCTACCGAAGACGACAGGGAGTCAGTCGAACACCTGGCGCGACATGAAGGTCTACGGCGATCACGTGTTCATCGTGGCGGACGGAGCCGGGGATCACGGGATGCAGATCTTCGATCTCACTCGGCTTCGGGACGTGTCCGGGCCGGTCACGTTCGAGGAAACGGCCCACTACGACCGGATCGCGTCCGCCCATAACATCATCATCAACGAGGACACGGGGTTCGCCTACGCGGTCGGCGCTTCAGGCGGCGGTGAGACCTGCGGGGGCGGATACCACATGATCGATATCCGCGATCCAGTGAGCCCATCGTTTGCGGGCTGCTTCGCTCACGAGAATACCGGCCGGCGCAACACGGGGGGGAGCCATGATGCGCAGTGCGTCGTCTATCACGGGCCGGACGAGGATTATCAGGGTCGGGAGGTCTGCATCGGCGCGAACGAGACCGCGCTGTCGATCGCGGACGTCACAGAGAAGAGTTCGCCGATCCCGATCGCGACGGCGAGCTATCCGAATATCGCCTATGCGCACCAGGGCTGGCTGACCGAGGACCATCAGTATTTCTATTCGAACGATGAGCTGGACGAGGTGAGCGGCCTGGTCGAACAGACCCGAACGCTCGTCTGGGACCTCACGGACCTGGATGATCCGACGCTCGTACAGGAGTACTACAGCGACACGAAGGTCACCGACCACAACCTCTACGTGGCCGGCACCCGGATGTACATGTCCAACAACCGGGCCGGACTACGAGTGATCGATGTCAGCGATCCGGAGAACCCGGTCGAGATCGGTCATTTCGACACCACGCCGTGGAGCGAGGATGCCGCGGGCTTCGACGGCACATGGAGCGTGTACCCGTACTTCGCGAGCGGAGTGATCCTCCTCTCGAGCAGGCGCGAGGGCCTGTTCCTCGTGAGGCCGCGCGAGCAGCGTCTGGTGCCTTAGGGGGGCGGACACCGCTCGTGTCGTTCGGGCTGGCCCTGGGTGGAGGGGCCGCGCGCGGTCACGCTCACGTCGGGGTGCTGAGCGCTCTCGAAGCGGCAGGGCTTCGGCCCTCGCATCTGGCCGGAACGAGCGCTGGCGCGATCGTCGCGGGCCTCTACGCCTTCGGGGTCGGGGTGGACGAGATCGAGTCCGCCGCCGGCGAGTTCACCTGGCGTGACGTGGCCGGCATCTCCCTCAAGCGTACGGGGCTCCTCTCCAATCGAGAGCTGGGCGACATCTGCGAGGATCTCCTCGGGCCGGTGGATCTGCGTGACGCGGCCATCCCTCTCGCCGTGGTGACCACCGACATCACGAACGGAGAGCGCGTGGTGTTCACCGATGGCCCGCTGAGCCGGGTCGTGCGAGCGAGCGCGGCGGTGCCGGGCGTCTTCGAACCCGTGGAGATCGGCGACCGGCAGCTCGTGGACGGAGGGCTGGTGGAGAACGTCCCGGTGGCGGCGCTGCGGGAGCTGGGCGCGGCAACGGTCGTGGCGGTCACTCTCGATACCGGGCTCGACTTCCAGACTCCCCGGAGCCTCGTCCCGATCCTCATCAACGCGTTTCAGATCGCGGTGTCGACCGCCAGCGAGGCCTACATTCGCGATGCCGCGGACGTCGTGATCCGTCCCGATCTGCGTCACTTTACCCACTGGAACACGAAGGACGGAGCCGCGATCAGGCGGGAAGGTCAACGCGCCGGCGAGGCCGCGGTCGAGGCCATACGGACGGCTCAACGCTAGACGTGGCCCGTGACGTCAGCGGGCAACCGGCGGGACACCGCGTCCCGCAGCGATCGCCGATCCGCGACAGTTCGCCCCGCTCCGTCGTTCCCGAAGGTCTGATCGGCCGGCGAGACAGTCGTCCTTTTCTCGCTGGCAGCGCGTTTTCGGCGAGCCCGCCCCGCCGTGCGGTGTGGCCCGCTCCGGGGCACTGTCCCTGCACCGATTCTGCGCGGGCAAACTCGCCGGAGGGGGCATCATGGCCGAGAGCTTCGACGTTTCGATGGATCTCATGGAGGGCTTCCAGTTTCGAGTCGATCTCGGTGTGGAGGGCGGCGATCCGATCGTCATGGATGAGCCCCCGCCGCTCGGGGGCGGGGGCGGTCCGAACGCGGCGCGGCTCCTCGCGGCCGCCGTCGGGAACTGCCTGTCATCCAGCGCGCTGTTCTGTATGAGGAAGGCCCGGGTCGAGGTGATCGGCATGAGGACCGAGGTCCAGGCTCGAACCAGCCGAACCGACACCGGCAGGATCCGGATCCACCGCATCGAGGTCTCATTGCATCCGGAGGTGTCGGAGGCAGACCGCGATCGCATCAACCGATGTCTGGATCTGTTCGAGGATTTCTGTATGGTCACTGAGAGCGTCCGCGCGGGCGTCGAGGTCGTGGTGGACGTCGAGCCGGTCGTGGCCGCGGACGCGCTGGCATCGAGCTGACTGGAGGTCTGGGGATGACGAACGGCGAGCCGCAGTCGGGTCAGGGACCCTCCGGCCCGGATATCATCAGACGTGGAATCGTCGCGGGCCTGGTGGGTTCCGCGGCGGTCGCCCTCGGACAGGGTGTGGCGGATCTGGCCCTCGGTCGGCCGCTGTTTCACACGCCCGGGGTGCTCGGCCTCGGGATGATCGGCTTCCCCGGGGAGGTGGCCGCCGTCTCAGATGTTCTTCGCTTCACGGCGGTCCATGTCACGGTGTTCCTCGCCATCGGGATCGGTCTGGTGGCGGCAGCTCGTGCCGGAAGCGGACGATCGAGGTGGCTGGTCATGGTCATCTTCCTGGCCGTGTTTTTCGGGAGCGCGACCATGGCGGAGGCCTGGGACCCGCGGAATCTCGCGCTGCCCGCATGGTCGATCGCATTCTTCAACGTCCTGGCACTCGTCCTCATGGGGTGGCTGATCCGGCCGGGGTCCCGCACGGCTGACGTCTGACATGGCCGAATTCGCCACGCTCCACCCGGTGGCGCAGGCGCTGATCGCAGGCCTGGGCACGTGGGCGGTTACCGCGCTGGGCGCCTCCCTCGTCTTCGTGTCCCGCGGAATCCCTCAAAAGCTGCTCGACGGGATGCTCGGGTTCGCCGCCGGGGTGATGTTTGCGGCGAGCATCTGGTCGCTTCTCCTGCCGTCCATCGAGATCGCCAGTCACCAGGGAAGGGTCTCCTGGTTCCCGGCGGCGGTGGGCTTTCTTCTGGGCGGGGCGTGCTTGCGCGTGGCGGATCGCTTCCTGCCGCACCTGCACATCGGGTTTCCGATGGAAGACCGCGAAGGGCTCGAAACGACGTGGCACAGGACGACCCTCCTCGTGCTGGCGATCACGCTGCACAACATTCCCGAGGGACTCGCGGTGGGAGTGGCATTCGGCGCGGCCGCCGGGGGGCTCGGGGTCGTTGGCGAGCCGACACTCGCCGGAGCCGTCGCGCTCTCGGTCGGCATCGCGATCCAGAACTTTCCGGAGGGAGTCGCCGTCGCGATGCCGCTTCGCCGGGAGGGCGTCGAACCCCCTCGCGCCTTCTGGTACGGACAGCTGTCGGCGATCGTGGAGCCCGTCGCGGCGGTAGCGGGGGCGTTCGCCGTCATGTTCGTCGGCACGGCCCTCCCGTTTCTGCTGGCGTTCGCCGCCGGGGCCATGGTCTTCGTCGTTGTCGAGGAGTTGATCCCCGAATCACAGCTCGCGGGAAACCAGGACCTGGCGACGGGCGCCACCCTGGTCGGTTTCGTCGTGATGATGGTCCTCGACGTGGCGCTGGGGTGAGCACGGTCGCGGCACGTCGCTCGACCGTGTGAGAGTCCGCAGGGGCGGTTATCGGCTCGCGGGCGCCCGCTCGCCCCGAGTTACCGAAATCCACTTCAGGGTCTCCGGGATCAGGAACACCGGTGTGGCGAGCGCGAGGATGGTCAGCCAGTCGTCGACCGACAGGGGGACGGTGTGCAAGACACGCTGGAGCGGCGGTACGTACACGGCCGCGACCTGGAGGCCGATCATGGCGAACCACGCGGCGACGAGTCGGGGGTTGGAGAACAGGCCGGTTCGCAGAAGAGGCTGCCGGAGGGCCCTGAAGTTGAAGACGTTGACCTTCTCCAGGACGACGATCCCCGTGAACGCCATGGTCTGCGCCACCAGCACTCCCTCGGGGCCCCGGCCGTGGTAGGTGCGGAAGAGCCACAACGCCGCGAGTCCGATGTAGAGTCCGAGCGCGCCGATCGTGGCGAGCCCCCGACCGTCGAGGATCCGTCCGCCAGGATCTCGCGGGGGGCGGCTCATGATGCCCCTTTCGGCGGGCTCGAGCCCGAGCGCCAGGGCGGTGACCCCGTCGGTCACGAGGTTCATCCACAGGATTTGCACGGGGATCAGGATCAGTGGGCCCCTGAGCAGCAGGTTACCCAGGATCGCGACGACCTCGCCCGCGTTTGAGGAGAGCAGGTAGCGGGTGAACTTCCGGATGTTGTCGTATTGCCGGCGCCCCTCCTCCACCGCTCCGACGATCGAGGCGAAGTTGTCGTCCGTGATGACGATGTCCGAAGCCGCCCGTGCGACATCGGTCCCGCGGATCCCCATGGCGATGCCGACGTCGGCCCGCTGGAGCGCGGGGGCGTCGTTCACCCCGTCACCGGTCATCGCGACGACGTGTCCCATCGCCTGAAGCCGCTCCACGATCCTGAGCTTGTGGGAGGGTGTGGTCCGGGCGAAGACGGTGTCTCCCTCGAGCGTCGCCCGCAGCTCCTCGTCGGACATCGACTCGAGCTCCCCTCCCGTGACGGCGGTCGTTGCTCGCAGCCCGACGTCTCGCGCAATCGACAGCCCGGTTTCCGGCGCGTCGCCGGTGATCATCACGATCCCGATGCCGGCCTTCTGTGCCCGCGCAACCGCGGGAGGCACCTCGGGTCGCGGTGGATCCAGCATACCCAGCACTCCGAGCAGCGTGAGCTCCGTCTCGACGGAGTCGGGGTCGGCGGGGGTCCCGGCCGGAAGTCGCCGCCGCGCGAGCGCGAGAGTGCGCCGGCCCGACTCTCCAAGTCGTGCGATTTCCGCCTTCACACGGTCCCGGCCCAACTCGTCGAGCAGCCGCTCGTCTGCCCCATCGAGCACGTAGGTACACCGTTCCAGCAGGACTTCCGGGGCTCCTTTCACGTGCGCGATCCGGCCGTCGGCGGAATCCAGGACGACCGTCATCCGTTTCCGGGCAGAGGTGAACGCGAACTCGGTCTCGATCTCCGCGGCCGGTTCCGAGAGCCCCGCCTTGAAAGCTGCCACGGCGACCGCCGCCTCCGTCGGCTTGCCCAGGGGGCGCCAGACGCCGCCCTCTTCAACGACGCGCGCATGGCTGCAGGAGAGCCCGGTGTCCAGGGCGGCCAGGAGATCCGATCGGCTCTCCGGCGCGATGACCCGGCCATCCGTCTTGAAGACGCCGTCGGGATCGTAGCCGGAGCCGGTCACGGCGATCGCCCCCCCCGCGAGCCAGACGTCGCGGACAGTCATCTCGTTCGCGGTCAGGGTGCCCGTCTTGTCCGTGCAGATGACCGTGGCCGCACCGAGCGTCTCCGCGGCGGGAAGACGCCGCAAGAGGGCACGGCGCCGCGCCATCGACCGGATCCCGAGGGCCAGCGTGATGGTCACGACGGCCGGCAGTCCCTCGGGGACGACCGCCACCGCCAGGGACACGCCGGTCATGAACACCTCGAGGGCCTCCATCCCCGAGGAGAGCCCGACGGCGACCACGGCCGCGGCGACGCCGACCGAGGCGAGCCCGAGCTGTCGTGCCATGACCGCCAGCTTTCGCTGGAGCGGCGTGGGTTCGCGCACGACGGTCTGGGTGAACTCGGCGATGCGCCCGAACTCCGTCCGCATACCGGTGGCGGTGACCAGACCGATGGCTCGGCCGTGAACCACGGTCGTCCCGGTCCAGGCCATCGACGTGCGCTCGGCAAGGGACGTCGCGGCCGACAGGGTGTCGGCCGACTTGTGTACCGGAAGCGACTCGCCGGTCAGCACGGCCTCGTCGACCCGCAGATCGGTCAGCTCGATCATCCGCATGTCGGCGGGCACGCGGTCTCCCGTCTCGAGACTGACCAGGTCTCCTTCGACCAGCTGGTCCGAGGCGACGTGGATCCAGCGCCCGCCTCTCGAGACGGTGGTCGACGGCGAGAGCATGCGTCGCAGGGCGGCCATGGCGCGCTCCGCGCGCCACTCCTGGGCGAAGCCGAGCAGGCCGTTCAGAAGCACGATCGCGACGATCGCAGCGGCATCGGTACGCTCGCCGACGGCGACGGAAATCGCCGCGGCGATGAGAAGCACCACGATCAGCGCGTTCGTGAACTGCCGCGCCAGCACGACCCGCCACCTCGCGGCACGGACTTCCGACAGGACGTTGGGTCCGTGGCGCGCGAGCCGGCGCTCGGCCTCTCCGGGGTCGAGCCCTTCATTCAGGTCCGACGTCAGTCGTGCCGCGACAACATCTGGCGAGAGCGCGTGCCAGGCTGTCGTCGCGCCCTCCGACACGTGACTCGCATCGGGCGCGGCCGGCCCCGTCACGAGAGCATCACGAAGTAGACCCCGACGTAGAGGAGGATCAACACTACACCCGTCTTACGGTCGTGTTGTCGCGCCAGCGCCATCGTCAGCGCGACGAGTCCGAGCGCCGCGATGGCCGTCAGCGATCCGGTCACGGCGAGCGTCGCAGTGACCGAGGTGGGGAAGAAGAGGGGTCCGATACCGATGGAGAGCGTCGAATCGACGAAGCTCGAGCCGAGAACGTCGCCGAGTGCCAGCTCGCGGAAGCCTCGCCGCAGAGCGACCACGTCGATGGCGAGCTCTGGAAGGGAAGTCCCGACCGACGCGACAAAGAAGCTCAGCAGATACTCCGGGGCGCCCAGCGTCGAGGAGATCTCGACGAACGCCTTGATCATCGCGGCCGCGCCGACGCCGACCAGCGCCATGAACACGAGCGCGAGCCCGACATCGGTGAGGACGGGCCCTCCCGGCGCGGGCGGCTCCTCGGCCGCCGTGGACAGCTGGCGCATGACGAGCATGGAGCCGATCGGCCATGCGAGGACCAGGATCAACCCGTCAGCGCGCGAGATGAAGCCGTCCCGCATGAGAACGGCCCCGAGGGCGAGCGCCATCATGCTCGCCAGGCAGATGACGAAGAGACGAAAACGCGGCACTCTGAACGGTCGGGCGAGGAACGGGAGAAGCCCGAGGACGAGGGTCGCCTGCGTGACGGCGGATCCGATGGAATCGCCGGCGTTCAGATCCCCGTGTCCGGCGAAGCTCGAGATCAGCGAGTTCGCGATCTCCGGAAGGTCCGTGCCCACGGACATCAGTGTGAGACCGACGAAAAACGGGGGTATCCGCGAGCGTTGAACCACGGTCTGAATGCGGCCGACGGAGCGAATGCTCGCGAAGACCGTCAGCCCGAGGCCCCCCAGAAGCAGTGCGAACCACCCGACGATCAGCATGTGGAAGATGATGCCGGGGCGGAGAACCGCGCGCCACTTCGTTGCATCCCTCCGGGCGCCTCCGGATCTTCCGCCGCATGTGTTCGATTCTCGGCATCTTCGACTTCGATGGGCGACCGGAAGGCCTGCGCCGCCAGGCACTGGAGATGTCTCGCCTCCAGCGCCACCGCGGTCCCGACTGGAGCGGCGTGTACGCGGGCGATCGCGCCATCCTCGCCCACGAGCGGCTGGCGATCGTGGACGTCGAAAGCGGCGCGCAGCCGCTGCACGGCTCGGATCCGGGCAACGTGCTGGCGGTGAACGGCGAGATCTACAACCATCGCGTCCTCGAAGACGCCCTCGCGCGGGAGTATCCCTTCCGGACGAGGTCCGACTGCGAGGTCCTGCTCGCCCTCTACGAGCAGCGGCCCGATGAAGCGGCGACGTGGCTGAACGAAGTCAACGGCATCTTCGCCTTCGCGCTGTACGACGAGAGTCGTGATCGCTACCTGATCGCTCGGGATCCGATGGGCGTGATGCCGCTCTATACCGGGCGCGATCGAGAGGGTCGTCTGTTCGTCGCCTCCGAGATGAAGGCCCTGATCGGCGTTTGCCCCGAGATTCGCGACTTCCCGCCGGGGCACGTTCTCGACAGCGAGGTGGGGGAGCCGGTTCGGTACTACACGCCCGCCTGGCGGGAGTACGATGCCGTCGCCGGTGGCGCTTCGGATCCCGAGCCGATCCGCGAGGCGCTGGAGGCCGCGGTGGAGCGTCAACTGATGTCGGACGTCCCCTACGCGACTCTCCTGTCGGGAGGGCTCGACTCGTCGATCATCGCCGCCCTCGCGATGCGATACTCCCGTCGCCGGGTCGAGACGGACGGGGCCGAGGAGGCGTGGTGGCCACGTCTGCATTCCTTCGCGATTGGGCTCGAGAGCTCGCCCGACCTCGCGGCGGCACGGGCCGCCGCTGCGGCGATCGGAACGGTCCATCACGAGATCATCTACACGATCCAGGAAGGACTCGACGCGCTGCCGGAGGTCGTCCGGCATCTCGAGACGTTCGACGTGACCACGATACGAGCCTCGACACCGATGTATCTGATGGCGAGACGGATCAAGGCGATGGGCATCAAGATGGTCCTGTCGGGCGAGGGAGCCGACGAGATCTTCGGCGGGTACCTGTACTTCCACCGGGCGCCCGACGCGCGGGCGTTCCATGACGAGACGGTGCGCAAGCTGGACCAGCTCTACAAGTACGATTGTCTTCGGGCGAACAAATCGATGGCCGCCTGGGGGATCGAGGCCCGCGTCCCGTTCCTCGACCGCGAGTTTCTGGACGTCGCGATGTCTTTGGACCCGGGAGGGAAGCGGCCGGCAGAGGGACGCATGGAGAAAGATATTCTCCGCCGCGCCTTCGATGGGATCCTGCCCGATGAGATCCTCTGGCGTCAGAAGGAGCAGTTCTCCGATGGGGTGGGGTACGGTTGGATCGACAGCCTTCGGGAGCTCGCCGGCCGGGAGGTCTCGGACAGGCAGCTGGAGCGCGCCGCCGTGCGCTTCCCGACCAACCCGCCGCTGACGAAGGAGGCGTACCTGTACCGCTCGATATTCGAGGAGCATTTCCCGGGCGAGCCCGCCGTTCGCTGCGTGCCCGAGGGGCCGAGCATCGCGTGCAGCACGCCGGCCGCCATCCTGTGGGACCCAGAATTCGCGGCGAACGCCGACCCCTCGGGGCGGGCGATCAAAGGCGTCCACGACCGCTCCTACTGAGTAGACTCCTCCCCACGGACCGGCAACCTTTCCGCAGCGCTGGGGCGTATTGTCTCGCGTACCGAAGCCGGCCGGGACGGGCTTCCGCGCGCCCGGCGGTGTCGGCAGCGCGGACGCGGGCCTGACGATTCTCGGAACCCCCGGAATAGAGGCTTTCCCGGCCACCAGCCTCGCCTCCAGTGACCGTCGCAGCCTCGGCGCGAGGCGTGCGTGACGAAGGGACCGTCACATGCGTAAGACCTCGAGGCAGGTGTGGAATGGACGTCAAGACAATCGTCGCCGGTGTGGATTTCCTCGGGTCGGGGCTCGCCTCGGCACGCTGGGTCGGGCGGCACCTGTCACCCGATCGGGTGATTCTGGTGCACGCCCTTCACATTCCCAAGCCACCGAAGTTCCTCACGGGTCTGTGGGGGGACGAGGAGCAGGTGCTCGTCTCGGCCAGGTCCGGAGCACAGGCCCGTCTGGACGAGTTCGCGAGACAGCTCGAAGACGAGACGGGGGTCTCCGTCGAGACCCGCATTCGCGTAGGGTCACCGGCGGAGCAGATAGGAATCGCGGCGGACTCGCTCGAAGCCGAGCTGATCGTGGTCGGCCCGCACGCGAGCCGGAAGGGGAGGTGGACCTTGCTGGGAAGCACGGCCGTCCAGTTGCTCCACGAGGCCAGGATCCCCACGGTCGTCGGACACGGGGTCCTGCGTGAATCGCCCGAGCGCATCATGGGCACGGTGGACGACAGCGCGCTCGCGGCTGGCGTGCCGGCGTGGACGAAGGGCCTGTCCGAGCGGTTCGGCGCCAGACCCATGCTCCTCCACGTTCTCGACGTACCGGTCGAGGCTCATCTTCGGGCCATCGAGCCGCCACGCGATGAGCGACCCGGGTCGGAGCTCACCGGCGAGCTGGCGGACCGGGCGAGGGGTTGGCTACGCGAGACGGCCGAGGAGGTCGGTCTGGGAGAGGACACCGAGCTGATCGTCGCAATGGGCGACCCGGCCTTCGAGATCCTCGCGGCGGCCGAGCGGCACGCGGTCGACCTGATCGTCGTCGGCACCCGCGGTCCGGGGTCGATCACCCGGGCGGTCATGGGTTCCGTCGCGGATACGGTCCTCCGGCGTGCCGGGTGCCCCGTGCTGGCACTTCCGACCCCCGAGCTGACCGGCGCGTAGGTGAAGGCGCTTCTGCTCGACGCGCAGGCGCCGATCGAGACGCGCCCGCTTCGGTCGACCGAAGTGCCCGATCCGCAGCCCGCTCCGGGCGAGATTCGCGTCCGCGTGACGGCTTGTGGAATCTGCCGAACCGATCTGCACGTGATCGAGGGCGACCTGGAGCCCGAGCTCATGCCGGTCGTTCCCGGACACCAGGTGGTCGGCGTCGTCGATGTCTGCGACGAGGCGGCAGGTCGCTTCAAGCCGGGCGATCGGGTCGGGATCGCGTGGGTCCACTCGACCTGTGGTGTCTGCGCGTTTTGCGTTTCAGGGCGCGAAAATCTCTGTGCAGCGTCTCTCTACACGGGATACCACCGTCACGGAGGATACGCCGAGCTGGCCGTCGCGCCCGAGGCGTATGCGTACGCGCTCCCGCCGGGTCTCGATGACGCGCAGACGGCGCCTCTCCTCTGCGCCGGGATCATCGGGTACCGTGCGCTCAGTCGTGCCGAGGTCCCTGCGGGTGGGAGCCTGCTGCTCGTGGGCTTCGGGTCGTCGGCTCACGTCGTGCTGCAAATCGCCCGACATCGCGGGCACCACGTCCACGTGCTCACCCGGGGAGAGGGGCACCGACGGCTGGCCCGAGAGATGGGTGCGGAGTGGGTCGGCGGTCCAGGCGATTCGCCTCGAGATCCCGTCGACTCCGCGATCGTATTCGCTCCGGCCGGAGACACCGTGCCCGCGGCCCTCGAGGCAATCGGCCCGGGTGGCACCGTGGCCCTGGCGGGCATCCACATGAGCGCCATTCCCGAACTCGACTACGAGCG
>JAOTZH010000266.1 GCA_029861425.1 Gemmatimonadota bacterium
CCCGCCGAATCCCGCCGACGGCTCTCGCGCATCAGCCTCGACGAGCGCGTACACCATGTTGCCGTCGCCGCGGAATACGTCGATCCCGATCCGTCCCTTGTCGCCCTCGGGCAGGCCCTCGGTCAGCTCCGTCCAGTTCTCGCCGCCATCTACCGTCCGGTAGAGCCCGCTCCCCGGGCCGCCCCCGTTGAACCCCCAGCCCGTGCGCTGCCGCTGGTACATGGCTGCGAAGATCGTGTTCGGGTCGGAGGGGTCCATGGCGAGATCGATCGCGCCCGTGTGGTCATCGATGTAGAGGACGTTCTCCCAGGTCTCGCCGCCGTCCGTCGTCTTGAAGACGCCGCGCTCCGGGTTCGGTCCCCACAGGTCCCCGACCGCCGCGACGTAGACGACGTCAGGACTGCGCGGGTTGATGAGGATGCGGCCGATGTGCTTCGTGGCCTCGAGCCCCATGTGCATCCACGTGTTTCCGCCGTCGGTCGACTTGTAGACCCCGTTCCCCCACGGGGACGACTGTCGGTTCTGCGGCTCGCCCGTCCCGACCCAGACCAGGTTCGGGTTCTCCTGGTGGATCGTGACGTCGCCGATCGAACTCGTCGGCTGGTCGTCGAAGAGCGGCGTCCAGGACGTCCCGTGGTTCTCGGTCTTCCAGAGGCCGCCGGAGGCCGTGCCCAGGTAGAACACCTGCGGCTTCGCCTCGACCACCGCGAGGTCGGATATCCGCCCGCCCATGAGCGCGGGGCCGATCTCGCGGTACTCGAGGTCAGCGATCGCGTCCTCGAGGGAGACCTGCGCACTGGCGGTGGCGGGGCCGAGGAGGAGGACGGTGAGGACGAGCGGGCAGAAACGGGACGACTTCATCGGGACTCTCCGTGACGGGTTGAGCGGAACGGTATTCTACTCGGGGCTCATGGACGCCCGCGAGGTCGGGTCAGCCTCCGAACCGCTCCCGCATCCGTCGTCGCAGGTCCAGGTAGCGCGGGTCATCCCTCAGCTCGTGGAGCGAGCGTCGCTGAATCATGGTCAGCAGGGCCGGGTCGTCGTTCGCGAACAGGCGGTCGAGCATCTCGAACGCCACATCCGCACGTCCGCCCAATAGCTGGGCATCCACCGCGAAGCTGGTGAGCGGGCCTCGCGGCACTTCGACCTGCTCCCCCGTCTCCTGGTATTCCCGAAACGCGTCGAACATGCGGACCATGAACGCCTCGCGGTCGTCCGCCTCCTGCTCCGACCCACCGAGTCCGCGGACCCACTCGCGGGCGTGGGGCAGGGCCTCGTCGAGCCGTCCCTCGTGGACCAGCCCTCTCCAGACGGCTAGCAGCCCGCTCTGGGTGTGGCCGAGCTCGATCAACCGGTATCCATACGAGATGGCCTCTTCGGGTCGGAAGATCTCATAGGTAGACGAGGCGCCGCTGGCCACTCCGCGCGAGAACGGTTCCTGACGAAGCGCCTGCTCGATCGAGGCCTCCGCCTCGTCATACCGCCCGAGACGAGAGTAGAGGTGGCCGAGCCACTGGAGCGCGTCCGCGTGCTCGGGGTTGATCTCGAGGGCTCGCAGAAGCGGCACCTCGGCCTCGTCCCACCGCCCGACCCAGAACATGAGGAGTCCCGTGGCGGCGTGAGCCTGCGCCAGGTCAGGATCCAGCGCCACCGCTCGCTCGAGCGCCTGGACGGACGCGGCGTACATCTCCGACGCCGGTTCGGGCAGCTCCCACGCCATGCCGAGCATCCAGGCCTCGCCTAGCCCCGCCCAGCCGAGCGCGAGCGTGCTGTCGATCGCGACCGCGGCGCCGAAGTCGTCGATCGCTTCGTAGAACCCCGACAGCGAGCGGAGCGCGAGGTTGTAGCGCCCCCGCAGGTAGTGGTCGTACGCCGCCGGGTCGGTTTCGCCGTCGTCGCCGGCTGCCCGTTCATCGGCAGTGAAGCGGATCTGCAGGGCATTCGCGATGGACTCCGAGATCCTGTCCTGCGTGGCGAACAGGTCGTCGACCATCACCTCGTACTGGTCGGACCAGAGCGGCCGGCCGTCGGCCGAAATCAGCTCCACCGTGATCCGGACGTCGCCGCCGCTTCGACGCACCGTTCCGGCGACCACGGACGACACACCGATCGAGTCCGCCACCTGACGGGGGGAGGGATTCGTGCCCTTGAACTGCCAGCTGGATGTGCGGGCGGCCACATCGACACCCGGGACGCGCCGGAGCGCGACGATGATCTCCTCGGCGATCCCGTCGCTCAGGTATTCATCCTCGGGGTCCGGGCTCGAGTTCTCGAACGGGAGGACCGCGATCGACGGCGCTCCGTCGGCGTCCGACGAGCGGGAAGCGTCGCTGCCGAGGAACCAGCCGGCCCCCATGCCGATGCCGAGGACGAGGAGTCCCGCGACGAGCGCGAGGGTCTTCGGACCGAACAGGGCAGGGGAGGCGCCCGAAGTCTCCGAGGCGTCATCCGGGACATCGTCCGTCCGGCGGACGCCCTTTTCGGAAAGCTCGAAAGCCCAGCCGGTCACGAGGGCGACGGGGAACCCGACGATTGCCGCGACTGCGGAGGCGGTGAGCAACCATCCAGGTGCGCCGAGCGCTTCCACCATCAGGTCGACGGCCTGCAGCACGACGAACGCCGTCGCGGCATATACCGCGGCGACGCGGAAGACCTTCCGGCGCTTCAGTTCATCGAAAAGGCCCACGGACCGTCCGGTCTGAGGTCGTCGTCAGGCTGGCAGAAGCTCGCAATGTAAGGGGATCGAGCGACCGCCGTGGACCCCGTGAGGGGACCGTCGGGCGCGGCCGTCCTCCGAACTAGGAAGGGTCGGAGAGACCGGCCTTCAGCGGGTAGCGGTCCGGATGGCGGATGGAATCAACGGTGAGATCCACGTCCAGGGCTTTCCACCGGAGGTGCCCCGGACGGTCCTGGGCGACCGTGGAGATCTGCTCGACGGTTCCACCCCTGAACCACGGGAACTCCTCGTAGGATAGGAACAGCTCTTCGTCATCGAGGAGGATCCAGAACCCGTGCGCGGAGATGTTCGTGACCTCAGGCTCGGAAGTGGCGGTCCCAGGCATCTCGGATCTCTCCCTGTCGTTCATCGATGATCTCGCGGATTCGGTTCAGTGTGCGTTCGTCGAGTCCGCCGGACCGCGCGAGCGCGATCGTCGGACTCAGCCAGAACTTGGCCTCGCCGTCGGGACACGAAACGTGGACGTGCCGCCGTTTCTCTTCCCTGAGCGCCGAC
>JAOTZH010000127.1 GCA_029861425.1 Gemmatimonadota bacterium
TTCACCCGCTCGCGCAGGCCGAAGCGCTCGCCACGCAAGATGCCTCGAGTCGTGGAAATCCATTCCGCTTCGTCTCTCGAATCGGTCAGCCCCCGCGCCGCCTCCACGAAGAGCGCCAGGTCGGTCGACGTGCGATCGAGGAGCTCTTCGGACACGCCGGCGCGGCGAAGGATCCAGCCCCTCTCGGACCGCGCCTCCGCCCTGAGCTCGTCCACACCTTCGAGCCACTCTGCGAGCCCTCGGGGACGCGACCTCGAGGCGAGCATGTCGAGCGCTCTCAGGTCGATCGAGCGGCCGAAGTAGGGGCTCCCCAGGACGGCGCTCAGTGGCGTCCACGACCACTCATCCGACGCGGCGCTGAACAGCTGCAGGACAGCGCGAAGGGCCGGGACCTCGTGCAGGCGCGACCGAAGCCGGGCAGTGCTCGGCACCCCGGTACGACGGAGTGCATCGTGGACCCTTCGGGTGTCGTCGCGCCCGGACCGAGCGATTACCGCGATTTCGTGCGGTCTGGCGCCTTCGTCCACGATGAGCCGTTTGATCCGCGTCGCGACCCATTCCGCCTCGCGGACGGCGTCCGGCACCGGTTGGATCTTGGGCGCCCGCCTCGACCCGCGGCTGGCCAGGTCTTCGACGGAGGCGGCGAGCGCTTCCCACTCGTCTCGCGGTCCGGACTCGTCGCTCGCGACCGCGCCCTCCCGGTCCACATCCGTCTCGATCGAGTCGGACGGCAGATAGACGATGACCTCGCACCCGGCCTGCGCGGCGAGCGCCCGAAAGAGCCTCGTCCTCCCGCGGAGGGACGTGACCCCGAACACGTGGAGCCGGCCGGCGCCCCCGAGGGCCGACGGCAACGCGCCGCCATCGATTGCGTCGGCAACGAGCGAGTGGATCGATCGGGGGTCGAACTGCCCGGTGGTCTCGAGATGCTCGACGTACGCCGCGTAGGTGTCCAGTAGCCAGGCGTTTCGCCGGCGCGTGAAGTCATCGCCGCCCAACTCCTCCAGCGCCGATGCCAGCTCGGCGGGCATCACGCCCTCAGGCAGCAGCTCCGACAGCGCGCGATCAACCATGTGTCCGCGCCCGGGCGTCTCCGATCCGGTCGCTCCCACGAAGCCGTGTTCCCGGCCCGCGCCGGCGGCGAGTCGCGAAACGAGCAGGCGGCCCGTGAGGAGCCCGATTGGTCGGCGGTCGATTCCGAAAAGCGCCGGGAGCTCGGAGAGGAATGAGAAGGGCGGGGCGAGCCACCCCTTCAGGTCCCGTTCTTCCGCCGCGTCGAGTAGTAGATCCCGCTGCGTGCGGTGAGCCAGCCAGAGATGGGACGGGTACTCGTCGGGGCCGGCATGCAGACCGAGCTCGTCCAGGAACCGCGACGAGCACGCGCGCCAGAGAGCGGCGTTCGAGTCGGAGCGTACGAGCTTCAGCGGCATGTGGGCAGAAGCTACGGTCGACGGGCGGGCTTCGCAGCCTCGGAGCGCGGGCATTTGAGGCCGGGTTGGCACGCGTGCGGAGACTGAGAACGCGCCGCTGACGTGGCGGTCCCGGCCTTGCCCATCAGAGAGTTGGCGTTCAGGACCGCCGAACCCCGGGAAACGCGCGGAAGCCAAGCGGTTTCAAGCCGTTGGAGCCGGCGGGAAGGCGAAGACCCAAAAGCTCGTAAGGTCTTTTCTCTCCGCAGTTTGCGAGAAAAGAGGGCAAACCTCCGCGGTCGCGGGCCGCGAGACACGAGGGAGGACGCGAATGGACGGGAAGCTGATCGGACTCGTACGTGACACGCTCGTTCGGCAATACGGAGAGGACATGTGGGTCGCACTCGCGGACCAGACACCCGAAGCGGAGGGCGCACCATCAGACGCGCTCGCCTGCTGGCTCGGACAACACACGGTGCCGGCACTTCTGGATATCTACCCGAGTCTCTTCTCCCGACACGACGACCTCGCGTCGTTTATCCGCGGCCTCGGCGACGACCTGCCGATGGTGAGCGACCGCGACGCGGCCGACTCGACCCCGCTCAGCTTCCGAACCACCATCAGTCCGGACGACCAGATTCTCCTCCGCATAGAAGCCCACTGCGCGATTTGCGCGTTGATCCAGGGCGTGATCGCGGGGGCGGCCGTCCACTACGACGAGCGCGTGGCCATCAAACAGCTCAAGAGCCGCCGTCATGGCGACAACGTCTGTCTGCTCGAAATCGAGATCGGCGAGCCGGCTGACGTGCGGGACAACGACGTACTCGACTTCGTCGCTGTGGGGAACGCCTAGGACGTCGCAACCTCAATACGGGGTGGGAGCCCCGTACTTGAGGTGCAGGAGGGTCGCGGTGCCATCTCCCGCCACGGTGACTACGAGCAGGTCGTCGTAGCCCTCTTCGGGAATGTCCTCGACGCCGGGAGCCCCGAGCGCCCGCGCGATGGCCGGCACGGTGTTGCTGTGTCCGATCACCACGATCGCTTGCTGTTCTCCGCCGTCGATTCTCTCGAGTAACGCACCCATGTCGCGGGCGTCGACGACCTCCGCCTCGACGCCGCTCGCCGCCGCGAGCGGGGCAGCCGTATCCCGCGTCCGCCTGAACTGCGACGTGTAGATCGCGTCCACGGGCCAACGAGAAAGCACGTGTGCGAGCGTTTCCGCCCGATCGATCCCGGCCTCGCTGAGCGCGGGGTCGTCCCCTCCGAGCTTTTCGGCATGACGGGCGAGAATCACCACCTTCGCGTCCGGGTCCTGCCCCGCGAGCCCATCCGCCAGTATGGGCGAGGTGACGAGGAGGGAGGCGGCGGTCAGCAACAGTCGAATACGCCCGCGGCGCGTGGGGGTCATGGAGTCTCCGTCGTAGGTGGCCGGGCCGACTTGCCCGGAGGGCAGGGCGGGGCGAGCATGCCGCATGAACATTCACTTCTGGGGTGCCGCGCGCACCGTGACCGGTTCGATGCACCTGATCGAGGCGAACGGACGTCGAGTCCTCCTCGATTGCGGGATGTACCACGGGCGCCGAAAGGAGGCGTTCGAACGGAACCGGAACATTCCGTTCGATGCCGCCTCCGTCGACGTCGTTGTACTGTCGCACGCCCATATCGATCATAGCGGCAACCTGCCCACGCTCGTTCGGGCGGGATTCCGCGGCGAGATCTACAGCACGGGGGCGACGCGGGATCTCGCCGCGCTCCTGCTGATGGACTCGGCCCGGATCCAGGAGAGCGACGTCGCGCGCGTCAACCGAAGACGCCGCAAGCAGGGGAAGACGCTGTTCGAGCCCCTCTACACGGAAGACGACGTGGTCGAGACGATCGACCGGTTCGTCACGATTCCTTACCACCGATCGCGGGAGATTCTCCCCGGCATCGCCGTGCGGTTCATCGACGCCGGGCACATGCTCGGGTCGACGAGCGTGGTCCTCGATGTCGACGCGGTCGGAGAGCGTCGCCGTCTTCTGTTCAGCGGAGACATCGGCCGGCCCGGGCTCCCGATCCTGCGCGACCCGCAGACGATCGGCGACGTCGATCACGTGATCATGGAGAGCACGTACGGCAATCGACTCCACGAGCCGGCCGATCAGGCCCAGGATTACCTTCTCGAGACGGTCCGGCGCTGCTGCGACCGTGGCGGGAAGCTGCTCATCCCGTCCTTCGCTGTCGGGCGAACCCAGGAGCTGGCGTACCGCCTCAACCAGCTGTGGCATTCCGGCGACTTGCCGCCTCTCGATGTGTACATCGACACGCCGCTCGGCGTCCGTACGACCGAGGTCTACCGGCTGCACCCCGAGTGCTTCGACCGCGAGATGGTCCAGCGACTCCAGACGGACCCGGACGGCGACCCGCTCGGCTTCGACCGGCTCACCTACATCAAGAAGGCCGACGAGTCACGGCGCCTGAACGATCTCGAAGGCCCGGCGATCATCATCTCGCCGTCAGGCATGTGCGAGGGTGGGCGGATACTGCACCATCTCATCCACCATGGCGGGAAGAAGAGCACGACGATCCTGTTCGTCGGCTTCCAGGCCCAGGGCACGCTCGGCCGGCACATCCTCGAGGGCGGGCGGGAGGCTCGGATCTACGGGGATCCCTACCCGATCCGGGCGAAGGTCAGGCGGGCCGGCGCGTACAGCGCCCATGGAGACCGCGAACAACTTGTCGAGTGGATCGAGGAGGTGAGGGAGACCGGGTCGCCGAAGCAGATCTTCCTGGTCCACGGCGAGGAGCAGTCGTCGCTGGCCCTCAAGGAGACGCTCGAAGGACGCGGCTTTCCGAGCGTCCACGTCCCCGAGCGCGGGAGCGTGGCTGAACTCTAGACCTCCACGCCCTTCTCGTCGAAGATCGCTTTGCGCGCGGCCACGAGCGCGCACGCTTCAGCGACACCGGGGACGCAATGGGGGATGTCGAGGTCCGCCGCCCCGGCCAGTTCAGGGGTCGACCCGAGCATGTGGTGCTTCCCCCATTCCACGAGCTCCTTCCACATGTCCCCGATGAAGATCAGCGGGATGTCGTTCACATGTTGTACCTGGCACAGCTGCCAGATGAGCGCCGTCTCGAGCATAGTCCCGATGCCGCCTCGAACGACGATGAACGCGCTGGACAACCGCACGAAATGGTGAAGCCGGGTGAAGAACGTCCGGTGATGGTAGAGCTTTTCGACGAACGGGTTGGGCTCTTCCTCGCGGCTCGGCAGCTCGATCGGTAGCCCGAATGAGCGCGTGCGGTTGTCGGGGTCCCCGAGCTTGGCGCCCTCGTTCGCGGCCTGCATAAGGCCGGGGCCACCACCGGTGACGATATCGCAACCCATGGACGACAGATCCGCCGCGAGGTGCCGGACCTCGTCGTAGATGTCGTCGCCCGGGCGGATGCGGGAGGAGCCGAAGATGGTCACCCGAAAGTACTTCGGTTTCGGGGGGCGGATCCTTGCCAGCTCGTTCGCCGTGCTCCACAGCTGATAGAGCGCGTCCTCGAGCACCTCGAACGCGTCCTCGGTGACGCCCCCCGTGACGACCGGCCCTCCGATCTGGCTGTCCTGACCCACGTCCGCCTCCTCCTCGTTCATCCTGGCAACCATGGCACGTAATCCGGCCAGAACCTATCAAGTGGCGACTGTTGTTGCTTTCCTTCCACATCGCCACGGTTTCGAAACGCCGCCATCGATCGCGTCTCCCACTGCGGGGGCCCCAACGTGTTTCCCCCCAATCGGTTACCGGCGCGCGGCGTGTCGATCGGCCGAGGCGGCCCATGTGTACGATCCGTGCATGGTACAGATGCGTCGAACCGCGACGATACACGGGTCTCGAAGGGTTTGCGGGGGTGTGGAGTGGGCGAGAAGATCTCCGGTCGGGTCAGGCCAGCGACGGAATCCGGCTCAGGAGCCGATCCGTCGGGCGCCGACGGCTCGCGTCACGCGATCCTCACCCGCGGGCTCACGAGGGACTTCCCCGGGGTCCGGGCGCTTGACGGGCTCTCGCTGAGCGTGCCCCGCGGCTCGATCTTCGGCTTCCTCGGCCGGAACGGAGCGGGGAAGACGACCACGATCCGACTGCTGCTCGGTCTCCTTCGTCCGACGGACGGCGAGGCGAGGGTGCTCGGCTTCGATCCCGTGACGGACTCCGACGAGATCCGCCGTCGCTGCGGGGTCCTCCTCGAGCAGCCGGGGCTGCTCGAGCGTCTCAGCGCAGAGGCGAACCTCGACCTGTACGGCCGAATCGCGAGACTGCCACGGGCGGTTCGACTCGCCCGGATCGAGGAGTTGCTGCAGAGGATCGATCTCTGGGACCGGCGCGACGAGCCCGTTCGAGGCTGGAGCCGGGGGATGCGTCAGCGGCTCGCGATCGCGCGTGCTCTGATCCACCGCCCGTCGCTGATCTTTCTCGATGAGCCGACGGCGGGTCTCGATCCCGTGAGCGCCGCGGATGTGCGCGACGACCTCCTTCGTCTCGCGAGCCGGGAGCGGGTGACGGTCTTTCTGACCACCCACAACCTCGCCGAGGCCGAGAAGCTCTGCGACCAGGTGGCGATCGTGCGCGATGGCCGGTTGCTTGCGCGCGGGGCGCCCGACGAAATCGGCAGGTACGAGGGCGGGCGGACGGTTCGTCTCCGAGGCCGCGGGTTCAACGACAACGTGGCGGCGCTCCTCTCGGACCGGCGAGAGATCCGCACGATCCAGCGTGAGGAAGACGGCGTGCTGGTCACACTCGCCGAGGACGCGGAGGTATCGGACCTGGTGACGTTCCTCGTGCGTGTGGGGGTCGGGATCGAGGAGGTCAGGCCGGTGGGGAACACGTTGGAGGACGGCGTACTGTCGATCTTCAACGATCAGGGCATCGGGACGTTGGAGGCGACGGCATGAGTTTCTTTCACGATGTGTGGGTCGTTCTCAGCAAGGAATGGACGGAGCTTCGGAGCTCCGATTCCGGGTGGGTGACGCTCACCACGCTGGGGGCGTTCCTGGCCATCGTCGGAGTCTTCGTGCCGTGGCAGCTCGGGACCGCCTGGGTGACCGCTCCATGGCCCGTGCTCATCTGGGCATGGATCCCGCTCTTCATCGTGACCACGGTGACGTCCGACTCCGTCGCAGGGGAGCGGGAGCGCAGGACCCTCGAGACCCTGCTCGCGACGCGGCTGTCCGACGCGGCGATTCTCTGGGGCAAGTGGCTCGCCTGCGTCGTCTGGGTCTGGGTCGCAATGGCGCTCTGCCTGCCGATGGGCCTCCTGACGCTGAACCTGATGGTCGACGGAGGCCCGTATCTCCCGTCCGTGGGCCAGGCCTTCGGTATTCTCGCCGTGTCGTTCGCCGGCGCCGGCCTGGGCGCCGCAGCGGGCGTGCTCGTGTCTCTTCGCGCCGAGAGCGTGCGGCACGCGCAGCAAGTGCTTGCGATCGGTGCCCTCATCTTCGCGTTCCTTCCGATCGGGATGCTGAAGCTCCTGCCAAAGGGCTGGACGACGCAGATATTCCAGAGCCTCGCGTATGGCTCTCCGACCCGAATCGCCTGGCTCGCCGCGGCGAGCCTGCTCCTCGTGAGCCTCCCGATCCTCCTCGTCGCTCAGCTCAGATTCCAGCGCGGCCGAATCCCCCTCAAGTAGCCGATCGGGGCCGGGGTCGTCGCCCGTGCCCCCCAACCGTCTTGTGACCTGCCCTCGGACGTGCCCATGTTCGACGTGGATCCAGTGCCCGGGTCATCCGGGGGAAGGAGCGCGTCATGACGGCGACCCATCAGACTTTCATACAGCGAATGATCGGGGCGGCGAAGCTCGACATCGACACGTACGAAGAGGTCGAGCACGATGAAACCGCGACGACTCAGGCCGCGGCAGTCGTGGCGATCGTGGCGGTATGTAGCGCGATCGGCGGGGCGGGTGATGGGGGTGGTGGCATCATCGCCGGCCCGATCGCGGCCTTGATCGGATGGCTCATCTGGTCGGGCGTGACCTACTTCATCGGGACGCGTCTGTTCAAGGGCGAGGCGACATGGGGCGAGCTGCTCCGTACGATCGGGTTCGCCCAGGCGCCCGGCGTCCTGATGGTCTTCGCCGGTTTCGGTCTGATCGGCGGGCTCGCGGCGGCTGCGTCCGGGATCTGGGTGCTGATCGCCGGTATCATCGCGATCCGGCAGGCGCTCGATGTCTCGACGGGCGAGGCCTTGATCACGGCCTTTCTGGGGTGGGCCAGCTACGTCCTGGTCGCGATCCTGATCGCGGTCCTCTTTGGAGTGAACGCCGCCATCCTCTCCTCGCTCGACTTCTTCTAGGGTCCGACCGATGTGAAACGGGGCGGCTGTTGTGGCCGCCCCGTGCTTCTTTCTCGTCCCGTGGTCGGCGGTAGCCGTCGTCGCTCGAAGGCGCGGCTAGACCACCGAGGACTCGAGATCGAGAGGGTAGCCCTCCTGAATCAGCGAGCCCGCCTTGGAAGCCGGAACCGGGCCCGAGAAGAAGTACCCCTGTGCCTGCTGGCAGCCGAGCTTGCGAAGATTCTGGAACTGCTCTCGTGTCTCGATCCCCTCCGCGATCACCTCGAGCTCGAGGATGCGCGAGAGCTCGATGATCGTGCGGGCCACGTCCCAGTCGTTCCCCTGACCCGCGGAGCCGCTGACGAACGAGCGGTCGATCTTGAGTGCCCCGATCGGGTAGCGGTGCAAGTAGCTGAGCGACGAATATCCGGTACCGAAATCGTCCACCGCGATACGGATCCCGCGCTGTGACACGGATCGCAGGATGCGACCGGCTGCGGGTCCGTCCTTCATGAAGGTCCCCTCGCTCACGTCGAACCGAACGTGCTTCGGATCGAGCTGAGAGCCCTCGATCGCCTGCAGCATGCGCGGGACGAAGTCGTCCGCGAACAGCTGAACCTCGTCCACGTTGATCGCGATGTTCGGTGGGAAGCGCAGGTTGTAACGCTCGATCCATTCGCGCATCTGACGGCACGCCCGCTCGGTGACCCAGTACCCGATCTCCTCCAGGAGACCGGCTTCCTCCGCGACCGGAAGAAACTCCGACGGTGGGATGGGGCCACGCTCGGGATGATTCCAACGCAGAAAGGCCTCAACGCCCGTGATACGCCCGTCACCGAGCGAAACTACCGGCTGGTACTCGAGGAAGAGCTCACGCGCCTCGAACGCGTCCCGCAGGTCGCCCTCCAGCTCCGCGATCGACTGGGCATACGCCTTCGTGGCCGCGTCGAAGACCTGGACGTCGATCTCGTCGCGACGAGCTCGACGCAACGCGATCCCCGAGTCGCGGATGATCTCCGCCGGCGACTCGTACGCGGCGCGACTGAGCGCTAGCCCCGCGGCTGGCACGAAGGTCACGCTCTCCGCTCCAAGGGGAATCTCCTGCTTGAGACTCGCGATGAAGCGATCGGAGACCTTCATTGCGTCGTCGAGGTTCTTCACATCGTCCAGCAGAATGCCGAATTCGAGGTCCTCGAAGTGAGCCACGGTGTCGCCCGGGCGTACCACGTTGGCGATGCGGCGCCCGACGGTCAGCAGAATCTCCTCCGTGGCTTCGGCGCCGACCCGAGTCGCGGTTTCGCGCAGGCCGTCCAGGGAGACCGTGACCATCGCGAACGATCGGTCGGGCCTCCGGCTGCGGCGTCTCATCGCCTGCTCGATCCGGTCGCCCAGGAGAGCCGCTGTCGGAAGGCCCGTGAGACGGTGGTACATCATGTCGCGGGCCGTCCGCTGGTCCCGCGATCGCGTGTCCGTGATGTCGATCAGCGAGCCCGCGATCCGGGACGCGTTGCCGTCATCTCCCCGTTCCGCGACCGCTCGCACTCGCATCCAGCGATACGATCCGTCGGCATGGAGAAGGCGATGCTCGCTCTCGAACCGGGGCGACTGCCAGTCGAGGTGCTCGAGCAACTCCAGCTCGACACGATCGGCGTCGTCCGGGTGGATGCGGTCCAACCACTCGGAGGCGTGGTCCGTCAGGTCGTTCGCGCCGTATCCCAGGGCGGCCTTCCAGCGCGGGGAATAGTGGATCTTCTCGCCCTTCAGATCCCAGTCCCACAGACCCGGCTCGGCCGCGCGGCAGAGCAAGGCATACCGTGCCTCGAGCTCCTCGAGCCGGCCCTGGCCGGGCTCGACCCTGGCCGAGAGCTGTCGGATGTGGCGTGCCGCTCCGCCCACCGCCTTCTGGGCGCGGACGCGGGAGGCCATCTCCGTGAGGAGCCTGCAGCCGATGTCGACCGCCTGCCGCACGGCGTCATCAACCGGCCGGTCGGACGTCCGGAGCAGGACGATCGCCGCGATCGCCGTGTCGGCGGCTCGAACCGGGAACACGTCGGCGGCCGAAAGCCCATGCGAAGAGGCGAACGACACGACATAGTCCGGTAGCTTCGTCGTCTCGAGCGACCGTGCCTCCGGAAGATCGAGCAGGAACGCGAGTGGCTCGGTATCGCCCGCGAAGGCGTCAGACCATTCGTGGGCTTCGCCGGCCGACAGGGCCGCAGCGACGGTCGGGCCAGAGCCGTCCGAGCGCAGGACCGCGAAACCGGCCTGCCAGACGTCGGCGTCGACCCATGTCGTGAGCGCGGCGCTCAGTGCGTCCGCTAGCGAAGCCTCGGGAGACGTCGCGGTTACGAATCGGGCGAGCTGATCGACCGCGCGGTCGCCGCTCCCATCGGCCGAGCTGCCGTCTCCGCCGCCGGAGCCGCCGCTTGCCTCCTCGGCGGGCTCCTTGGACGGCGCGGCCGATTTGGGCTTGTTTGCCCCGGAGGCCTTCGAGGGTGTCGCAGACCGTTTCGCTGACGCTCCGGGTTTCTTGGCGCTCTTCCCGCCCGCCGATCCGGTCGGTCCGTCGTCGTCCTCGCCGGGGACGAAGAGGAACGGCGTCGCGGCGCCGTTGGGAGCCAGCGGGTCCTGACGCTGCTTGCGGGCCCTGGTCCGCTTCGGCGAGTTCGAGTTGCGCCCGGATTTTCGCGTCATTGAGACTTCCTCCCGGCCATGGAGCGGCGGTTCTGGTGTTTCGCGGTCGCGTCCCGTGTTTTGCGGATCAACGACGACGCGCGTTCACCTCATACAACGCATCCGGTAAATATCGTAATGCATTGTAAATAAACGTTTTGCCATGCTGTATATGAGAGACGCCGAGGTCGCTCCTCGAACACCTCATCTCTCGTTGTGCGAAGGGGTTGCAACGGGGGCGCCAGCCGTTCGAAAGCGGGAGCCCGGTCCAACTCCCGCCTTCCACCCTTTCCCGCGCCCTCGGTCGAGCCGAGGTTGGTCCGGCACGATCGGATCGCGCCCTCGACGGGAGGGCATCACGAACGAGGGAGGTTGCGAGGTGACGGATCGACGGGGCGGCACGAGATCGCCGCTGATGAACAGTGTTCGGCTGAGCCTGGCGATCACCCTGACGACGGTCGTGACCGCCGCGCCCCTGTTCGCGCAAAGCGGGCGGCTCGCGGCGCCGTCGAAGAACGGGATGGTGGTGAGCAGTCACTATCTCTCGTCACTGGTCGGCAACGAGATCCTCGAGCGTGGCGGAAACGCCGTGGACGCTGCCGTCGCCACGGCCTTCGCCCTCGCCGTCACGCTTCCGTCCGCGGGCAACGTGGGCGGCGGCGGATTCATGGTCTATCATGGCGCCGACGGTCAGGCCACGACGTTCAACTTCCGCGAGAAAGCCCCGCTGGCGGCCCACGAGGCCATGTATCTCGACGAGAACGGCGAGATCCGGGACAACTCGAACCATCTGGGGCCCCTGTCGGTCGGCGTGCCGGGAACCGTCGCCGGCATGTGGATGGCGCACCAGCGATTGGGCAAGCTGCCCTGGGCGGATCTCGTGGAGCCCGCCGTCCGGCTCGCGGCGGACGGGTTTCCGTCCACGTGGGCGATGCAGGGGTGGCTGGAGTCGCTCCAGGACCGGACGGACCCACTGTACGCCGCGACCCTTGAGGCTTTCCTCAAAGACGGCACGGACCTGTACGAGCCCGGTGAGACCTTCAGGCAGCCGGATTTGGCGGAGACCCTCAGGCGCATCCAGCAGGACGGTCACGACGGCTTCTATCGCGGGAAGACCGCACGGTTGCTCTCCGAGTTCATGCGCGAGCACGGCGGGATGATCACGGAAGAAGACCTCGCTCGCTATGAGGCGGTTGAACAGGCGCCCATCCACGGCACCTACCGTGGAAATGATGTCTACGCGATGGCGCCGCCCAGCTCCGGTGGCGTCGCGCTCGTCGAGATGCTGAACATCCTCGAGGGGTACGACCTCGCCGAGATCGGGCACAACTCGGCGCTGTATCTGCATCTCCTGACGGAATCGATGCGGCGGGCATACGCGGACCGGGCGCTCCACCTCGGCGATCCCGCCTTCAACCCGGACATGCCGATCGGCCGGCTCACGTCCAAGACCTACGCCGACGATCTCCGGGAGACGATCGACCTTTTCATGGCCTCGAAGAGCGACTCCGCCGCGTTCAACGGAGCGTATGTGGCCGAGAGCGAAGAAACGACGCACTACTCCGTAGTCGACGCGGAGGGGAACGCCGTCTCGGTGACCTACACGCTCGAGTTCGGATACGGATCGGGCATGGTGGTGCCAGGTGCCGGCTTCCTGCTCAATAACGAGATGGGCGACTTCAACCCGATTCCGGGTCGGACTACGTCGCGGGGCATGATCGGC
>JAOTZH010000128.1 GCA_029861425.1 Gemmatimonadota bacterium
AGAGCCGCCGCCACGGTCCCACGATCCCCGAGGTGCCCCGCGTTCCCGTGAAAATAGACCGCCGCGCCGGAAGCCTGAGCCGAGTTCGCGGCCGGGAACCACCAGCCGTGGAGCAACGGTCCGTCGAACGTCGGAATCCGGACCTCCGTGGCGTCCGGGAACCCCCAGTAGCGCGGGTGGCTCTCGTGTGGGGAGAGAGGCTCCGGATAGAAGACGAAGAACGGCACGATCCTGGGCAGGATGAGCTTGAGCCCGCCCAGCAGGAGGACGACGGTCAGCGTCAGCCAGAACAGGAATTCCATCCCGTCTCAGCCGCCCGCCAGACCCGCCAGGAGGCTTCGCGCCTCCTCGGCCGGTGCGTACCCGGGATCGGCGCCGGCCCAGACGTCCAGCGCACGCTCGAGATGAGCCACCGCAAGGTCCAGGTTCCCCCGCTCGCTCTCGATCATGGCCAGCTCGACGAGCGAACGGGGTGCGTTCGGGCTCCGGACGAAGACGGGCTCGAGCTCCGATGCGGCCTCGTCCGCGCGCCCGAGCGTCCGAAGACAGCGAGCGGCGGCTCGGCCCCAAGCGGTGGCGGCCGGGTCCATCTCGATCGCTCGACGGTACTCGGACAACGCGCTCGCGCAGTCGCCCCGAAGCTCGAGGACCCGCCCCCCCGCAAAGACGACGTTCGATCGGAGGGCCTCCACGCCGAGCGTCTGGATGACTCCTTCCACCTTGGCGATGGCGGCCTCGAGGCCGTCCGGATCTCCGATCAGGTTGTAGATCGCGAGCTCGCCGATCCCGGACAGTTGGTCGAACGGCGCCTCGAACTGGGCCGCGAGCGCCGCTGCCGAGTCCAACGCCGCTTCGGGTCGCTGCGCCAGCACGAACCGCGTCAGCGTTTGTAGCCTGCGTTGCAGCACCTGGAGCGGGGGCGCCCCCGCCTGCGAGAGCAGCGGCAACTCGAGGGCTCGATCCTCGATGGCCGCTTCGATCTGGCCACGTCGGACATGGTAACCGGCGCGCGCCTCGTACATGGCCGCCCTGTCCGCGGCCGTCCGGGCCAAGCCCTCGGCGTCATCGTACAGCCGCTCGGCCTCGGGCCAGTCCGCCAGATCGTACGCGATGCCCGCCAGACAGAGTCGGGCGGAGACGTTCTGCGGCTCGAGCAGAAGCGCTCTCTCGCAGGCAGCGCGCGCGTCTTCGAACTGCCCGATGGCGCCGTATGATTGGGACAGAATCGGGTAGGCCTGCATGTCCTGCGGGGCGAGCTCGGAATATCGGGCGATGTAGTCGATCGCCTGCTCGTATTGGCCGGTCCGCCGATAGGCGTCGCCCACGGCCAACAGCACCTGGCTCTGTGAAGGCGAGAACCGGAGAATCTCGAGATACTGTTCGATCTCGTCCTCGACCCGGTTCGAGGCCCGGTACAGAAGCGCGAGAGCTCCGCGCGCCTCGATGTCCTCGGGATTCATGGTGACGGACATCTCGGCGAGCTGGATGCCCTTCTCGGGATCCTGACCGACGAGGTAGTGGTACTCCCGCCGCACGTAGTATTTCTCGCGCTCCGGCAGACGGTAGCTGTGCTCCATGGTCGCGTTGATCGCCTCTACAGCGGTCTCGCTCTGATTCGAGAGCACCGCGATCGCGTAGCGGAGCCAGTGGGCGAGCGCAAAGCTCGGATCCTCTTCGACCGCTTGCCCGACGGACTGGGCAGCCTGCCCGTAGTCGGAGTCGACAGCCAGCGCCTTGAACGCCTCGGCATACGCCCGGTAGGCGACTTCCGAGTCCGTCAGGAGCTCGTCGAGGGGCAGATCGGCCGCCTCCGAGAGGCGCTGTGTCGGAATGCCCATGTCTTCGCGAACCTGGGCCGATATCTGATCGATGAGATCGAACGGCGCCCCGGTGTGGGTGCGCTCGGCGACCAGACGATTCGACCCGACCTCGTAGAGCGAAGTGACGACCGAGGGCCCGTTCGCGCCCCTCGAGATCTCGCCGCCGAGGAAGTAGTCGACGTTCTGCTTTTCGGCGATGGTGCTCTTGAGCCCCAGAGGAAGGCCCAGCCCGTCCGGCTGCCCGTTCTCACGAAGAGCCTGCGACAGGGCCAGACCCTCGCGCACGCTCATGAAGATGTCCTGGCGCCAATCGGCCCACAGCCCGCGGGGAATCCCGTACTGAAGCCAGTCGAGCTCCGCGTCGCCAGACTCGTTGTCGAAGTAGAACAGAGCCAGGTGCCGACGAAACTCGGACTTCGCGACGACTGCCTCGACCTCGTTCCCCTCTTCGTCCTCGACGATGACGGTCGTCGTCGTGGCCCCGAGCGACCGCCCCCCGAAGGAGAGTGCCAGGACCGCGCCGGCCACGAGAAGATTCGCCGGGACCCCGACCCGCTCGAGCCCGGTCCAGCGATTTCGTCCCGGCTGGCCGTGTCTCCACGCCAGAAGGAGCACGGTCGGGAGGAGCAAGACCAGCAGCAGGAGCGCGAAGTCGATCAACGCCGGAGAGAGTGCATAGCGCCCGGCCAGCCAGTCGACGAACTGGACGATGCCGGCGGAGCCCGCGACGTACGCACCTCCGATGTGCGGTACCCTGCGGCCGAACAGCTCGCGGACGAAGGACTGCTCGCCCACGCTCAGGTGACCGCCGCTCCCGCCGCCCACTCCGCGTAGAGCTCGGGACGCCGGTCACGCCAGAAGAGCCGTCGCGCGGTGGACGACGCGCAGGCGGAAAGATCGATGTCGGCGTAGAGGATGGTCTCCTCGAGTTCCGGGGCCGTGGCGACCACGCTTCCCTCCGAGTCGACGACGAACGACTCGCCTGCGAAGGTCAGTCGCTCCTCCTCGCCCACACGATTGCACAGAGCTGCGAAATACCCGTTCTGAAACGCGGCGACACGAACTTCTGCCTCGTAGAGGCCTTCCGGCCACTCGCCGATGGACCCCGCCTGAGGGATGACGACCAACTCGGCGCCGAGCTCACCCAGCCGGCGCATGTACTCCGGGTAGTGACGATCGTAGCAGATCGCGACCCCTACCCTGCCCGCCGCGGTATCGTACACGGTCGCGCCTCGGTCTCCTTCGGCATAGTAGCCCTGCTCGTGGAAGCAGGCGTATTCGGTGATGTGGATCATGCGCGTGACGCCCAGCAACGTCCCGTCGGAGTCGAACACGGGTGAGCTGTCGTAGTACCGACCGTCCGCCCCGTGTTCATACATGTTGAAGACGGTGACCAGTCCCAGCTCTGCGGCCCGCGTAGCCACGCGATCCGCTGTCGGTCCCGGAATCGGCTCGGCAACCGCTCGGGCGGCGGGGTCGTTCTGGCGCTGCGGAAAGAACCCGTCAACGGCGAGCTCGGCAAACGCCACCAACTCGGCGCCGGCTTCCGCCGCGGCACCCATGGCCGCCAGGGCCCGGTCGAGGTTGTCCTCGCGGTCGGGACCTGCCGACTGCTGGACGAGTGCGATCTTCATCTGGTCCTTCACCTGTCACGGAACGGTCTCGCGATTCCGCGAATCGTCGATTGTAGGGGTCGAAGCCACCGGATGTTCGGCGGGCGTAGCGCCAGCCGCAACGGGTGCGCGACGCCGGTCCGTAATACATTCGAGTCCATGTGCGGACGATACTCCCTGCAGACACCGCTCACCGAGCTCGCCGACATCTTCGACGCCGACGTGAGGGCGGAGGAAGCGGGACCTCGATACAACGTCGCGCCGACCGACACCGTGGCGACCCTCCGCCGCGCTGGCGATCGTCGTGAGATCACGGCTCTGCGATGGGGATTGGTGCCTCGCTGGTCGCGGGGGCCCGGCGTGGGCCCCCTGATGATCAACGCCCGATCCGAATCGCTGGACTCCAGAGCCGCCTTTCGCGACCTGCTCTCGGATTACAGGTGCGCTGTCCTGGCCGACGGTTTTTACGAATGGCGGACCGAGCACGGCCTGAAGCAGCCGTACTTCGTTCACCGCCGGGACGGCTCGCCGCTGGCGTTCGCCGCGTTGTGGGACACCTGGGGCGACCTCGAGTCGACGACGATCGTGACGACGGAGGCGAATCAGCTGCTGCTCCCGCTTCACGATCGAATGCCCGTCGTCCTCACGGAGGAGTCACTCGATCGCTGGCTGGACCCCGCCGAGCGAGAATTCGAGCGGGTCCGGAACGACCTCCGGCCGTGCGCCCCCGGGCTTCTCGAGGCATATCCCGTGACTCGTCGGGTCAACCGCACGGGGGACGACGACGCGGAATTCGTCGAGCCGCTCGACGGGCCCTTGAAGGAGCCGGAAGCTTGGGGGGAACGCCCCGCCGCGGGCAGCTCCGCCCCGGACGACCAGCTGGGTCTGTTCTAGTTAAGCGGACGCAGCGTCCTCGTTACGAAGCGCCTCGCGTATCCGTCGCTCCAGGCGGTCGCTGTGCTCGGGGGCGATGTGCTGGCTCCGAACGTGGTCGAGGAAGATCCGTTCGAAGTTGAAGTAGGGATAGCATTTCCTGCACACCTCGACGTGATACCGGACACGCTCGCTCCACTCCGCGTCCAGCTCACCGTCCAGGTACTCGTACACGCGGGCGACCGCCTCCTCGCAGGCGATCATCGGGGCATCCGTCGGCATCTCCGGCCCGCTCACGACACGTACCCCATCTCGCGCGCGAACGAGTGGAGCTTCGCCTGAAGCCGCTTGCGAGCGCGGAAGAGCCTCGACTTCACGGTTCCCACCGGGATTCCCATGATCTCGGACACTTCCTGGTAGCTCAGGCCCTCCAGATCGGAGAGCACGACCGGAATCCTGAATTCCTCAGGCAGGTCGTCGATCGCGGCGATCACCTCATCATCGATGAGACGTTCGAAGAACCCGCCGGCCGGATCCTCCTCGGCCACCTCGGCGAAGACGGATCGGTCCGCGACCTCGTCAAACTCCACCGCGCTCGGCCGACGTTGCTGGCTCCGGAACTCGTTTATGAACGTGTTCCGCAGGATGGTCATCAGCCACGCGCGGCAGTTCGTGCCGAGCCTGAAATCGTCCCAGGCCCGATAGGCCTTGAGGATCGCGTCCTGGACGAGATCCTCGGATCGGGCCGCATCGCCGCCGGTAAGGCGGAGGGCCAGCCCGAACAGGGCGTCGAGGTGAACCAGGGCCTCGGTCTCGAACTGCGCTTTCTTGTGTCGGTCTTCAGTCATTCGTCCATCGGCCGAAGCCGGACGCCTGGTGCGGCCGGGTCGTCGCTTGTGCCAGATGCCGGTGCTCCCCATCTCTGCACCGAGCCCCGACCATGATCCCATAACGCGGAAACCCGCGTCAAGGTTCTCCATGCCCCACCGACACCTCTTCGTCCTCACGATCATCGCCGCCGCCGCCTGTGGCCCGCTCGACCGCTCGGCCGGCGGGGACCCCGATCCGTCGTCCTCTCCGGATGTGTCGCGGGTCACACCCCCTTCCCTGCCGGTGCCTGTCGCAAACAACGCCGTCGCCGCGGTCGAGACCGCCGAGGGAACGGTGCTGCTCTCGTTTCTCGGACTCGACTCGACGAAGGCCTGGAACGGCCTGACACGGGACGCGTTCCGTTGGGATGTCGGGGACCCGTCCTGGCGCCGGATCGAGCCCGTCCCGGGACCTGCCCGGCTCGCGGCGACGGCCGAGAGCGTCGGCGGGCGCGTCTACGTGTTCGGAGGCTACACGGTCGCGGCGGACGGCGCCGAGCGCTCGGTCCCCGGGGTGGCGGTCTACGATCCCAGCGCGGACGAGTGGAGCATGTCCGCGCCGATTCCGATCCCGGTGGACGATGCCGTTTCGGGCGTCTGGCGGGATTCGCTCATCTACCTGGTTTCCGGCTGGCACGACACGGACAACGAGGCCGCGGTGCAGATCTACGACCCCGCGACGGACTCCTGGCAGCAAGGGACGCCGATCCCGGGGCCGCCGGTCTTCGGGCACGCCGGGGGCATCTCCGGAGACTCGTTCGTTTACGTGGACGGGGTGCGCGTGGATCGAGATCCGCGCGCGTTTTCGCTCGAATCATCCTCCTGGCTGGGGGCGATCGACCCGGCGAACCCGGCTCGGATCGACTGGACCCGGCTCGAAGACCACCCGGGTCCAGGACTCTACCGGGCGGGGGCGATCGGGTATGGAGACCGGGTCGTGTTCATGGGCGGAAGCGACAATCCCTACAACTACAACGGGCTAGGATACGACGGGGTGCCGTCCGAGCCGGCCGGGACCGCGTTTGCCTGGAACGTCTCCGACGGCGCGTGGGTCGAGCTCCACGCGTCGGCCGTCCCGACCATGGACCACAGGGGCCTCGTACGCGTCGGACAGGTGCTCTATGCGGTGGGCGGGATGACGGGCGGTCAGCGCGTGACCGCGTCCGTCACCCCGCTCCCCTGATCCGCGGCCGCCCGAGGGCGACCTTACCGATTAGAAGTCCGCGACGAGCGAGAGCGTGAACTGCGTGTCGAACTTCCCTAGCGGCGTCGTCACCAGCTCGCCCGTGGGGGTCCCGGCCGGCTGCTCGAGCGGGATCGTCGTCAGGGCCGGCTGGTTGTCGAACAACAACTGAAGCGCCGTCCGAAACGCCAGCGTGTCGCTGATCTTGACCTCGATCGCGTTGGTCCAGTCGAACCGGAGGTCGTTGAGATCCGAGAAGTTCGCGTCAGCCAGGAACAGGCTCTCGAAGGCCGTCGAGCTGGTCATCTGCAACCAGTAGTCGGCCCCGAGCTGGGCACCGATGAACGTGTCGGCAATGTCCGGGTTGTTCACGACGTCGTCCTGCTGCGTGAACGTCAGACCGTACGTCGTACTGAACTTGGACGTCTCGTGGTTCATCCAGGTGTTACCGGCGCCGACCACGGCCGTGATCCGGGAGTTGAAGCCCGCGAACGTGTTCCTCTCCCACCCGAGCCCGCCGAAGTAGAAGAAGATGTCGTTGATGTATCGGTCGAGCCGACCGCGCAGGAAGTAGTTCTCCGCCGTGACTTCCGTGTTGTTGTTCTTGTCGACGACGAAATCGTCGATCGTGCCGACCGCCGTGCGCGTGACCGTGCCCGTATTGGTGCGAAGGCCGCGACCTCGCACCTGGAGCTCTGTGGTCTCCCAGATCGAACGGATCGTGAACCCGAGCCCGAAGGTGTTGGCGATGCTGTTCCCTCCCGTCAACACGGCCGAAAGCTCCGCTCGATAGAACCAGCCGAACTCGTCCTCCTCCTGAGCCGACGCCGCCGAGGTGCCCACCGACAACGCGATCGCTCCGACCGCCGCAAGAGTGAAGAACCGTCTTCCCGCTCGTCTCATTCCCGTTCTCCCTAATCTCAGAGTGTTGTTCTTGATTACCGGTCCGTTGAACCGGTGCTACTGTCTTACCACTTCTTCGAGAAACGCGCTGTTCGCGACCGCCACCATCTCGTCCCCATCTGTGAGGATCGTCTGGGTCGGCGTGATCGCGGTCAGGCGCCCCACGGTGTCGCCGATCCGCAAAGGCTCGCCCATCTCGAACGTCTTCCGCGCGTAGAAGCCCGCGAGGATATTTCTCGTTACGTCCCGCGAACCGAGGCCGAACGAGAGACCGAACGCCAGGGCCAGCCCCCCCAGCGCCCCCATCGTGACCACTCGGATGATGTCGGTATCGACCCGCAACTGGCCGATGGCCATCATCCCGAGGACGAACATCAGGACCGCCGTTACTACCGTCCCCAGCGTGGACGAGAACTCGATCCCCGAGTTCTCTGCCGCCCCACTCACGGCCTTCCCGGCGGTCTGGGCCGCGACGCTCCCGATGATCATGATCAGCGCGGCCGCGACCAGATTGGGGAGGTAGGCGAGAAAACCGCCGATCGCATCAGAGATCGCCGAGAGCCCGAGCCCGTCTGAGGCCGTCTTGAAGAAGAGCAGGAGCAAAAGAAAATAGACGGCCCTCGAGAGCACCCTGGAGACGCTACGCTGGAGCCCGACGCGTCGCAGCGCGCTGTCCACCCCCACACGCTTCAGTCCTTCATCGAACTTCACCCGCGTGAGGAACCCGCGCACGAGTCGCTCGATGAACTTCGCGACGAGGACGGCTACGATGATGAGGACGATCCCGACGATGACCCTGGGTGTCTGGGCTACGATCGAATCGACCAGGCCGCGGAACGCGTCGGTCAGCTGGGTCCGGATCTCACTCATCGGTATCGACCTCATCGGATGGAGGGGCCCCACTCGCCCGTGCACTGGCCGCGAAGCCGAACAGGGCCGTCAGGTATTCCAGAAATGCGTGCGCGAGTCCCGCGAGCGAAAAGTGCGTCAGGTCGCCGGCGAGAACGCGCCGATTCACGCCTCGTCTCACACGTCGGTGGAAGCCCGCGGGGGGCTCCATGGAAAGGTCCGCGATGCGCTGCACCCGACCATCGTCACGATCGTTGGCGTCGGTCATGTCTCCGTCCCTCCGTCCTCACCGCCCAAACCTCCGAACCTCGACTCGTATTTCTCACGGAACTCCGCGCGCCCACGCTTCACTCTCATCTTCGCGGCCGATAGCCCGATCCCGAGCGCGTCGGCGATCTCGCGGTACGACATCTCATCCAGATCTCGCATCAGAAGCGGAATTCGAAGGGTGTCGACCATTTCGTCCAGCACCCCATCGATCCGCCCCCGCTCGTCCAGGGACTCGAGCGTCTCCGCCGCCCCGGGCTCCTCCCGCACCGCTTCATGCGCTTCGACGCCGGGAGTCTCCAGGGAGATCTCCCCAGAACGGCGCTCCTGTTTGCGGATGAAGTTGAGGCAGTGGTTCACCTTGATGCGGCGCACCCAGGTCCCGAACGCGGCGTCTCCGCGGAACTTCGCCAGCCCGAAGTACGCCCGGACGAACACCTCCTGCGCGAGGTCCTCCGCGTTCGCAGACGAGCGGGTCATGTACCGACAGTTCGTCAGCACCCTGCTCTGGTGTCGCTCGAGCAAGGCCTCGAAGGCGCGCGTGTCCCCCGGCCCCGCCTGCCGCACGATCTCCACGAGCTCCTCGTCTTCATATTCGGCGTAGTCGAGCCGCGCCGTCCCGCTGTTCGGTGTATCCATGTGTTACGGTTCAGGACATCTCTTTCCCAGGAAAGTCACATCGCCTGCCCGGACCCGGCCCGGACCCGGCCCGTTACCGCCGGACACGACCGGATGCGACGACGTGACGCGATGTGACTTCGTGGGCGCTTCGTTGTCGGTGAGCTTATCGACGTCTTGCGTGTCCAGTATCCGCAAGACGATCCTGTGGTCAACCCCACCCCGGCAAGCGAGGATGCCAAATGCTGAGTGAGTTCAAGGAATTCGCGGTAAAGGGGAACATGCTGGACATGGCCGTCGGTATCATCATCGGCGCCGCGTTCGGTACGATTATCACCTCCCTGGTGAACGACGTGATCATGCCCCCGGTCGGAATGGCGATGGGCGGGCTGGACTTCAGTCAGCTCCACGCTGTGCTCCAGCCGGGTGAGCCCGTCGGTCCGTACGCGACACTGGCCGCCGCCCAGGAGGCCGGAGCCGTGACGCTCAACTGGGGATCGTTCATCAACCACATCATCAGCTTCCTGATCGTCGCGTTCTCCGTCTTCATGGTCGTGAGGACCTTCAACAACATGAAGCGGGAAGAGGAAGCGGCTCCTGAAGCTCCGCCGGAGCCGTCGGCCGAGGAGACGCTGCTCGGTGAGATTCGGGACCTTCTCCGCGCGAAGGCATAGCGCGGCAACACACGGTGGGGGCTCGGCGTCCGCGCCGGGCCTCGCCCGATCCAGCAGAATATCCGGCAACGACAAAGGGCCCCGATTATCGGGGCCCTCGTCACGTCTGGCTTCTTTCCGGCCATCGGCCCCGGGGACCGACGGCGCGGGACCGACTCGCGGCCCGCTGAACTACTCGACCAGGCGGATCAGCTTCGGAAGGGCGCCGGACCCGCCGCCGCTGCCGCCCGTCGCCACCGCGAACCCGGAGTAGCCGGCGAACCGAACGACCACGTCGTTCCCAGACATGCCCTCCACGAATACGCCCGCCCAGTTCATGATGGGGACCGTCGTCCGGCCGTTACCGGGCGCGTCGGGAGGCGCCATCATCGGGACCGGTCGGAGACGCGGGCTTCCGACGCAGATGTTCGGGTCACCTGTGGGACCGCCGTCGATCACGCACTTGTTCGCGACGCTCCACTCGTGGGTGGGGGCCTGTGCGACGAGCAAGTTGACGCCCTGCTGCGTCGGTCCGATCATCGCGCCCGGCTCGACGTCGACGGGGTCTCCGATCGCGAACACGGCATTCGGGTCGATGCAGCCGGCGATCGCGTCGCGGTACGCGCTACCGCCGGTCTTGTAGATCGCGAGTGGGTAGTACCAGCTCGGGTTCGGCTGAGCCGGCGTGTTACCCTGCGACGGCTTGATGACGAGCTGGAGCCCCTTGTCCGCGTCCGTGTACCCCGTCGCCGTCGGAGACTGTGTATCCGGGTCAAAGGCTTCGTAGTAGTCGGGCGGCGCGTCGTACCTGTACGGGTCCCCGCCGTTCTCGGCGTACTTGTCCGGGAGCATGAACGGCAGGATGCACTTGGCGCCAGCCGCCGGGTACGCTTCGGCGACAGCGGTGGTCACGACATCGACCGAGTTGATCCCGAGCACGCGGGCGAAGATCGTCGGAATCGCGTTTCCGCTCGCCGTCGTGTGCCTGACCGTCACGCGAACCCGCTCGTTCGCGAAGTCGATGTCGATGTCTCCGACGGGGAGCGTCACCGACGTGCGATCGACCGTGTTCTGTCCAGCGAACGAGGTCGCCCGGCTCTCGATCGTGTTCTGGAGAGCCGCCGTGCCGACGGTGCCGTCGATGAACGCCGAGGCCCCCGCGAGTGCCGCCAGGTCGGCGACGCGCTGCGATTCGGTTCGGACGTTCATGACGTGGCCGACGTCGATCGAGATCGCCGCTGCACCGAGAAATACCACCATCCCCATCGCGATGAACGCGCTGACCGCGCCGCGGTCGTCCCCAAGCAGCCTTCTCATGAGGTGTTTTCCTGACACTATTTCCCTCCCCCTTCGAGCGCAGATCCCCGGGGAGTCCCGACGCCATACCGATGGGTCGCGGCTCCCCAAAAAGTCTCCAGTGAGCAGGCACGCAAGACGCGCTCCCATGACCGCGTGCCTCCAACTCCTTCTGACGCATACACTTGGGTTCATGGTCACATCTCAGAACCCGGGGGTGTGGCATCTGAACCACGGTGTCGCATGGTCAAAAGGCCCGAACCACGGGCATATCCGCTCACTCTCCTCCATCTCCAGTATACGATGAAATCGGCCGATCTGGATCACCGGTGGTTTGCTACGGTATCTTCCACTACCCATGAATCTCGAACACCGAAGCGATTCCAGGAGCGATCTCGATGCGTCATGCCGACCCCAGCCTGAACCCTACGTTCACATCCCACTCTTCAACGACCCGAGCCCGCCTGTGGGTTGTCGCCGCCCTCCTGGCCACCGGGCTGACCGGCCTCGTCCCCGCAAGAGCGCGGGCGCAGGATCCGATCCCTGCGCTGGAGGCGCGCGCGGACCACTACGCCGGCATGGCACACCAGATCTGGGAGTGGGCGGAGGTCGGGTATCAGGAGGAGATGAGCTCGGCCCTCCTCCAGGAGGAGTTGGCCGCCCACGGGTTCGAGATCGAGTCCGGAGTCGCCGGGATGCCGACGGCGTTCATCGCGACCTTCGGTTCGGGTGGACCGATCATCGGGATCCTCGCCGAGTTCGACGCCCTGCCGGGCATCTCGCAGGACGCGGTCGCGGAGCGCAAGCCGGTGGTGGTGGACGGCGCGGGACATGCCTGTGGGCACCACCTGTTCGGCACTGCTTCCGTCGCGGCGGCGATCGCCACGAAGGAGTGGCTGGAATCTTCAGGCCGCGAGGGAACGCTTCGGCTCTACGGAACCCCGGCCGAAGAGGGTGGTGCCGGCAAGGTGTATATGGTTCGTGACGGCCTGTTCGAGGACGTCGACATCGCGCTCCACTGGCACCCGGGCGATCGTAACAGCGCGGCGGCGGGCGGCTCGTTGGCGAACAAGTCCGCCAAGTTCCGCTTCCGCGGGTACTCGGCGCACGCCGCCGGGGCCCCCGAGCGGGGTCGGAGCGCCCTGGACGGC
>JAOTZH010000267.1 GCA_029861425.1 Gemmatimonadota bacterium
GTCCCGCACGCCCACGCGCGCCGCGACGGGCGGCCGATCTTCGGGCAGCTCGGGGTCGGCCACCCGATCTTCCGGGTCGTCGAGCGGCCGGTCCACGGGTCGGACGGCCCGACGGCGCGGCGGCAGCGGAGGGTTGTAGAAGCGCCTGAGACTGGCTGCGGTTCAGGGACTCGCGATCGAGAGGTTGAACCCGTCCGGGTCGACGACCCATGCAGAGCGTCCGCTGGGTCGCCGTTTTGTCCTCTCCTCTCGAAATGACTAAAATAGTCATATCGTGACCCAAGCGTGGTTGAGGCGACGATGAAACGGGTGTCCATCTCTGATCTGAAGGCGAAGCTGAGTCAGTACGTGGATCTCGTGCAGAGCGGGGAGGACATCATCGTGACGGATCGAGGCCGCCCCGTGGCGCGGCTCGTCGGGCTTGCCGGCGAGACCGCCCGGGAGTCGAGACTACACCAGCTGATTCGACTGGGCAGGGTGCGGCCCCCGGTCGGTCGCCGGAAGACGACGTCCCGTCCTCCCGCGCGTCCGGCCGACCCTGAGGGACGGGCTCTCGACGCGTTGCTCGACGAGCGCAGAACCGGACGGTGAGGTTCTGGGATGCGTCGGCCATCGTCCCGCTGCTTGTCGAGGAACCACGGTCCGAGGCGGTCGACCATGCGCTGGGCACGGATCCGGAGATGATCGTTTGGTGGGGAACACCCGTCGAATGCGCATCCGGGCTGGCGCGTCTCGAGCGCGCGGGACACATGAACCCCGATGCGGTCGAGACGGCGCTCGATGTGCTCCGACGGCTCGAGCGGGCGTCCTATGAGATCGGGCCATCGACGGGCCTGCGCGATGTCGCGGTCGGACTGCTGCGCGTGCACGATCTCCGAGCGGCGGACGCACTCCAGCTCGCGGCCGCACTGGAGTGGAGCGGCCGGCCCGCCTCGGGCGAGTTCATGACCTTCGATCGCCGCCTGGCCCAGGCGGCGCGACGAGAAGGCTTCCAGGTCACAGACGTCTACGCGGGCTAAGCCGGCACCCGCGGTCCGTCGGGGATTCTACACGTACCTCGGCAGCCTCGGGTTCATCCCCTGAATCATCGCCAGAAACCCCGTGTCCGCCCGCCCGGCCACCTCGTGCTGCAGGATCGCAGGGTGGTCCGGCCCGATGAGCGTCACCAGGTCACCCACTTCGATCGTCTTCTCCTCGCCCACCTCGATGATCGCATGCGCCGAGTTCACGCCACCCCTCACCGGATAGAGCGGTCGCCGATCAGCACCTCGCACGTGTCGTTCGCAGTGCTCGGGTACCCGTCGGTCCAGCCGATCGGGAGTAGCGCCGCTGCGATGCGCTTCCGGCGAGCTCAAGGAATCGGCGGCGGGTCTGCACGGTCAGGCCGTCAGGGACTCGCGATCGATAGGTTGAACCCGTCCGGGTCGACGACCGCGAACGAGTGCCCACCCCACGGCATCTCCTGGGCTTCCTCGGCGAGCTCGATCCCGGCAGTCTTCGCGCGTTCCGCGAGCTCGTAGACGTCCTGCGAGGTGTTCAACCAGATACGGAACCCGACCCCCTTCGCGCGGTCATGGCCCTTCGCGAAGTCGTCCTGCCCGATCCCGAGCTGGGCGTTTCCCGCGCTCATCTGGATGTACCGGACCTCCCCTTCAAACTCGTGCTTCTCTTGAACCTCGAAGCCGAGGCCGTTGGTGTAGAAGTCGAGGCTCGTCGAGAGGTCTTTCACGGTGAGAGCGATCGACATGCCGACGGCGTTCAGGTTCCCGGCGGGGGCGGCCTCGGTCGTCGCGGTTTCGGTAGTGGACATGCGTACCTCCCATGAATCGAGTGTCTGGTGCAACGTACCGGAACGCCGTTCAACCGGGTATCGCGTCCGCTTCTGCGACACGACGCATCACGACCACTTCGGACGGGCGGCGGACGCCGGCGGGAGGGCCGGCGTCCGCCGTCCAGGTCCCAGGCTAGCTCCAGTCGCCGGGTGGCGGCGGATCCGGCGGGACTCCGGGCGGATCACATCCCGGGCAATACTCGTCCGCGTTGTCGGATAACCACTGGAACCACTCCTGGGCATCCTCCATCCAGACTTCGAGGGATTCTCCTTGGACGCGGATGCGTTCGCGGTAGGAGTCGAAGTCTGTCTGCGCCACACAGGCGCCGAGAGAGACTACGACGAACAACGTCACGAAGAAGTGCTTGAGCTTCATGTCGGACTCCTTGCTCTAAGGGTTATCGAGAAGCTCCAGCCTGCCCAAACCGCCCAACCGCGCCCGGTAGGTCTCTGCCGACCGAGCGTCACCCAGCGCCAGCGCGGCCTCGTGGCGAATCGCGAGGCTCGCGGGAAGGAACTGCAGGAACATGATGGGTCCGGGGTGATCGAACGCACTCGCCACGATCTCGCTCTCGTGGTATTGGCCCCTGCCGAGAAGCGCCTCCGCGTGTAGCAGCCGGTCGGGCGCCAGGTGCTCGCCAAACGACCACTCGAGATCGTCGGGGCCGCTTGGCGCGAGCCTGCTGAAAGAGTCCAGCGGGCCGTGGGGGTCGTCCCAGTACGCTCCACGGGCCTGCACGGCGGCGGCGTACCGTCGGTCCGCCAGGCTGCTCTCGAGAGCCGCCCCGCGGGGGGCGATCGCCCGTACGACTCGATCGAATCTGTCGCGGTCTCCGAGATGATGGTGCCACGCCGACAGGACCCAGAGCGACTCGCCGGTGCTCACGTTCCCGTAGTCCGCGCCAAACCTCTCCTGCGCGAAGGAGTCGAGCTCCTCCGCCGCGTCGTCCATGGAGGCGCCGGCTAGCGACCCGAGGACATAGAGGGAGCGCGCGGCCCCGTAGATCGCGGCGACCGAGTCGATCAGTGCGTGCGCTTCCTCATCCCTTCCGGTTGCGACCAGCGCACCCTGTAGCCCGAGAAACGCCCCCCATCGCTCCCCACCGCCGGCGTTCTCGGAGCCGAGAAGGGCTCGGAAGGCTCCCTCGGAGCATGCGAGCTGCTGCCCACCTGCGGAGAGCGATTTTCCGGCAAGCAGAACGAGCACGGACGCGCCCTCGACATCGAACGGACCGATCCGGGAGGTTACCAACTCGCCGTCCCAGTCCATCCTCACCGGGTCGGACACGCACTCACGCATCAGGGCCAGCTGACTCAGGAGCCGCTGGTCCGGGTCCGATGACCGAAAGTGTCGGAGCAGAGCATCCGCCTGGTC
>JAOTZH010000268.1 GCA_029861425.1 Gemmatimonadota bacterium
TTGAACGGGTTTCGGAAGGGGGGGACGAAGAGGACAGTGCCCCTCGGACCCCGCTGGTGGTGGTTGTACATGATCTGCGGGTGCCACTCGATGAACTTCACCCGAGACATGTTCTGGGTCTCCGGCTGGCTCACCAGATACGAGTCGCGGTTGTTGTCGTGGCCGACGTACTTCTGGTAGAGCCGCGGGATGCCGCCGGTCGTCCGGTCGAGCGGGTCCTCGTGACGCATGTACCAGTCCGACACGAGCTCCATGCCGTCGGGGTTCGCGTGGGCCGCGAGGATGATCAGGTCATCCAGGAATCGGAGCGTTTCCCCGTCGTTCAGACTGGTCATCTGGTAGACGAGCTCGATCAGCTGCTGTGCCCCGAGCGTCTCGGTCGCGTGGAGCCCCCCGTCGATCCAGACGACGGCCTTGCCTTCGCGGGCCAGTGCACGCGCCTCTTCGTCGGTCAGCCCCTCGGCGAGCGCGAGGCGGCGCGAGATCTCCCGGTAGCGATCCAGATTTCGATGGTTCTCCGGCGAGGTCAGGATCGCCATCAGCTGTGGCCGGCCCTCGGCGGAAACGCCCATCGTATCCAGGACCATCCTGGGCGACTCGGCCGCGAGCGTCTCCCAGTAGTCCTGAAGCTGACTGTAGTTCGTCAGCATGTAGTCGGCGCCGATCTCGTGTCCGAACGCCTCCAGGGGAGTGGTCACCGACGACTGGGCGGTCAGACCCGATGACGGCATGGCGTACAGGAGCCCGAGGGCGATAAGCACGGTGGTGGGGAGCTTCCGGAACATCTGAGCCTCTCGATAGGATGTCGCGCCGGTTCCGGCGCGCGGGGCTACAGAGGCCCCGCTCCTACAAGTGGTCCGGGCCAGGTCGGGCCGTCAACAGGTCGAAAGGAAGACGCTGGCTGGTCGAAGTCGGTCGACGACATCTACGTTTGCCGCGAACCGGAGACCTGGAGGACGCGTGCCACACCACCGTCGTGCGTTTCTGAGATTTCTCGCGGCCAGCCCGGTCGCGTCGACCCTCGCCCTTCCGGAGCTGTTGCGTGCCGCGCAGGAGGCAGACGGCCGGACGGCCGCCGGGCAGGAAGCCTACGTGATCCGGTCGCCGGCGGAGGCGCTCGACGTCTTCGAGTTTCGTGAGGCGGCCCGGGCCAGCCTCCCGCCCGCCCATTTCGGCTACATCCAGACGGGTGTCGAGAACGGGCTGACGTTCAGACGGAATCACGAGGCGTACGATGAGATCGAGTTGCGGGTCCGACGGCTCGTCGACGTGTCGCGCGTCGATACGAGCCTGGAGCTGTTCGGCCGCAGGTGGGATTCCCCGATCATCGTCGCTCCCTGCGGCAGCCAGCGGGCCTTTCACGAGGACGGCGAGCTCGCGACCGCACGGGCCGCGAAGTCCCAGGGCCACCTCCAGGTGCTCTCGACCGTCACGACCACGTCCGTCGAGGACGTCACCGAAGCCCGTGGCGAACCGGTCTGGTATCAGCTCTATCCGACGCCGATGTGGTCGATCACGGAGCGCCTGATCGAACGGGCCGAGGGTGCCGGGTCGCCCGCGCTCGTGCTGACGGTCGATTCGCCCACGGGGAGCGATCGGGATCCGGGCGAACGAGCGGCGCGAGCCGATGAACGAGACTGCGTCCGGTGCCACGCGGTCCCCTTCGAGCGGAAGCCGATGTTCGACGGGGTCGACATGACGGATGCCGGGGGGATCTTCAATCCGGCCATGGACTGGGCGTACGTGCGGCGGCTTCGGGACGCCACGGACATGAAGATCGTCCTGAAGGGCATCGTGCGATCGGATGACGCGGACCGGGCCGTGGTCGAGGGAGTCGACGCCATCGTGGTGTCGAACCACGGTGGACGCTCGGAGGAGAGCGGCCGGGCCACGGTCGAAAGCCTGCCGGAGGTGGTAGACGCGGTGGGAGGGAGAATCCCGGTCATCGTCGACGGCGGAATCCGGCACGGGAACGACATCCTCAAGGCCCTCGCGATCGGGGCGGACGCCGTCCAGATCGGGCGCCCCTACCTCTGGGGGTTGGGTGCGTTCGGCCAGGCAGGGGTCGAGGGAGTGTTGCAGATGTTACGCGGAGAGCTCGCGCTGGCCATGAAGTTCGCGGGTGCCCCGACGATCGCCGACCTCGATCGCGACCTGCTCGTCGGCTTCTGAGCCGGCGTCGAAACGCTCGCCCGTCAGCGGCGCCTTCGGGTGATCGCGCGGGCGGCATTCGCGCCGGGCGTGCCCGTGAGCCCGCCCCCCGGGTGAGCTCCCGCCCCACAGAGATAGAGACCACGCACCGGCATCTCGTAGCGAGTCCATCCGGGGACCGGGCGTCCCAGGAACGACTGGTCGAGCGTCATCTCGCCGTGGTGCATGTGACCTCCGGTGAGCCCGAAGCGCGCCTCCAGGTCCGCCGGAGTCGACACGTGCCGGTCTGTCACCCGCTCGGCGAAGCCCGGGACGCACCGGTCGAGCGCGCCGATGGCCGCGTCGGCCAGCGAGGCGCGGGCTTCGTCGTCCCAGCTCCCCTCGCGCAGCTCGCGGGGCGCGTACTGGAAGAGCACCGAGGCGACATGTCGTCCGTCCGGGGCCACCGACGGGTCGAGCACCGAGGGCACCAAGACCTCGAGATGTGGGTCGGTCGACACCCGGCCGTACTTCGCGTCGTCATAGGCGCGCTCCAGATACCGAATGCTCGGCGCGAGGCACATCGACGCGGCAGGTGTGGTGTCAGAGCCCGGCAGGCCGTCCAGGGCGAGATGGACCTTTGCACACGCGCCCTGGATTCGAATGTTCCCGACATCTCGTACGAACTCGGGGTCGAGGTGCGCCGGGTCGACGAGCCCCAGCAGGGTGTGGACCGGGTCCGCGCTCGACGCGACCACCCCCGCGTCGACCGTCTCGCCGGACTCGAGCTCGACCCCACGCACGGCCCCGTCCTCGACGAGTATCCGCCCCACCCGGGCGCCGGTGCGTACCTCGACGCCGGCCGCTCGGGCCACGTCGGAGAGGACGACCCCGAGCCTGGCCATCCCCCCGCACACCCACGAAGCGGAGCGGGGTCCGCCATCGGATACGAGGCTCCGCAAGAACACGTACGCCGTACCCGCCGCCATCGGACCCTGGAGCACACCCCGACATCCCAACGCCGCGAGCGACCCGAGGAGCGCGTCGTGCTCGAACCACTCCTCGAGGA
>JAOTZH010000008.1:2500-42493 GCA_029861425.1 Gemmatimonadota bacterium
GAAGCTCCGCTCTCGCTTCCCGCCGGGACGAGGCTCGACGCGCGGTTCGTGTACGACAACTCGGAATCCAACCCACACAACCCGACGCGACCGCCGGAGCGCGTGATTTACGGTCCGCGCTCGACGGATGAGATGGGTGAGATCTGGATGCAGGTGGTGCCCGGTTCCGGTGCCGACCTGCCGACGCTGGTGGCGGACTTCGGGGAGAAGGACCTGGCGTCGAAGGTCGAGGGATGGCGCCACATGCTCGCCATGAAGCCGGGCGAACCCACCGCGCACGTCGGGCTCGGGACGGTGGACCAGTCGAACGGTCGTCACCAGGAGGCCGTGAGGCACTTCGAGGAAGCAATCGATTCGAGGCCCGGCTACGTGGTCGCGCACTACAACATGGGCGTCTCGCTCGAACAGCTCGGGCGAGTAGACGAGGCGGTGCGTCACTTCGAGACGGTCGCCCGCCTCGACGCCGGGCATGCTTCGGCGCATACCAATCTCGGGGTCATCGCCGCGGAACGGGGGGAGCTGCAACGGGCCGTGGCGCACTTCGAGGCGGCGGTACACGGGAATCCGAATCACCCCGAAGGTCTGAACAATCTCGGCAACGCGCTTCGACAGATGGGGGCGCTGTCCCGAGCGGCGACGCACCTGGAGCGGGCCCTCGATCTCGAGCCACGCTACGTGGCGGCCCGATTCAATCTCGCCCTGGTGGCCTGGGGCCTGGCCACCGCGAGCGACGGGTCGACGCGCGACGGGGACGTGGCCGTACGGCTTGCCGAGCGGGTCGTCGAAGGGCACGCCGCGGACTACCGGCTCCTGGATGTCCTGGCCGCGGCATACGCCGAGGCCGGGAGGTACGAGGAGGCTGTGGCGGCGGCGAGTCGCGCGGTGCGGCTCGCTGAAGTTCGGGGGGACTCGTCGAGAGCCGAGCTGTCAGGCCTGGGTTTTCGGCTCCGCCTCTATTCGCAGAACCGGCCGTTCAGGGCACGCTGACCGAAGTCGCTCACGGCCCATGGACGCCCGCGTAGGGAATGTCCGCCAGTGCGGCCATTTCGCGGTCCCACGTCGTCAGGTCCGCAAGCTCGAAGTCCGCGAGGCTCGAGTGTCCGCACGCCCTCGCCATCACCTGCATCAACTCGACGGTCGCCTCCAGGAAGCGTGTCAGTCTCGAGGCCGACTCTTCGATGATCAGTCGTGCGCGCAGGTCCGACTTCTGGGTCGCGATTCCCACCGGGCAGTTGTTGGTGTGACACGCCCGCATTCCAAGGCACCCGATCGCCTGTAGCGCCGAGTTGCTGATCGCGACCGCGTCCGCGCCGAGGGCCAGTGCCTTGATGAAGTCGGACTCCGTCCTGAGCCCCCCCGTAATCACGAGTGTGACGGAGCCGGCGTCGCGCGTATCGAGATGGCGTCTCGCCCTGGCGAGCGCCGGGATCGTCGGGACCGAGATGTTGCTCTTGAACAGCTCCGGCGCGGCGCCGGTCCCGCCTCCACGCCCGTCGAGGATGATGTAGTCGACCCCGATGTCGAGAGCGAAGTCGATGTCCTCCTCGATGTGCTGGGCGGAAAGCTTGAAGCCGATCGGGATGCCGCCGCTTGCCTCGCGCACCTCGGCCGCCAGCGACTGGAAGTCGCTCACGGCGACGAGGTCGGGGAACGTCGCCGGGCTGATCGCGGCTTCGCCCGGCTCGAGACCGCGGACTTCGGCGATTCGACCCACGACTTTGGTGCCCGGGAGGTGACCGCCGGTCCCGGTCTTCGCGCCCTGCCCGCCCTTGAAGTGAAACGCCTGGACGTCGCGGACTCGATCGAGGGACCAGCCGAACCTGGCGGACGCGAGCTCGTAGAAATAGCGCGAGTTCGACTGCTGTTCGTCGGGAAGCATGCCGCCCTCCCCGCTGCAGATGCCCGTGCCGGCCCCCTCGGCCCCGAGCGCGAGGGCGACCTTCGCCTCCTGGCTCAGTGCCCCGAAGCTCATGTCCGACACGAAGAGCGGGATCTCCAGCTCCAGGGGTCGGGCCGCGTTCGCGCCGATCGTCACCCGCGTATCGACCGGAGCGTCGTCGAGGAGGGGGCGCCGAGCGAGCTGTCCCGTAAGGATCTGGATGTCGGACCAGCGCGGCAGCTCGGTGAGTGGCACCCCCATCGCCGAGACCTTGCCATGGTGCCCCCAGCGATCGAGCCCGTTTCGGGCCAGGTGCTGGATGTACTTGTTGTGAGGCTCGGCCGGGGTGCCGGTCGGGTCCTGGTACAGCCCTAGATACTGGTCCCGGTCGTACGGCTGTGGGTGCGCCTCGGCCCAGGCGGAGACCTGGGTCCGGTCGACGTGGACTGCATCCTCGTCCAGGTCGACCCACGCATCGAACTTCTCGAGCACCTCATCGTTCGCGTACTCGCTGACGCCGGTGTCGTAGCGGTAGTCCCACCCGTGCACTCCGCAGATGAGATTCTCTCCGTCCACGTGGCCGTCGGAGAGAAGAGCGCCACGGTGCAGACAGCGGCCGTAGAGGACGGAAACCGCCTCGTCGAAGCGGATGACGACGAGATCGACGCCATTCACGAGCGCGTAGGCGGGGACTCGATCCTCCAGCTCGCTCCAGCGCGCGACGGGGGCTCCGGTGCTCCTCCGCGGGTCGACGGGTTCGGACATGGGCATCGATCGGTTGGGTGTGAAGAAAGGGAGGGTGAGCGACGGGATTCGAACCCGCGACCTCCAGGGCCACAACCTGGCGCTCTAACCGACTGAGCTACGCCCACCACGCCCGCAAGAGCGGGACACCTGCACCCCTGAATCGGGGCGCTGCAATCTAGAGGTTGGCCCTTCAGTTGCAAGACAACGGGCATGACTTGAGTATGTGGGTAGGATGCGCCGCTTATCTGCGGCGATCAGGGCAATACGCGCGCGGACGGTGGGGCGCTCGAGCGCCCCAATCGGGGGGTGGCGAGGAAACCCGCGGGTGGGTTCGCGCGTAGAAGGCAGGCGATGACCGAGCAACCGAACGACCAGGGTCAAACGCACCCGTCATATGGCGGCACGCAGCCGGGCACGCCCGGGGGTGGGCCGCAACAGCCGGGTGCGCCACACCAGGGTCCGCAGCCGGGTCCACAGCACATGCAGATGGCGCCCCTACAGCCGGTAACGGCCGGCCCGCCGCAGCCGATGGCGGTCTCACACGAGGTCCCGCCCGATGCGGAGGGGATGTACAAGGAAGGCATCGGGTACGGACTGTGGTGTCTGTGGCTGTTCGGCATGGCGGGTGTCCACCGCATCTACATGGGCAAGTACGGGACGGGGATCCTCTTTCTCCTCACGTGGGGTCTCTTCGGCATTGGCCAGTTCGTCGACCTCTTCCGCATGAAGGGCCTCATCAAGGACGCGAATATCCGGGAGGGCTACCTGCCCCACCCCAGGCTCGCGCGTCGCATGCAGGGTCCGCCCGTGCCGCAGCAGGTCGCGGCGAGCCAGTCCGGCTCGTTGCCGCCGGGTCGCGTCAATGTTCAACAGGCTCTGTTGAAGGCGGCTCAGGCGAACGGCGGAGCGTTGACCGTCACCCAGGGCGTGGTGACAACCGGGCTCACGTTCGAGCAGGTCGAGGAGATCCTTCGCGAGATGGTGGCGAAGGGGTACGTCGACGTCGACAACGCCCCCAACAGCGGTGTCGTGGTCTATCGCTTCCCGGAGCTGTCCGGCCCCTTCAACTGATCCTGTTGCGGGTCCCGCCGGGCAAGGCGAGGTTCCGCGATCATGGAATCAGCCCGCGCTCCAACGACTGAAGTCCCGGCCCGGGGCGGAGCCCAACTCGCTCCCGGGACCCTCGACGGATGGTACGTCTTCCATCAGCTCTTCCGAGTGGATTGGCCGGCGCTGAAAGCCCTTGATGACGGTGACCGGTCCCGGCTGACGACCGGGCTGTCCAACCTCCTGGATCGCTGGAGCTCGGGTGCTTCGGAGGGCTGGTCCGGCGCGTATGGGATGGTCGGAGGAGGCGTCGATCTGATGCTTCTGCATTTCAGGCCGACGATCGAGGAGGCCGGAGCGGCGGGGCGCGCCTTCGCCCTTGCCGAAGCGGCTGATTTCATGGACCTCGACCATGACTACCTGTCGATCGTCGAGCTGGGGTTGTACGCGCTCACCGTGGAGGTTGCGGGTCGTGTCGACCCGGCCGACCACGAAGCGTATCGGGCGGCTCTGGATGAGGCGCTCGAGGCACAGCGCGAGAAGGACTACGTCCGCCGCCGGCTGAACCCGATTCAACCCGAGAACATGCCGTATGTCTGTTACTACCCGATGGACAAGCGGCGGGACAAAGACGCGAACTGGTACTCGCTTCCGATCGAGACCCGGTCCGAGCTCATGCAGGCTCACGGTGCTGTCGGACGGCGGTTCGCCGGACGGATCTCGCAGGTGATCAGCGGTTCGCTCGGGCTGGCGGATTGGGAGTGGGCAGTGACCCTCTGGGCGGCGGACCCACTGCGCTTCAAGGAGATCGTCACGGAGATGCGCTACGATGAGGCGAGCGCGGAGTACGCCGAGTTCGGACGCTTCTTCGTGGGGCGTCGCTTGTCGGTTGACGGTCTGCGGGCCTTTCTATCGACTGACGAGGAGACGGGGTGAGCGCGGGAGCCGAAGACCTGAGCCGGGGCGTGGATTCTCGGCGCGGCGACACCATCGAGCTGAGAGATCTCGGGGTCGAGGACGTGGTGGCCGTGGCACGGTCGGGCGCGACAGTGGCTCCCCTCGATGAGGATGGACGGGCGTGCGTCATCAGAAGCCGTGAGTGGGTCGCTGAGGCGGTCGGTCGGACCGACGAGACGATCTACGGTGTGAACACGGGGTTCGGATCGCTCGCTAACACCCGGATCCCCGCGGATCAGCAGCGCATGCTATCGCGCAATGTGATCCTCAAGTGCATGGTCGGGGTGGGCGACCCGCTGCCGGAAGACTGGGTTCGAGCGATGCTCCTCGTTCGGGCGAATTCGCTGGCCCGCGGCGTATCGGGCGTGCGGCCCGTGATCATCGACACTCTCGTCGAAATGCTGAACCGGGGCGTCATCCCGCGGGTGCCTGCGAAGGGTTCGCTCGGAGCCAGCGGAGATCTGGCTCCGCTGGCCCACCTGGCGGCGGTTGCGACCCGCGGGCCCGAGGAGATGGCGGAGGACTCGAGCGGTGAAGCCTGGCTCGACGGCGCCTTGATGACGGGGGACGAGGCGATGCGCGTCGCGGGGATCGAGCGCCCGATCGTTGAGGCGAAGGAGGGCCTCGCCCTTACGAATGGCACGACCATGATGATCGCGGGCGCGGCACTCGCGATACATGACGCTCGCCGGGTGCTCGTGCACGCGGAGATCGCGGCCGCCCTGATGATGGAGGGTCTGCGCGCCCTCACGGAAGCGTTTCACCCGGACCTGCATGAGGCGAACAACCAGCCCGGTCAGGTGAGGACCGCGGCTCGTCTGAGGGCGCTGTTGGCGGGAAGCGGGCTCGTGGATTCGGATCCGGCCAAAGTCCAGGATGCCTACAGCCTGCGGTGCACGCCCCAGGTGCTGGGACCGATCCACGACATGTTCGGGTTCCTCGGGGACCGGATCGCCGGGGGGCTGAACGCCGCGTCCGACAACCCTCTGATCTTCCCTGATCGAGCGGACCATCCCACGCGAAAAGCGATCTCGGGGGGGAACTTTCACGGTGCCGGACCCGCGCTGTGGTTGGATACGCTCGGGATCGCGATCTCCGAAGCCGGGAACCTGTCGGATCGACGTGTCTTTCGGGCACTGACGCCTGAGCTTTCCGGGGGCCTCCCCGCGATGCTCATCGAGGAGGCGGGTCTGCACGGAGGCCTCATGACGACCCAGTACACCGGGGCCGCGCTCGTCTCCGACAACAAGACGCTGGCCCACCCCGACTCGGTCGATTCGATCCCGTCGAGCGCGAACCAGGAAGACCACGTGAGCATGGGTGCGAACGCGGCGAGGCACGCTCGCGAGATCGTCGCGAACGTGCGGAAGGTCGTCGCGATCGAGCTCGTGGCGGCGGCGCAGGCGGTGTGGCTGCGACCTGGCGGCGAAGCGAAGCTCGGCGCCGGTACCGCTCCTGTGTACAGGGCACTGCGCGAGCGAATCCGTCCCGTAGTCGCGGACCGGGCGCTGGCTCCCGACTTCGAAGTCGTCGAAGGGATGATGGACTCGGGCGAGCTGCTGCGTGCGGCAGAAGAGGGGCTGGGCGGGCCCATCCCATGATCGGGGCCGGCCGGGGGAGACCTATCCGGACCCCGTGATCCTCCTGTGTGAACCGAACGTCAGCGAGGGCCGCGACACGGCCTCGATCGACGCGCTGACCGAAGCCGTGCGATCGGCGGGGGTGGAGCTTGTCCACTCGTCGGCCGATCCGGACCACAACCGGATGGTCCTCGCCTATCGTGGCCTACCGGACGCAGTGGTCGAGGCGACGACGCGGTTGGCGACGGAGGCTTTTGCCCGCATCGACCTGACCCGGCACGAGGGGCAGCACCCGAGGATCGGGGCCCTGGACGTCGTACCCTTCGTTGCCGAGCGTCACGAGCCCGACCGGCACGCGGCTGCCCTGGAAGCATGTCGGGCCTTCGGGGCCCGGGTCGGTGCGGGGGGGGTGCCCGTCTTCTACTACGAGGATGCCGCCACCGCCCCGCATCGGTGTCCGCTTCCGGCGGTCCGGTCCGGCGGATTCGAGGGCCTGGCCGACAAGATGGCCTCCGACAAGTGGCGACCGGATGAGGGGCCGTCGCTGCCCCACCCCGCCGCCGGCGCCGTGATCGCCGGCGTGCGACCCCCGCTGGTCCGCTTCAACGTCAACCTGGCCGACCCGGACGTCGAAACGGCGCGGGCGATCGCTTCCGCGATTCGTGCGTCGAGTGGCGGGCTCACGGGCGTGCGGGCACTCGGCCTCACGCTCTCGCATCGGGGCCTTACTCAGGTCACGATGAACCTGACGGACTATCACACCACGTCGCTCGCACGCGTATACGAGGAGGTTGCGACGCGTGCCTTCGCGGTGGGAGTCGGCATCGTCGGGACGGAGGTGATCGGTCCAATCCCGCGTGCCGCGCTCGCGGGCGTCGGAGCCGATATACTGGACGACCTGGACCCGAATCAGATTCTCGAACCTGCCGAGGACGAGACCGGATGAAGCCCGACGGCCCGATCAGGGCGCCCCGTGGGACGGAAATCAGCTGCAAGGGCTGGCACCAGGAGGCCGCCCTGCGGATGCTGATGAACAACCTGGATCCCGAGGTCGCCGAGGCTCCGGAGAAACTCGTCGTCTACGGCGGGACGGGGAAAGCCGCCCGCGATTGGGAGTCGTACGGAAAGCTCGTCGAGACGCTCCGTCGGCTGGAGAACGACGAGACCATGCTCGTGCAGAGCGGGAAGCCCGTGGGCGTCTTCCGCACACACGAGGAAGCCCCTCGCGTGCTCATCGCGAATTCACACCTGGTGCCTCGCTGGGGCACCTGGGAGGAGTTCCGAAGGCTGGAGGCGCTCGGGCTCACGATGTACGGCCAGATGACGGCTGGATCCTGGATCTATATCGGGACGCAGGGGATCCTCCAGGGGACGTACGAGACGTTCGCGGAGCTTGCCAGACACCACTTCGGGGGATCGCTTGCGGGGCGCCTCGTGGTGACCGCCGGACTTGGCGGAATGGGTGGGGCCCAGCCGCTCGCGGCGACGATGAACGGTGCGGCGTTTCTCGGAGTCGAAGTGCGCGAAGAGCGCATCCGCCGTCGGCTCGAAACCGGCTACTGCGACCGCATGTCGACGAACCTGGACGAGGCGCTCGACCTGGTCGGGGAGGCGAAAGCCGCGGGCGAGGCCCTCTCGGTCGCCCTGCTCGGGAACATCGCCGAGGTGCTGCCCGCGATGGTCGAGCGCGGGGCGATTCCCGACGTGCTCACCGATCAGACGGCGGCGCACGATCTCCGCGTCGGCTACATCCCGGCCGGGCTCTCGGTAGATCGGGCCGAGGAAATGTCGACTACGGACCCGGTGGGATACGAGGATCGCGTCCTGGATTCGATGGTCGTTCATGTCGAGGCTATGCTCGCCATGCAGGAGGCGGGCGCCATCACCTTCGACTACGGGAACAACCTCCGCGGCCACGTGGCCGATCTACGTGGCATGGAGGAGGCGTTCCGAATCCCGGGGTTCGTCCCGGAGTACATCCGGCCGCTCTTCTGCCGCGGGGCCGGGCCGTTTCGATGGGCCGCTCTCTCCGGAAACCCGGCGGACATCGCCGCCACCGACGACGCGGTGCTCGAGACGTTTCCGGAGAATGACTCTCTTGCCAGATGGATCCGGAAGGCGCGCGAGAAGGTCCACTTCCAGGGGCTGCCGGCGAGGATCTGTTGGCTCGAGTACGGCGAGCGAGCGGAGATGGGCGAGCGATTCAACTGGCTCGTGAAGACGGGCCGGGTGGACGCCCCGATCGTCATCGGACGCGATCACCTCGATACGGGGTCCGTCGCGTCCCCGAATCGCGAGACGGAAGGGATGAAGGACGGCTCGGATGCCATCGCCGACTGGCCCCTCCTCAACGCCCTCCTGAACACAGCCAGCGGTGCGAGCTGGGTGTCGCTGCACCACGGGGGCGGTGTCGGGATCGGCTACTCGATCCATGCTGGCATGGTGTGCGTAGCGGACGGCACGGAATCCGGTTCGAGGCGGCTGGAGCGCGTGCTGACCTGCGATCCCGGCACCGGTGTGATGCGGCACGCGGACGCGGGCTACGAGGACGCGATCGAAACGGCGCGCGAGCGGGGGGTCGACCTCCCGATGATCGATTTGAGTCGAGAGTCCGGGTGAGCGGCGCCGGCCGGGATCCGCGATGACGGGGGACTGACGTGCCGGTCCTCACGGGAATCTCTTCGCTGGTGACGTGCGCGTCGCCGGAGGGACAGGGCGCGATCGATGCGGTTCCGGATGCGGCCCTCGCCTGGCGCGAGGGGTTGGTCACATGGGCCGGGCCGGCGGACCGGATTCCGGGGGCGTACGGTGGCGAAACGGTCCTCGATGCGGGTGGACGCCTCGTGGTGCCGGGGCTGGTCGACTGCCACACGCACCTCGCGTTCGGAGGCTGGCGGGCGGGAGAGTTCGCGGATCGGATACGCGGACGTTCGTACCTCGAAATCGCCGCCGCGGGAGGAGGCATCGCCTCGACCGTCCGTGAGACCCGTCGTCTGGACGAAGCGTCCCTCCTCGACCGGGCCCGCGGGTTCGCGAGCGAGATGCTTGCCCGGGGAGTCACGGCGATCGAGTGCAAGAGTGGATACGGGCTCGATGTGGAGACGGAGCTTCGGCTTCTCGGCGTCTATCGGACGCTGGCCGATGAGGGGCCGCAGAGGATCGTCTCGACGTTCCTCGGCGCGCACGTCGTTCCGCCGGAGTACCGTGAGCGTCGCGAGGAATACGTCCGGCTGCTGATCGAAGAGATGATCCCGGCCGTGGCCGCGGATGGGTTGGCGGACTTCTGCGACGTGTTCGTCGAAGAGGGCGCATTCACGGTCGATGAGGCTCGCCGGATCTTCCGCGTCGCGACGGCGCACGGCATGTCCGCGAAGCTTCACGTGGATCAGCTGGCGGACGGGGGCGGGGCCGAGCTGGCGGCGGAGCTGGGAGCGGCCTCGGCGGATCATCTCGAGTTCGTCTCCGACGCCGGGATCGCCGCGCTCGCTAGCGCCGGAGTCGTAGCCGTGACGCTACCCATCGCCACCCTCGTGCTGAACCAGGACCCGCCGCCGGCGAGGCGACTGATCGAGGCCGGGGCGGCGGTGGCGGTGGCTACCGATTTCAACCCGGGCACCGCCCCATCGAACGATCTGGCTCTGGCGCTGCTGTTGGCGTGCAACCGACAGCGAATGACTCCAGCGGAGGCGATCAAGGGCGCCACGCGATATGCGGCCCGGGCGATCGAAAGGGAGTCGGAACTGGGGTCGCTCGAGCCCGGGAAGGTGGCAGACTTCGCGGTGCTCGATGCGCCCGATGTCGACCACTGGCTGTACCACTACCGTCCCGCGACCGCCGCCGCGACGGTCATCGCGGGCGAGGTGATACACGGAGAGCTGCCCGGCCGCTAACGCTCGCTGTGGAGCTCCGCTAGCGGTGTCGGCTCCCCTAAGAGCGGGATGCGATACCGATCCCACCCCCCGTCCTTCCGTCTCGCGAGATGCAGGAGCTCCGTGGCGGCTTCCTCGAGATCGGTGGCAATCAGCTTCCCGTCGTACATCTCCCGAATCGTCTTGACCGGTGTGTGTCCCACGACGTGTACCTTCGTGTCGAAGTGCTCCAGGACCTCATCGAGAAAGACCCCGAGCGTGTCGGACTGCACGAGATCCCGGAACCACAGCACGCTGCTTCCCTCGAAGAAGAAGTTCCACCGACGAAGGACACCCAGCGAGTCGGCGATGAACTCGTCGGGCTCCGGGTCCTCGCCATACGAGTCGAGGTACTCCTGATCGCCCCAACGCTTGAACAGCTCCTCGTCGATGAAGGTCCGAAGACTGTCCTGGTATCCCTGAAGGGTGTAGTCCCTGTACTCGGGACTCACGCCTCCGTGGGCGAGGAGCAGGTCCTCCATTCGGACCAGACCCGGCTTGTGCGCCAACCAGCGCCCCAGGACAGAATCGTGCGGGTCGAAGAGCTTCGCGTACTTCACCCCGTGCGCCTGCGCGATCGCCGTTTCCTTGAACCCGACGTATCGGTCGTCGTCGGACATCACCATCACCTCGTGATTGCCGAGGACGACGTGAACGGCGCCGCCTGCCTGGGCCGCCTCCCGCTCGAGTCTGTAGAGGAACCACAGGACGCGCGTGACATCGTCGCCCCGATCGAAGATGTCGCCCAGGAATACGAGGTGGCTGTCGCCCCCCGCCCATTCGAGCTCCTCATCGATGAGTCGAGCGTTTCTGAGAAGACCGACTACGCGATCGAACTCGCCGTGCACGTCGCCGAACATGTAGGCGGTCTCGACCCCATCGATCTCGATCTCGGGCTCCGCTCGCGGCTCTCTGACGATCGCGGTCCGGTGGGCCTCTCCTCCATCGGCCCCGTAGACCAGAGTGACCTCGGGGGCCAGAGTCTCCACGAACACGAAGTGGGTTTGCGCGGACGCGGTGCGCACGCGCTCGATCTCCTCGCTCTCGACGAAGGCATGTAGCATCCCGGGGCCGGCCTCGGCCGTGATCCACCGGACCTCCAGGCCATCGTCGACAACGCGGACGTACAACCCGTACTCGCCGTCGAAGCGAAGCTCTTCGTCCTGCGCCCGGACGGACGACGTGGTGAGCGCCAGGAACCCGACCGCAAGCATGACGGCGCGGGCCCCTGCCCTGCGTGGGTGGAGACGAGTGAACACGATGGGCTCGCGAACCCGACTAGAAGACGGTGTACCGACCGCCGTCGATCCAACCGATGAGGCGCTCGAGACGCCGATACATCTGCCGGACCTCCGACTCGGTCAGCCCGAGCTGGATGCGACCGTCACCCGCACGGACGCCCCGTCCCGGGTTCATGTTCTCAGTTGACGGGACCTGGACGAACTGGCCTCCCTGCAGCTCGAACTCGGCCACCGTTCCGAGGGCCGCCTGAAGCTCGTCCTCCGTGATGCTCCTCAGCCTCTCGATCGACTCGGCCGGAAAGCGGTCGACCTGGACATCCCGCCAGTAGAAGCCGCGGTTGCTCTCTTCGTTGGAGAACGCGACGCCGTTGTCGACGCTGAAGATCCGGGGGCTCTCCGCAACCGTCGATCGAAGGAAGTTGCCCTCGTTCGAGTCGTTGTGGCGGATGAGGTACGTCACGAGGTTGAAGTTCCCCAGATGAGTGGCGTAGACATCGTCTTCCTGTCGATCGCCATCGTCCAGCTCGTCCGGGACCTCGACGTTCCACAGCCAGTATTGCAGGAGGACGAGCGTCATGTCCCAGTCCCCGAACGTGGACTCGGCCTCCGGCTTGTAGTCGACCTGGAGCATGTCGAGAACGCCCTGGACCTGTGACCTCGGGAAGGCGCGGGCACGCGTCGGGGGGACCGCATAGTGCTCCGGATCCAGAAACAGTTTCTGGATCTCGTATGCCGCGAGCTCGTATCGCGGACGATTGTTGAACTCGTCCGCGCCGCGTGCCGCCGGCGCGTATTTCATCTGTATCATGGCATTGCCCGCCTGCGCGGTGATCTGATACGTCCGCTCCGAGGGAAGCCCCCTGGAGGTCGTGACCGAGACCACCTGGAAGTCCCCGGTGCTCATGATCTCCTCGAGCTGATCGACCGGGAGCGCCATGTTGGCGTCCTGTCCCCAAGACGCCGCGGGAACCGCGAGGGTCACCGCGATCGCCAAGCTCCATTCACGCACTCGCATCTGAACCTCCTTCGTCGCGGGTGTTGGCCGGGAGCGTCAGCGGCAGGCTGAGACGGAACGTCGTGCCTGCGCCGACCGTGCTGTTGGCGGAAATGCTCCCACCATGATGATCGATAATCTGCTTCGAGATCGCGAGACCCAGACCCATCCCCATGCGCTGGCCCTTGGTGGTGAACCCGGGCTTGAAGATCTCCGCCAGATGATCGGGGCTGATCCCCTTTCCCGTGTCCTCGACTTCGATGACCACTGCATCGGCGTCGGTACGGGTGCGGACGGTCAGCGTGCCCCCAGGCTCCATCGCCTGCGCCGCGTTGTGGACGAGGTTCATGAAGACCTGGTTCAGCCGGTTCGGGAAGCACTCGATGTCGGGGATGTCCTGGTAGTCCTTCACCACGGAGTGCTTCTTGAGCTCGGCGTTCAGGACGGCGAGCGTGCCATTGAGGCCTTCGCGAAGATCGACTCGATCGACTTCAGCCCGGTCAGGTCTTCCGAACGTCCCGAGGCTCTCCACGATCTGACGCATGCGGTCGACCGCGATGCCGTTGGTCCGTAACACGCCATCCATCGCGCGGACGATCTTACGGACGTCCTGTAGCTCGTCGGGCGTCACGACTTCGTCCTCGAGGATGTCCTGTAGCTTGAGGAGCGCTCGCTCGATCACATCGTGGTTGCTGCGGATCGCGCCGAGCGGCGTGTTCAGCTCGTGGGCCACCCCGGCGACGAGCGTCGCGAGCGTCGAGAGGTGCGCCTGGTCGATCAGCGCCTGCTCGGGCTCCTCTGTCGGCATCGTGGCCGCCGGGCGGTCGTTCACAGAAATGCGTGAATCAGGCGCTCGCGGAAGTCATCGAGCTCTGCGTTGGCTTCCGCGAGCTCCGCCATGCGCGCCTGAAGGTCGAGAAACAGGGCCGAGCGTTCGACGCCGTTTCGGATGATCATCTTGAGAGCTTCGTTGTCCCAGGGTTTCTCGAGATAATGGTAGAGGCCCGCCTCGTTGATGGCCCGGATCGCGTTCTGCTTGTCCGCGTATCCCGTGAGCAGTACTCGAGTCGCCTGGGGTTGGACTTCCCGCGCCCGCGTGAGGAACGTTACCCCGTCCATCTCCGGCATCATGTAGTCCGCGACGATCATGTGGACCGTGTGCTCGCCCAGCGCCTCGAGTGCCCTGTCCGGCGACGTGAACGGGAGCACAGAGTGCTCCGTGTCGAACTCCAGGAAGCTCTGGATGGCGCCCACGATGATCTCCTCATCGTCGACGATCATCACCTTGGTATCTGACAGACCCGTCATCGCGGATGTCTCTCTCGTCGGATGTTCTGTACGTATGCCATCGGATCAGGCGGACGCCGCAAGCGCTCGCATTCGCCGTGCGAGTCCCTGGAGCAGGTCCAGGGCCAACTCCGGATAATCTACGAGGAGGTCGCGGAATTCGGACTGTCGAATCTTCAATAGCCTGCAGGGCCTCGTCGTTTTCGCCTCCAGCAGGCTGGCCTCACGGTCGATCAGGGCCCACGTACCGAAGGCGGCCCCGGCTTCGACCGTGATCGACTTGCCCGCGACGCCACCGAGAGCGACCTCGCCATCGATGACTACGTAAAGAGCGTCCGCTGGTTCCTCTCGTGAAATCAGCACCTGATCCGCATCCACCTCCAGTTCGTTCGCGATGGACGCGAGCAGGGCCAGCTGCTGGCTGCGTGCACCACCGAGCAGATCGACGTTCTGAAGGAGGAAAACCTTCTCGATGAGGTCCATGTCGTCGCTCTCCGGATCGATCGTTTGGCCCACGGTCGCCGTGGGACGTCTTCTGAGGCGGGTGACGGATCGCTGGAGTCCAGGGTCGCCCGGGGCGTAGGCGGCAAGGTGCTCCAATGTCTCCGCCGGCGCGGTGTCGTAGCAGGCCCAGACGGCCAGTCGCGCAAGCCAGACGTCCTCGTCGTCCCACAATCTTCTCAACTCTTCGAGTCCCCCTCCATCCCCGTCCACCGCCTCTCCCGTCCCGAGCGCGGGGTCGAGTGTCATGAAGAGAGTGTGCCCGACCGTGCTCTCCAGCCACTCGAGCGCGTTTGCCCTGGGTCGGTCTTCGCCCCCCTCGATGGCGAGATAGCTCCGATACATCCCGCCCTGCGAGTAGAGGAGACCCAGCCACCGGAAAACCCCTTCGCGCCGCTCGCTGATGGCCTCGGCGAGGGCTCGGCGCAGGAGGGAGACGCTCGTCGCCGGCGGCAGGCTGCCTGCGATCACGCGAGCTCGTGAATACCGTTCAGCCGAATCGACCTCACGCCCCACGGCCTTCAGCACGCGGCCTTCCGGGAACGACAGGTCGGTCGCGGCTCGGAGCCGGGATAAGGCCCCGAGCGCCCGGTTGTCGAGGACCTGCTCAGTCTCGGGCAGCATGTAGGCTTCGATGAGCGCGTCGACGGTCGCGTCCGTCGGGATCTCGCCCAGGACGGACGGGACATTCCGGCGGACGGTGGGGTCGGTGGTCCGGACCGAAAGGGCCGTCATCAGCGGCTGCAGCACCGCCTCACCCTGACGGGCCAGCGCGTCCCGGGCCGCCTCGCGGGTTCCGGTGGGACCCAGGGCCTGAATGACGTCCGAGGTCAGCTCGGGGCCGCCGAGCCTCGCCGCGCTGGCGACGGCCGCCCGAGCGACCTCGTCCTCGTCGTCTTCAAGGAGTCGGCGGACGACCTGCGTGGCCGCCTCGTCGCCCGGAAGCATGCCGGCGGCCACTGCGAGCTCGAGCCGAGCCGCCTGGTCCGCGTCACCGTTCGTCTCCAGGTGCCGCGCGAAGATCGGCCCCACGACTCGCGCGGCGAGTTCCGGCTCTGCAGTCCCCCGGAGACAGGACAGGGTCGCGGCGCGCGTTTGCGCATCGGGATGATCGAGAAGCTCGCCAAACAGTTCGTCCGCCGGCCCATCGATACGGGCCACGAGGGCGCGTACGGCGCGTTCCCTCACCCGGGCCGAATCGTCCGTGAGCCGCTCCCGGAGGACGGACTCTTCGACCGCCAGTGGTGCTCGGGCGAGGATGTCGAGGGCCCTTAGCCGCAGCTCGACGGTGTCACTCGCTGTCAGCTCTGTCAGCTCGTCCGCGAACGGCGCCACGTCCTCATCGTCCCCCTGCTCGATGAGATCGAGTGCGAACGCTGCTTTCAGGGGTTCGCCGCTCGCAAGCGCCTCGCGGACCATGCGTCTGGTGCCCTGCTCCACCAGCGGGATATACGTGCCTCTGAGGCTCGCGAACCTGCCCTCGATCGATGCGGCGAGGCTCCTCACGTACTCGCGGCGGACGCGGAGAAAGACGAACAGCAGCACGACCGCGGCGCCCAGGCCGATGAACCCGATCAGGGCGAGACGATTCATGATCGACATCGACCCCGTGGCCAGCACCAGGAGCAGGATGATCACGGCGGACAGGACCTTGCCGAGTCCCTTCTCCACCGCGACGTCGATGTAGGCCTTGGCCTTGAGCCGGATGTTATCAGGGACCGGCACGTAGAGGATCTCCCGCCCCGTCCGCTCCGCCGAATACCGGAACATCCGCTCCCCCGTCCGGGCCATAACCGCGACCGGCAGCGTCAGGACCGTGGCGAGCGCCCCGGTGGCGAGAATCATCACCGTCGGGAAGATCAACACCGTAACACCTGCACCCCAGCGTCTCAGGATGGGCCGGAGAGAGAGAAGGACGATGATCGGAAGCCACTGGGTGGCAGCGTCGACGAGCCCCAGGAAGCCGCTGACCCGATCGAGATCCTGGAAGACCTCGCGGGTGAGCGTCTTGTACTGATAGTCGACGAACTGCTTCACGAGAACGGTGAGAAGCACCGATGTCGCGATCAGCTGCACCTGTCGATTCGAGAAGATCCTGCGGAACTCTCGCGAGGAGAACTGCTCGTCCTGATTTCGCTCGCGTGGCCGTCCGGCGTCCGGGTCTTCCCGACGCCACACGAGGGTAATCCCGACAGCGAACAGGACGATCGCCGCCCCCGCGACCAGCAGGAGATTCGCGGTCCCGACGCGCTGCGAGAAGAACGCCGTGATGCCGCCGCCCACCGCCGCTCCAACGGAGCCGGCGGCGATCACCAGCGGATACGCGCGCTTCGCGTCGCGCGCATTGTAAAAGAGCTGGGTCGCCATGAAGAACTGGGTGACGAGAGCGGCGACCATGAGATCGTACCACCCGTAGAAGGCCATCCCGAAGACGGCGCTACCCGGGAGATACAGGAATCGAAAGACCACCATGCTCGCCGCGAAGAACAGCGCGACCGCCGGGATCAGCTCCTTCCACCGGATACGGTCGGCGAGCCGGTTGTAGATGGGAACGAACAGCACGACGATCGCGCTGACGAAGTAGACCTGATAGAAGTCGCCCGGCTCGAGACCGTCGAGCGCGATGGCGTCTCGAATGGGTCGCAGTACGCCGACCACGAAGATCACGAGGAAGCTGAGGAGCATCATCGCGAGCAGCTTGGTGAAATCGCGATTTTTTCGGAGGGCGGCGAAAGCCGCGAGCTTCGACGTCCTGGCCATCTTCACTCGCTTAGCGGTTCTCCTGGCTGCACCCGGGCGAGAGGGAATCTAGGGGCGGGCACCCGCGTGGAATAGCCGAACTCGCGACGCGAACGGGTCTTTGGGGGGAGGCCCGGCCGCACGACCCGCGGGGAGCGGGACCGCACGACCGGGTAGGCGGCCGGGAGGCAGCCGCCGGTATCCGACTCAGCCCGACAGGCGCACGAGGAGATCCTGCGCGACGAGATCGAACATCTGCTGGAGCTCGGAGGCCGTGGGGGCGAAGAAGACACGTCCCTGCGGCTGGCTACCACTCACGATCCCGCCTTCGTTCGCGATCGCCTGGAGGTACGGGAGATCGGGGGTCATGAGCGGGTCGGTCTGGTCCGGATCTCCGAGCGCCACCACGTAGATCGCGGCCCCAAGGTCACGAATCCCATGCGCCATCCCCAGCCCTGCGGCGGCACTCTGCGCCCGGACGGTCGGCTCATCCCACCCCCAGCACTGTGGGAACTGACTGCACCCGTCGGGATTCGCCTGCACGTTCAGGGGCAACTGGTCCGGATTATCGAAGTACCCGCGCACGAGGGTCGACGTGCGGGACTCGACTGCGATCACGCGGTCCGCCGGGTTCCCGGGAGGACCGATGGGCCCGCGCAGCGCGGTTGCCCGGCCGTCGGTGAAGAACACCACAACCTTCCCGGAGCTCGGCCGGACGTTCGGGCGCTGCATCTGCAGGCTGGCGAGCCGCAGGGCCTCACCCATGTTGGTATCGCCGGCCGGGCTCAGATTGCTGATCTCCGTCGTGATCATGCCGGAGAACGAGTGCGCGAGCTGGAACCGATCTGCCGCGACGACCTGGAAGGACACGAGACCGAGCTGGTCGATCGAATCGTCGAAGTAGCCGACGAAGTTCTGAGCTGCGTTCTGGAGCTGCCCGAAGCTCCCCGTCGCCCCGAGTGACCCGGATTGGTCGAGCACGAGGACGAGATCGATCGGGGGCACGGCCGCGGTGGCCGCCACGCCCAACGACATGTCGTCCCGCCCGAGCACCTTCATGAACGTGGTCGGGATCGTCCGGCTGGCCCTCATGGTGACCGTGTTCTCGCCCCGGTTGTTCACACCGAACACCACGGACGTGGCGACCCCCCCGGTGCCGTCGATCCCGTTGGCCCGCGCCACCGCATCCGCCTCGTTCTGTGCAACCGCCTGTCCGAGCCGGAGCGCTCGAGCGGCGGCCAGGGATCCTGCATCGACGGCTCGTCCGAGACGCATCCTTTCCACGTATCCGCGTCCGAGGTCGACCGCGAGACCGGTCGAGGCGAGCATCATGATCATCGCCACGGCGACGAACGCGAGGATTCCGCCTCGCTCATCCGCGGCGAGTCGCCGGGCTTCCGCCCGAATCGACGGGGCAACAGGCATTAAAACACCGTCCGGTCGTAGAGCGTATCGGGGACGACGGCCCGTACGAGGGCGTCGAGCGGCGTGAAGGGCTGGTATGGGGCGAAGACTTCCACGACGAAATACGTCTTCCCGTCGGTCAGGCCCTGCCCCGCGAGCGGCGTCGCCGGTCCTCCGAGCAACCCGAGCCGGCTGAGCCCCGTGTACCCCTGGGTCGCGACCTGATCGATGACGATGGGAACGGCTCCCTGCATCACCACTTCGCTGGCGACGACACCGCCGCCAGACTGGAGCCCGATGGCCGCCCCGTTGTACGCCGTGACGTTGAGCACTGAGTCCAGGTGGGCTCCACGGGATGCCATGTTGGCGCCTTCCCGTGTCAGCCCCGTGATCGAGTGACTCACGTCGAGAAGCGTCCCCAGTTCGAGAATTCCGAACGTGAGAGTCAAGAGAACCGGGAGGACGAGCATCAGCTCGACCAGGCCCTGACCGCGATCCAGCGCGCGCGCGCGGCGATCCCGGGCCATCAGAACGCCGGCTCGTTGATTACGGCGGTCGACACCGTGAAGTCCACGAAGCCGTTGCCGAAGAACTTCGCAATCGGCGTGAGCACGAACCTGTAGCGATAGGTCGCGTCGATCTGGACGATCTGCCCTGGGCCGCCACCGTCAGGAGGATTCAGCGAGATGCCGGTGACGTCCACGTCGAGATCCGCGGCCCTATCGACGATCACCTGAACGATCGAGGTGGAGCGCGACATCGGCTGACCCGTGGATTGGTCGATGAGGCTCTGCCCGGTGACCGCGAATCTGGCCGCCTCGGCCACCGCGTGGCGGAGCGTCAGGCGGGTGTAGAAGTGCTTGCCGAACTCGAAGATTCCGGCGAGCAGCAGGAGTACGAGGGGTAGCGCCATCAGGAACTCCACGGCGCTCTGCCCTCGCTGGCCCAGTCTTCGGCTTCTCTGTCGGATCGTGCGTCGCATACGTCGCGCGTCTCCAGCCGTCCGCGCGCTGCTCGGGTCCCGCCCGTCCCGACCTCCGCCCCATTGCCCGGTTCACGCGTGCAATGGCCCGGTCGCGTAACGTCCTCCCTCGTGGAGGGTTACGGATCCGCTTTTCTGCCTCGCGGATCCACCGGGTGATGGGGGGGCAGGGGCAACGGGCGTACCATCTCTGGCGGCCCAGTCCGGCGAACACAGCTCTCAAATCCTGTAAGCTGATATTTCACACCAGCTTACGACATGTATTCTGCGAGGCTTTCGGAACGTGCTGCAGGACAAGGACTTACGCGATGTTGTGGCGTCACACCGACAGGATGATGCATCAGGTCTGCAGTACAGTGTTGGGAGATGTCCACGCTTGGCTTTCGGGGTCGCGGCCCGTCCGCTTCGACTGGCTTTACGGCTCGGCGGCCGTCATCTTCGTGCGAACGGGGCGTGGCGCAGTCCGGTAGCGCACCTGCTTTGGGAGCAGGGGGTCGCCGGTTCAAATCCGGCCGCCCCGATCGATGTGTCTGGCGAGGGTCCTAGCTGAGGACCCTCGTGATGAAGCGTGTGACTTCCTCGGCGACCGTCGAGACCGTCACATCGGCGATGTGGTAGGACCTGGGTGGTAGCTCCTGCAACTCGCTCCCGTCCTGCGCCGCCCCGGCGACCATCATCCGATCGGGGGAGGCGAAGCGGAAGCTCAGCTCGTTGGGCTGTATCCCGTTTTCCGCGCTGTCCCGCGGGGAAAAGGCACATGCGAGTGCCGGCTGACCCAGGATGTCCACCCTCGACTCGACGCTCCAGCCGTGACCGTGGTCCCGGACCTCCGTACCCAGCTCGACGAGGGTCGGCCCGATGACCGTCTCGAGGAGACGAGAGGCCTCGGCGCGAAACTGCTCATGCCGTTCCGCTTCGGTCCGCTCCTCGGCCGCAGCCGATTCGAAGCGGCGGTCGTAGGCCTCGAGCACGGTCGAAAGATCGACCGCCCCCTCGTCCGCATCGCCGTGTATCGAGCTCTCGGAAGTGGCCGCACGGTCCCGGCGCCCAAGTGTCCAGGAGCGGATCGCCTTCATCTCGAATCGAGGTGACATCTCGTATCCTCCGGTGCAGCAAGAACCGACTACCTGTACGGGCAACTCGTGTGCCGTTACCGGAAACACGCGGTTTGAGGGAGGGGTGGGCCCAGACAGCGCCTCAGGGTCCCGACGTTCCGTCGGCCAGGGAGAGGACGTGAGGCAGCGCGAGCCGGAGCGCCCGCGACCGGTGGCTCGTGGCCGCCTTCACCTCCGGCGGGAGTTCAGCATACGTGGCGTCTTCTCCATCCGGCACGAACAACGGGTCGTAGCCGAACCCGCCGGTACCGCGAGGCTCGACGGCGATGGTCCCGTCGACTTGCCCGACGAATGTCGCGTACTCGAGATCGTCGACGATGGCGATCGCGCACCGATAGTGCGCGCTGCGCCGGCCCTCGGGTACGGCCGCCAGACGTTCGAGCAGCCAGCGGTTGTTCGCCTCATCCCGACCCCAGCGCGCGGCCCAATCGTCGGGTGCGAACCGTTTCGTGCGCACTCCGGGACCCCCGTCCAGCGCGTCGACGCACAGGCCGGAGTCGTCTGCCAGGGTCGGCACCCCGGATCGGTGGTGGAAGTAGCGGGCCTTCGAAAGTGCGTTGCTCTCGAAGGTCTCGAAGGGCTCGAGGTCCGCCTCTTCATCGAGCTCCGGCAGGCCGAGGTCGTTCAGCCCCAGACAGCGGATCGGAGCCTCGGACAAAGCCCCCCGGATCTCCTGGAGTTTGTGCTCGCTGCGGGTCGCGACGAGGAGAGGGCCGGTCAGTCCGCCCAAAGCGCGTCGGCCGTCAGCCGCTCGGCGAGCTTCGGGTGAGCCTTCCACATGTAGGAGCCCATGGCGATGGCCGCGAAGATGTTGCCCACGAGGATCGACCACCAGGCGAGCTCCTGGAGGATCCAACGCCCGAGCACGGCGACCATTGCGATGAAGAAGACCTCGAAGACCACGAACAGGATCAGCAGACCGAACGCCAGCGGGGGGAACTTCTGCACCTGTCGCACGAGGGCAGACAGCATGACTCCGAACAGAAGGAAGAACGCGAAGTGGACCAATGAGTAGCCGAGTACCGGGCCCATGGCGACCACCACGGAGCCCGGGTCCCCTCCCCCCTGGAACAGAACCGTGGCGAGGGCCGCTGGCGTGTAGAGGGGTTCGCGCAAGACCGTATCGATAATCAGGAACCAGACGGCGACGACGACGCCACCGAGAAGCCCGGCCGTGATACCACGTCGCGTGATCGGATGGGTCTGCAGGAAGTCCTGGAGCCCGATCACGCCGGGTTCGGTGCTGACCCAGTGGAGGTGGGTGAACATCACGACGCCAGCGAGCGCGTTCCCGAAGAAGACGGCGGGCCAGCCCGGCGCCGACAGGACCATCGCGTCGGGGGCCCGGATCAACCCGAGGTAGAAGACGAACGAGCACGCGAAGAGCCCGTACGCCGCCCCGATGAACGGACTCCGCGGCAGCGTCGCCCAGTGGACCAGCATCGCCGCCAGAACACCCAGAAGGCTCCAGGCGGCGAAATGAAGGATCGTGTACCCGACGACGACGCCGGCCGTGGGATCCGCCGCGCCGCTCTGGATGAGCGCGCCCCACAGGAAGGCCGGCGTCCTGAGGGGAGCCCCCTGCCCGAGATCGTAGAAGTAGAACAGGACGGCGAGCACGAACCCCGCCAGCAGTCCCGCCACGACCCCGTCACGGATCGTCCGTGCGGGGAGCGTCATTGGCGCCCCTCCCACTCGACCTGTTCTTCCAGGGCATGGGCGACCTCACGCTCGCGCTGGCGGCGCAATGCCCGAAAGAGCCCCCCACCGATGACGAGAAGCAGCAGATAGGGCATGGCTGCGAGAAACAGCATGCTCCAGAAGTATCCGTCCATGACCTGACCAGTCATCCCGCCCATCGGGTTCATAGCTTGTCCAGGCTCAAGGTCAGCAGAAGTAGCGGAAGATACAGCACGGAGTACTTGAAGACCCGGCGCGCGCCGGTGGCATCGGGCGTTCGCACGAAACCCACGGCTTTCCAGAGAAAGATCAGGCCCAGCGAGAGGGTCACCCCGAAGTAGATCGGGCCGGTGATCCCGATGACCGTCGGGAGCAGGCTGACCGGTAAGAGAGCCAGCGTATAGATGAGCGTCTGATGTCGGGTCTGGAAGCCGTCCTGATCCCCGACCGACAGCGTGCGGATCCCCGCCGACTCGTAGTCGTCGCGGAGGATCCACGCCAGCGTCAGGAAGTGCGGCAGCTGCCAGACGAAGAGAATCGCGAAGAGGGCCCAACCCCCTGCCCCGAGCGAGCCCGTCGCGGCCGTCCAGCCGCCCAGTGCTGGAAGGGCCCCCGGGATCGCGCCCACGACGGTCGACAGGGAGTGCACGCGTTTCAGCGGCGTGTACATGAAGTCGTAGCTGACGAACGTTGCCAGGGCGAGAGCTCCGGTCAGGGCATTCGTCATCACGGCCAGGTAGGCGATACCCGCCGCTGCCAGCGTCCCCGAGAAGACGGCTGCCGGCAGGAGTCCTACTCGCCCGGCCGGGAGCGGCCGGTTCTTCGTCCGCTGCATCAGGGCGTCCACGTCGCGCTCGAGGACCTGGTTCATGGCCGAGGTTCCGGCGGCGACCATGGCCACGCCGATCATCGCGTGCGCGAATCCGACGAAGTCGAATGTCCCCGCGCTTCCGAGGTAGAACCCCGCAGCCGCGGTCACCACCACGAGGGCAGTGATCCGCGGCTTCGTGAGCTCGAGGTAGTCGCCGGCCGAGGCGCGACTTCGGGCCGGAGATCCCGCCCTTCTCCGCGCAGGGCCCCGGGGGGCCTCGACCAAACTCTCCGACTTCACAGGAAGCTCCGGCTCAGACGTATTCCATCATGATGACGATGATCATGATGGCGACCGCCGGGAGCGGTGCCAACGCCACGAGCCGCAGCCTTGTCGGCTCCCACTTCATGTGCATGTAGTACATCGCCACCAGCAGCGCCTTCCAGAACGCCATGATCAGCAGGGACCACACGATGATCGCTTTGGGGATCGGGAGGAACGCGACCCCGACCTCGGCGACGGTGAGGATGAACAGATACAGCCAGATGAGCATGTAGTTCGGAGCTTTGTGCTCCCCGGCATGGTCGCTCATGAAATCGCTCCGTTCATCGGTTCCTCTCGTACCATTGTGCTCGCCGCCGAGCTCTCTTCGCGAGGTCTCCGCATCAGATCAGATAGACGATGGTGAAGAGAATGATCCACACCAGGTCGACGAAGTGCCAGTACAGCCCGAGCACCTCGAGACCCTGGTAGTTGTTCGGACCCCAGTGCCCGCGGAAGGCCCGGATCGAGGCCCAGCTCAGAAACACGACTCCGAGGAAGACGTGGAACCCGTGGAAGCCGGTCATCGTGAAGAAGGTCGCCCCGTACAGACCCGCCTGCGGGGTGAACCCGTGACTCCCCTGCCACTCGCTGTGCAGGATGAGCTCGGTGTACTCGTAGCCCTGAACGCCGAGGAAAAGTGCCCCCAGTGCGGCGGTGGCGAGCGTGTAGATCTTGATGCTCTTCTGATCGCCTTCCTGCGCCGCGGCGAAGGCCTTCACCATCGTGACCGAGCTGCAGATCAGGATGAAGGTGTTCACGGCGGTGACCGGCACGTTCAGCACCTCGCCCGGTTCTCCCCACGCGTCCGACGCGCCGAATCGAAGGACGATGTAGGACCCGATCAGCCCGGCAAAGAACATCACCTCCGAGCACAAGAAGATCCACATCCCCACCTTCTGGGTGTAGACGTCCAGCCCGCGCTCGTGAGCGCGTCCAGCAGTCGCGGCAGCGGCGTGTGCCATTCGCTCGTCCTTCTCTCTCGGTTCTAGCGGTTCAGGCGTTCAAGAGCTCGCGACGGGGGCCTAGTGCCCGCCGCCGGCCGGGGACACGACGTCCGGCCTCTCGTTCTGCGCCAGCCAGTCCTTGTCTTCGACATCCGGGTGGCTGAACTCGTGCGGGCCGTGATAGACGACGGGAGTCTCGGCCCAGTTCCCATGCATCGGCGGCGAGGGAGTCTGCCACTCCAGCGTGGTGGCGTTCCACGGATTCGCCTCGGCCTTCTTCCCCTTCTTCATGCTCCAGAAGAAGTTGAACGCGAAGAGGAAGCCGGACGCGTACAGACCGAGCGCCGCGAACGTGATCAGCGCGTTCGTGTCCTGAATCCCCTGCAAATGCGCGTAGCCGCTGGAGTCGTAGATCCGTCGCATCATCCCCGCCATCCCGACGCCGTGCATGGGGAAGAAGACGAGGTTGAAGAAGATCAGCGTCAGCCAGAAGTGCACCTTGCCGAGCTTCTCGTTCATCATCCGCCCGAACATCTTCGGGAACCAGTAGTAGATCGCGCCGAAGAGCGCGAAGAGGCTCCCGCCGAAGAGGACGTAGTGGATGTGGGCGACGATGAAGTAGGTATCGTGGATGTAGATGTCGACCGGTGTCGACGCCATGAAGATCCCCGACAGACCCCCGATCGCGAACATCGCGACGAACCCGACCGCGAAAAGCATAGCTGTGTGGAAATGGAGGTTCCCCCTCCACATCGTCCCCATCCAGTTGAACGTCTTAATGGCTGACGGCACCGCGATTAACAGCGTCGAGATCGTGAAGCTCAGCCCGAGCATGGGGTTCATCCCGCTCTGGAACATATGGTGGCCCCAGACGACGAACCCGAGAAACGCGATGCTGATGATCGCCCACACCATGGCGTGGTACCCGAACACCGGCTTCCGTGACCCGGCCGCGATGATCTCGGAGGTGAAGCCCATGGCCGGCAGGATCAGGATGTAGACCTCGGGGTGTCCGAAGAACCAGAACAGGTGCTGCCAGAGCAGCGGCTGCCCCCCACCCTCGGGCAGGAAGAACGTCGTCCCGATGGTCTGGTCGAACAGGAGCATGATGCCCGCGGCCGACAGGACGGGCATGGCGAGAAGGCCGAGGATCGCGGTGATGAACAGCGCCCAGACCGTGAGAGGCATGCGGAACCAGGTCATTCCGGGCGCGCGCATGTTGATCACGGTCGTGATGTAGTTCACGGACCCGAGGATCGACGATAGGCCGATGAGCACGAGCGCCAGCAGCCAATAGATCTGCCCGAGCTCGACGCCCGACAGGTCGGGACGGGCGCTCAAAGGCGCGTAGAGCGTCCAACCCGATGAAGCCGCGCCACCGACCACGAAGAAGCTGGCCAGAGTCAGCAACCCCGCCGGCACCATCAGCCAGAACGACATCATGTTCAGACGCGGGAACGCCATGTCGTCCGCGCCGATCTGCAGAGGGATCAGGTAGTTCGCATACACGCCGACCAGCATCGGCATGATGGCGAGAAACACCATGATCGAGCCGTGCATCGTCACCAGGGAATTGTAGAACTCCGGCAGCATGTAGCCGCTCGCCACCATGCTCTCGGGGAGGATTCCGCCCCCCGGAAGCGTCTGATCGGGCCAGGCGATCTGATACCGCATCATGATCGCGAGAAAGCCGCCGATCATGAGGAAGAACAGAGTATAGATGAGGAACTGGATCGCGATGATCTTGTGATCCGTGGAGAACATGTACTTCCGCAAGAACGTCTGCGGATGGTGTTCCTCGAGGATCGCCTGTCCCGTTCCTTCGGCTACGATCGTGGCCATTTCACCTCGCCTCGTGGTTCGCTGAGCGCATTCGAACGACCCGTCAGTTCCCTGCCGCCTGTCCCGCCGACCAGGCGTCGAAATCAGCCCGGTCGTGAATCACGACCTGCGCGTCCATCGAATAGTGACCGAGGCCGCACAGCTCGGCGCACGCGATCTGGTACTCGCCCGTCCCGGTGGCCTCGAACCAGATCGGGATGGTCATGCCGGGCACCGCGTCCTGCTTGACCCGCAGCTCGGGCACGAAGAACGAGTGGATGACGTCTTCCGACTCGAGACGCACGATCACCGGCTCGTTCGCCGGGAAGTGGAACTGGTTTCGCACGACGAAGTCGTCCGCCGTGTCGATCCGTCCGTCAGATCCGGGGTAGGTGATGTTCCACTCGAACTGTTTGGCGACCACGTTGAACGTCAGTGCGTCCTGTGGGAGCGCGCTCGCACCCCGGATGTCGGCCCAGACGCCCCCGGAGTAGATCCCCAGGACCGCGAGGATCACCGCGGGCACTGCGGTCCAGATGATCTCGGCCTTCTTGGACCCATGCGTGTAGTGCGCCTTCTGACCGTCGCGGCGGCGGTATTTGATCGAGAACCAGATGATCCCCGCTTCCACGAGGATGAACGCGACCCCCGTGAGAACAGCGATGATCCAGAACAACCGGTCGATCACCACGCCCTGGGTGGAGAGATTGAGAGGTAACGACCAATCCACGGGCTTATCTCCTCATTGAAGCCTGCGGGTTAGAGCGGGGGGCGACGCGACGCGCGCCGCCCCTCCGTTGTGCGTCTTAGTCCTGGGCTCCGCGGTGCACCTCGATGCCGTGCTCTCCGTGCCGGATGACCAGCGGCTCGCCGAGCGGAACGTGCGCACCCGCCATGTCCGAGCTGTAGTCGAAGCTGAGCGTAGCGGTGCCGCCTGCGGTGACGGTCACGCTACCCGACATAGCGCCGTAGGCCTCGTGCCAGGCCTCCGCGGTGTACGTGCCAGCCGGCACGTTGGGGATGGTGAAGCTCCCGTCGGGACCGGAGACACCGAAGTACGGGTGGTCGACGACTCCGATGTACGCCTGCATCCAGCCATGCACGTCACAGCGCACGGGGACCATCACCTCAGCAAGAGGGAAGCTCTGATTGCTGGTGATGCCGGCGCGGGGCTGGCTGATGTTGAAGCCGCGGTTCTCGGTCGGGCTCGCGTTGATGTTATGGAGCAGATCGTCCGAGTTGGTGATCTCGATGTTCTGGCCGACCTGCACGCCGAGGACGTGCGGCATATACCGGCAGTTCTCCTGGTCGAGCTGGACCGAGCCGCTCGGGGCCGGGCCGCCGGACACGCCAGTGAGATGGACGAACACGTTCGCGAGCCTGCCGTTGGCAGCTATCACGTTGTTCGACATCGGGCCGTCCGGGCCGTAGCCGGCCGCGCAGTCCGCTTCGGCCGACATGTCGATCGCCGTGGGGGCAGGCGAGTCGCCCGCAAAGTTGATGGTGCCCGAGATCGTGCCGACCGTGGCCGGATCGACCTGAGCGGCCGCAGGGGCTTCCCCTCCGCCCGCGTCGCCGCCGGGGTCGCCCCCGCCACTGTCACCGCCCCCGCATGCGGCCATCGCACCGGCTGCAACCAACACGGAGACCTTCTTCAAAAACTCGCTACGCATATCCTGCCCTCCCTGCCATCTTTCAGGCGATTACGGCGAAAACCCGCGTCATTTGGCTCCGTATCAGGCTCGCGCCCGACCCTGAGCACGGCGAACGAGAACCAGCCCGAACGCTCCAGTCAAGAGGATCGCGATGAGGGGGGTCACCACGACCGCGTTCGAGGGCTCTTGCTCCAGAAGCACGTAGTACCACGAGGAGACCCCGGCCCTCTTGTCCGTCTCGCCGCTCGAACCGTCCCACGCGGAGAACGCGACCGGGATCGGCACTCCCTCGGAGAAGGTCAGTCCGTCTGCCCCCGCCGCGATCGGCCGCCTGAGGTAGAGCGTCCATCTCCCATCCTGCCACTCGGCGGTTCCCTGCAGCTCTCCGGGTAGAGGCTCGACCGACCCGTATCCGCGTCCGCGCCCCTCACCGACGCCGTCGTTCGAGCTCCATGTCCAGAGATAGACCGGCTGTCGGGTGGTGCCGCCGAGGAAGTACGGACGCTCCGCACCATCCGGGACCTCGAACGGGAACTGCAGCCTGATCGCGTCTGGCCATCTGACGGTGACGGCGCCGGTGCTGTCGAGCGCTGGGGCCTCGAAGCCGTCGAGATCCATCGTCGCCAGAATCTTCGCTTGCCATTCGTCCCACTCGGAATCGGGGCTTCTCGACGGGTCGTTCCACTGCACCCTGAACGCCATCTCCGACCCGTCGTGGACGCCTTCCACCCAGATGCCGTCCACGGTGGGGGCGAAGTTGCGCGGCACCTCGATGACTTGCCCGGCGAGCGGAAAGAAGAACGCCTCGATGTCCCCCCAGGCCTCGTCGGACCCGTCCTGTGGCAGCCCTTCGGAGGCTCGTTCCACGCGCACCACTTCGCGCAGGCGAGGCCGCTCGCGGGGTCCCATGCTCGCGACGTAGTGGGCGAGCTGCCAAACCTCGTCAGGTGACACCACGCCCGAGTTCATCGCGTCGATGGCCGCGGGCATGGGCGTACCGTCTAGACCGGTGAGGACACGTGTGTGGATGTCGTTGACCGAGCTACCCCCGTTCAGTGCCCAGGCCTCGGTCAGATCGGCCGCCCGGATCGGGAAGCCGCGCCAGTCCTCGAGCGTCGGCGCGGAGGTGCCATTGCCTCGTCCAGCGGCGCCGTGACAGGCCTCGCACTCGAGGGTGAGGTACGCCTGGGCTCCCGCCGCCAGCGCCTCTGGCCCGCCACCCGGATCAGAACCGAAATCGAGCGGCTCGGGGGCCGGCCCGGCGGCAAAGAACCGGGAGAAGCTCTTGATGTACTCGATGACGTCGCGCTTCTGCTGATCCGACAGGTTCGGCCAGCCCGGCATGGTCGTGCCCGGGAGACCGACGTTCAGCACGTGCATCAGGTCGTCGTCGGTCGGCAGCTGACCGCTACCCGTGGTGCGGACCTGGTAGCGTGCCTGGCTGAAGGTGCGGGGGCGCGGAAGCATCGACGCGGCGGCGGACCCGTCGCCGAGACCCTCGGCGCCGTGGCACTCCGCGCACCAACGGTCATAGAGGACGCGGCCGTTCTCGTTCTCCTGCGCCACCAGCCCGGCAGCGCCGACGAGAAGGAACGTGGCGATCGTCTTGAGCAGTGTTCCAGATCTCATCAGTGCGCCTCCCCTTCCGCGCCTTCTTCCTCCCACGTGCGAGGCGTGCTTCCGGTACGCTCGTATAGGAACAGGATGACGGACCAGGTTTCGTTCTCGTCTAGGATCGTCTCCCAGGCGGGCATCGCCGAGTTCCAGGGAGCGCCCTCGTTGGGCAAGCCCGGTCCGCCCTTCGCGATACGCCAGAATACATAGCTCTCCGTGAGCTGGACGATCGTGCCGGTATTCGTGAAGTCGGCGGGAACCGGCGTGAGCATCGAGGCGAAGTGACCCTGGCCGTCGAGGAGGTCGCCGTGGCACGGGACGCAGTTGCGGGTATAGACGGCGTTCCCGACGGCAAGGTGAGCCTCCATGTCGCCGGAATGGCGGAGCGGATTCTCGAGTCCGGCAAGCTCCATGGTCGCTCCCCGGAAGGTGATCGAATTCGGCGGCGCCGGGTGGATCGACCGAAGGGTAGCTGGCGCCCCGAAGCTCGGCTTGACGCCCTGGTACGCGACCCAGCCGACCAGGAGCGGGAGCCCCACCAGAAGGATGCCGCGGAGCGCCCGGCGTCCGGGATCCACCATGGTCCGCACCATGGGTGCCTTGAACGCGGCCCATCGATCAGACTCCGCGCTCATGTAGAGGAGGACGCCGACCAGCACCGTCAGCATGTATTGCGTGACCACCGTGCTCGGCACCGGCGCGCTAGGGACGCCGATCATCGGCAGGAGATATCCGATTCCCCACTTGATGACGACATAGGCGAGCACGAGAACCAGCACGCCCTGCCAGAACGGGTGCTTCAGATTCATGACGTCGCCTCCCTATTCGCCGCTTCCGTCGCCGGAGCCATCGTCTCCATCGTCGCCGCCTCCGGGGTCGCCTGTAACGAGGAACTGGATGAGCGCGTCGAGCTCGGCCGGCGACATGATGCCGGCGAGCCCCGGCGCCATCAGCCCGGCGACCGACTCGTAGCCTTCGGCTATGTCGGCGCCGGGGTCCTCGATCGCCCGCCGGATGTACTCGGGATCCTTGCCCACGGCCTCCTCGAACGGCGGTCCGAGCTCAACTCCCTCGCCGCTATACATGTGACAGGCGAAACAGCCGGTGTTCCGGGCGACCGCCACCGGGTCGATGCTCGCCGGGTCGACCGGAGCAGCGTCGGCCGGCGCCGTCTCCGGTGCCGTATCTTCCGCCAGCGCGGACGCGAAGTCGTCGGCGTTCACCGTGACCGTGCCGCCCTGGTCCTGAAGGAACGCGACGAGGGCCCACAGCTGGGGCTGGACAATTGTCCGGCTCTGATCGAGCATGATCGGTTGGAAGCCCTCGACGACGTACGCCGTCGGGTTCACGAGAGACTCCCAGAGATACGTCTTGCAGTCTTGCCCCGGTACACGCGTCTCACATACCGACCCGGCGACGCCGACGAGGTCGGGGGCGCGCGTCCCCAGGCCGTGGCAGGCCGTACAGCCGCCGACGCCCGCATAGAGCTCTTCACCGATCGCGACGAGCTCTTCGGGCGTCGTCTCGGCCGTCAGCACGATCTCCCTGGGGACCGCCGACTGTACCTGCGGGATGATGTTCGCCACGAGCGTGTACACGGCGAGCGTCCCGATGATCGTGAGAAGAATCTTGAGATTCGTCATGCGACCGGTTCCTCCCAATCAGCTCCGATAAGGGGCGCCGTGGCCACTCTCGCAACGCGTTGTAGTGCAATCACTTGGCCGTCTCCTCGTACACCGATTTCTCCGCAAGGCCGCCGAGCCAGAAGATCATCCCGACAAGGCCGAAGAAGATCGCCACGCAGATGCTGATCATGGTGGCCGCCGGACCGAGTGCCGGCGTGAAGGCCTGCTCGCTGGTGTCGCGGATGACCTCGTAGACGTGCCAGTGCTGCCGGATCCCCGACCGGGCGAACCCCATGAGCCCCATGAGCCAGGTGAACGTGACGGCCAGAATCAGGAGCGCGTACTGGGAGCGCGCAGGCATCTTGCCCCACTGGATCTCGCCCCTCGACTTCGCCCCGCGCAGCATGGCGGAGTCGATCAAGATCACGAAGATGATCGTCGCGAGGACCGCAAGCACCTGATAGACCGAGAAGCCGATGCGGACGATCGCGGTGACGAAGTACCCGTATATGCCGTAGAAGACGACGATGACCGCCGCGATCGCGAATGCGGCGCCCTGGAGCATCGTCCCCGTCTTCGCCCAGCTCACCACTGGCTCCTTGTTGGCCCGCCGGTACAGCATGAACGAGAGGAACGTCGTGAGGATCATGAGGTTCACGGCCGTGTTCTTGGCGCTCATGACCCCGAGGACCCCGAGGAAGGGATGCTGCTGCCCGCCCATGGCGGCGACCTCGTCGCGGCTCGCGATCATCGTGTTCGGGGTCGCCCATACGATCACGCCGACCACGAGCACCAATAGCATCCATTTGATGTACGGCTGGAAACGCTCGGCGCCCGGGATGCGGCCCATGCCGATCCACAGGTAGTAGTTGCCCGCCAGGAAGAGCACGCCGATGAGGAAGGCCTGGATGATCCAAAGCCAGCTCATGAAGCCGCCCATCATCGTGATCCCCATCTGCTGGCTGAACTCGTAGATCTCCCGGCCCAGCCAGTAGCCGGCGAAGGGGAGCACGATCAGCGCCCCGATCGCGATCAAGTTCCCGGTGTAGCCCATCCAGTCGTAGTGCGCCCGTTCTTCGTCGCTCTCGGAAGTCAGGAACCGGTAGGCCGCGTAGGCCCCCACGATCGCGCCGCCGAACACCACGTTCGCGATCAACCTGTGGATGTTGATCGGCATCCACGTCGCATTGTTGATCGCACTCCAGAGCTGAACCGTTTGAGGGGCCGTATCCACCGTCACGTCGGGGGGCGGGCTCATCATGTACGTGAGCCAGCCGTTCGCGATGAACATCACGATCGTGCCCCAGATGTTCAGCAGGATTCCCAGCCCCCAGTGGAACTTCTTGGCTGCCCCTTTCTTCCAGGCGTCCCACCCGTAGTAGTACAGGTAGAGCGTGAACGACTCGAAGAAGAACAGCGCCGCGTAGAGCCACATCGAGGGTGCGAAGATCGCCGTCAGGTAGACCCAGAAGCGGGGGTAAAGCGTCGAGATGAAGAAGACGAGGATCGCGCCCCAGATCGCCGTGGCGCTGTACGCCACGAGGAGGAGCCGCGTGAACTCCTTGGCGAGCTTGTCGTAGCGCTCGTTGTCCGTAAAGATCCCGATCGCCTCGATCACGACGGCGAACATCGGTACGCCGAGGACGAACGCCGCGAAGAGTAGGTGCAGCTGGGCCGCGATCCAGACGGCGCCACGGCGGTCCAGGCCGAAGATCCCGAACTCGCCGTAGTCGGGCCCGGCCGCCTGGGCGAGCAGCGGCATGGCGACCAGCAGCGCGAGCCCGGCACCCGTGGCGGCGCGCATCAGCCACCGCCGTCTTCCGTCACGACTCTTCGTCAGGTCCACTCGTTCTTCCCTCTCCGTTCGCCCTTCACCTGGAGCGATCAAAGGGTTCAGGTCAGTGCTTTCGACGCGCCTGGTCGTTGCCCGGTCGTCCGCCCGCGAAGAACGGCAACCGTTTGGAAAAATCGACGGGCATGGACCGTCGTACCTCACCCATCAATTCCAGCGTCACCCGGTCCCGGCCATGCTCGCGGGCGAACTTCTCGACCCGGCTCGCCACCACGCCACGCACAAAGGAAGGAATGCTCTCGAGACGGGCCGTCGCCTCGGGAGACCAGGTCATGTCCAGGCTGGCCGCGTCCCCGTAGGTGACGGACACCGCGGGCCGCACCGGCTCGTTCCGTCCCTCCGGCTCATACGCGCACGATGTATCCGGTCCGAGGAAGTCCCCGTCGGCGGCGTACGCCCGGGCTCGGCAGCCACCGCAGATCTCGCGGTACTCGCATCGACCGCACTTGCCGCCCAGCTCCCCTTCCCGCAGCAGTCGAAAGACCGTGGCTTCGCTCCAGATCTCGCCGAATGAGCGCTCCGAGAGGTCGCCGGCCACTTCGGGCATATACGGGCAGGGCGTGACCTTTCCCTCCGGAGTGATGCGACAGTATTGAACGCCACAGGGGCACCGCGTGCGATAGTGGAGCAGCGGGGACTCGGCGTCGTTCTCGTACACATGCCGCATCAGTTGGGGCTGACACTTGGAGCGGATCATCAGCCGTCCCCGGTACTCGCGCTGCAGCTCCGTCAGGCGTTGGAGAACGATGTCGTTGTCCTCCGGAGAGAGGCCGCGCATGCCCTCCCCACGGCCCGTCTCGACCAGGAAATACACGTTGAGGCAGACGGCTCCCTTCTCCGCCGACCATGCCACGATCTCGTCGAGCTCGTGCCGGTTGCCCTTCGTCACCGAGAACTGGATGAGGAAGTCCAGGCCACGTTCCCCGAGACGGTCGACCGCCTCCAGCGTCTCCGCGAGCGCGCCGTCGCCATGTCGGAATCGGTCGTGGTAGGTCGGATCGAGGGAGTCGACACTCAGCGCGACCCCCTTTACGCCCGCGTCCACGAGCGAATCGATCCGCTCCGCGGTCAGCCCGGTCCCGTTGGTGCCCACCACAACCGTTGCGCCACCCTCCGAGGCGTGGCGCGCGATATCCTCGAGATCCACGCGGACGAGCGGTTCCCCACCACTCAGAATCAGAAGGGGAGACGGGTTCACCTCGAGAATCTGGTCGATGATCCCTCTGCAGGAATCTGTGTCGAGCTCCGCCTCGGCAGATTCCCACGAGCCGGCCGAGATGTAGCAGTGTGCGCAAGCCAGATTGCAGCGGCGGGTGAGATTCCAGGCGATGACATGCGGGATGAAGGTCGACGGAGAATCTGCGACCCGGGGGCCCTCCGCGGCGGAGTCCGCCCACAGCGGAGCCATACCGGAGGGCGGCGTCACACCTGGGGATGCCTTCACCGACGCTCCGGCTTCACGGCCCGGTGGGGGGAACCGTCGGTCATTCGGCGTCGTCGGCAGAAGGCGGTGGCTCCACGTCGTCGCGGCTGGCAAACTGCTCGATCGCGGCGCGGGCCTCGTCGGGTGTCGCCATCTTGAAGTCCACCGGGCAGTCGCTGGCCGCCTGTTCGATGTCGCGGATCGGACACCGGGTGACGCCTGACGCCTTGGCCTCCTCGATGAACTTCCGCATCTCCTCGCTGACGCCATCTACGCCGGCGGCTTCGGCCTTGGCCTGCTTGGCCTTCATCTCGTTGAACATGACGAGCATCGTGTCGAGGTCGAACTCATCGGCCTCGATCATGGCGTCCTTGTTCTCGTCCATTACGGTCGACGTGACCCGCCACAGGCCCTGCGTCTTCGCGAACCTCTCGACCGTGTTCCGGGCGAGCGGACGGGCGATGAGCGGGACGCGTCTCAGGCGATCGAACGCCTCATGCGTCCAGACCACGGGATCGCTCACGGTCCGGTCCCGGGGCAGCTCGTTGTCCGTGACAGGGCATCTCGCCATCACGGGCGGCGGCGCGTCGAAGGCATCGGCATCCGCGGTGTCGACGACCGTTCGGCGCATGGCCTCTTCGGCTTTCACTTCGGCGAGCGCGAGCTCCTCGGCATCCCCAATCCCCATGACGAGCTGCATATGGGTCGGGAGGAGCTTCTTGATCGCCTCATCGAGGCGCTCGTTCGTGACGACGGGCAGCTCGTCACGACTCGCGACGTCGAGACCGGCTCCGTTGCTTCCGTTGGCCCTCACCGCCGCGACGTCCTGAATAGACGGTGCCGTTCCGCTCTCGAGGGCGGCCGCGGCCATCGCCGCGGTGGCGTTGCCGTCGCCGTCGCCGTTCGTCGACTGGTATTTCCTCTCATCCTTCGGATTGGGGACGAAAGCGGCGGCATACCGGCTTCCGGGCCCATAGTGCTCCAGGACGAACTCCTCTACCGCCTTTCGGGCGATTCCCAGCGCGAACGGGGGAACGCGCAGGATGCGGACTTCGGCTTCGGGCGCCCACTCCAGTCCCGCCTCGCCGTCTTCCTCGATCCACGGGATCTCCTCCGGGCGTACATCGGTCGTCCCGATCAGCAAGACGTTGGTGTCGGTCAGTCGGACGAGATTGTCCGCCTGCGACCCCATATCCGTCCCCTCGATGCGGTGCGATCCGTGTCGCGCGATCACCATGAGCGAGGGCTCGATCTCCTCGGCCCACTTCAGCATCGCGTCGAACGGCTTCCCGATCAGGACCTGGGTTTCGATCTCCACATCGGGGTATTCGCTCGCCATGACTTCGGCGCGCCTGAGATTGGCTTTGCACAGCCGGAGAAGGCCCTTGTCGATGATGTTGTTGTGGAGCTCCTCCTGCTCCTCGAACTTGAACACCTTCGACGCCTGGACGGAGAGGACGTCCTTGATGTTGTGGAACACGACGTGGTGGTACTGCACGTCGAACGCGCTCGCGATGTAGAGCCTGGCGCCGAACTGCTGCGCCATCTCGAGCGCGAGCCGGAGCCCCTTGTAGCTGTAAGCCGACCCGTCGATCCCCACGAGCCATTTGCCACCGGCAAGTGGAACATCGTCTCGGACGATGAGCACGTCCTTCTGGATCCCCCGCAGCGCTCGCGCCACGACGCCGCCGAGCTGACTCTTCTCCTGTCGGCCCAGTCCATGGGCGCCGATCGCGATCAGGTCGTACTCGCGCTCGGAAGTCCCCGCCAGCTTGTCTTCGAGCTCCTCCTCCTCGGCGACGAGCCGTCCGTTCTCGCCGAGCTTGACATCGCTGCGCTGCGTGTCGCTGCCGTCGTAGTTGTGCGCGATGTTGGGATCGAAGCCGATGAGGCTTGGCAGACGCCCCGCCCCGCTGTTCGACTCGTTGATGATCTCTTCGTAGTTGATCCCCTCGAGGAGCTGTCGAGTGACCGTGACGCCGGCCTCGGCGCACCTTTTGTGCAGGAGATCGAGGAAACTGTCGGAGATGAGCTGGAGGCCCTTCTCGATCAACTTGTCGTGGATCTTTCGCTGGCGACGGATCTCTTCCGGCTCCTGGAACTGGGCCGGGAGCCCGATCTCGAGCTGGCGGAATCGAATGTCGTGGAGCCGGGCGGCGTACACGTGCGACCCCGTGATGCGGCCGTCGAGGGGCTTGCAGATCTCGATCGCTCGGTTGACCGCCCAGTCGGATTCGAGCGAGTTGTCGACAGGGACGAATACCTCTCGGTACATGGCACTCCCGTTCGCGTGTTGACCGGCATGCACCGTACCGGCGCACCGTCCCCCACCGCGGGAGTCGTCCACGCCACCTCGGAGCTGCCTGGGGTCCGTACCGCGACCCACAAATCCCTTGGATCTATGAAACCGATACGGGTCCGAAACGACCCGCCGGGTCCCTCATCAGCCACGTGTTCCGGAACCGAGCGCCGTGTAGCGCGACAGGAAGTTGCTCCGGCCCCGATGGATTGTCAAAAGTCCCTCATCCGGCGTACGGCCACTCGAATCGTCGTGTCCAGAACCGGCTCGTCACGAGCAGGACCAGGACCGCGATCATGGCCACGACGAGGGCCGTGACCCAGGGATCGCCGTCGATCGTGCCGGAGGTCTGGACGGCGGCCAGACCTTCCCGGAGAGGTCGATAAGGCATCGCCGAAGCGACGGAGCGAGTCCACCCGTCGACCGGCGCCCGGAAGAAGCCGGAGAAGTGAAGGAGCAGGAGAGACACCGCGGCGCTCGCGAGCGCCGCTTCCGCCAGCGAGCGTACAACGGCGGCGATGAACGGACCGATCGCGTTCGCGCTGACCAGGGCGAGCAGCAGCGCGCCAGCCAGATACGCGAGATCCGCCGCGGAGGTGCCGCCGGCGCTCCAGACCAGCACCGCGACCACGGGGAGGAGCTGGATCAGGTCCAGGATGGCGCCGGCGCAAACGGTCTCCGCGAACCACCGGCTTCGTCCGTATCCTGTCAGGAATACCGTGTCCAACCAACCGCCCCTTGCATCCCGGACGGTGGGAATCGACGCGCCGAACGTCGCGAAGAACACGATGAAGACGCCGAAGACCGCGGTCCGATGAGGGGCCGCCGCCGCGCTCACGGCTACTGGAGTCAGCAGCAGCGCGGGGATGGCGACGTTCCAGGCAAAGAGCCTTTTGCGGGCGAAGGCGGTCCGCCAGGCGAGCGACCAGATCCTCATCGTTCGCGCCCAGCATCCCAGGAGGGTCGTGACGCGAGCACCCGACCCGTCACGGCGAAGTAGGCGTCACGGAGGCCGGTCTCGTGTACCGTGACGGAGATCACTCTCGCGCCTCCCCCCACGAGCCACTCCAGCACTGGCGGGAGTGCGGTCGCCGGATCCGCGGTGCGCAACACGAGCCCGTCGGGCTCCGCCTCGACGCGCGAGACACCCTCCGGTGCTTGGGCCAGCGTTGCTTCCAACGGCTCGCCCCCCGGGGCGAACGTGACTTCGATACGCCCCTCCCGAGCAAGACGACTCAGAAACGCGTCCGGGGTGTCGACGGCGAGGAGCCGACCCTCATCCATGAAGCCCACTCGATCGCAGTGCGTCGCCGCGAAGTCCGTGTCGTGCGTCGTCATTATGACGGACATGCCCTTGGAAGCCAGCCCGGCGAGCGAGCGGGAGAAGCGGTCCCGGGCATCCGGATCCAGGCCTGCCAGTGGCTCGTCGAGGAGCAGGCACGGTGCGCCGCTGGCGAACGCGACGGCCAGCTGGAGGCGCTGTGCTGTCCCACGGGAATAGCTGCCCACCGGGCGGTCTGCGGCGTCGAGCAGATCGAACTCCTCGAGGACCGTCTCGACGGCCGACCCTGCGTCCGGTCGCCCTCTCATGCCCAGAAGCGCCGTGGCGAGATCCCTGCCGGACAGCCAGTTCTGGAAAGCTGGCCGGTCGAGCGCGAGCGCGGGCGCCCCGCGCGAGTACGTCACGGCCGGATCGGGCCGGTGTCCGCCCCGCGCGAGCAACCGCAGAAGCGTCGTCTTCCCACAACCGTTCGGACCGAGAAGCCCCAGCACTTCACCCCGAGCGACCTCGAGGTGGATGTCGGTCAGGGCCGTCGTCCCGTCGGGGTAAGCGAACCCCAGGCCACGTACCCGGACGTCAGGCTCCGGGCTGCCCGCCCCAATCCTCACGGGATGATGGCCACGTCGTCCTCATACACCGTGATCGCGTCGACGGGGCAGGTCGCACAGGCCTCTAGAAGCTCGCCACGATCAGCCGACTGCGGGGTGTTGAACACCGCGATCCCTTCGTCATCCAGCTCGAAAGACGCCGGCGACTCGGTCACGCAATCGCCGAAGCCCACACAGAGATCTCGGTCGATCTCCACGCGGAGCCCGTTCACGACGATCAGGGATCTCGGATCGTCGCTCACATCCCCTCCAGCCCGAGATCCGTTCGGGCCCGATCCATGACCTCCGGCGTGATGTCGGTGATCCCCCGTTCCTTCGCATACTCGGAGTAAATCTTCTTCACCATGCCTCGCACGAACGAGGGAACATTGCCCAGTCGGTCGATCGCATCCACCGACCAGGTGACCCGCTGCGTCCCATCCGGGTGTGCGGTTTCCTCGAACGCATCATCCCGCCCCGAGGCGACCCCCGACCGGATACCCTCGAACGGTTCTTCCGGGACGGTTCTGCCACCGACCTTGACGCCGAGAGAGCTGACCAGTTGGGTTTCCATTGGGTTGGTCAGCATCGCGGTCATGCGGGCACAGGCGGGACATCGAAAGACCGCTGCCAGCGTCCCGTCACCCGGCAGCTGACGCTCCTCGAAGATCATCTGCTCGTCGCAGTCCACGCAAAGAAACTTCATTCTGTGGAATCCTCCCCCATGGCCAGCCCATCGAGGACACGGCCGGCGAGATCATCGAGCTGGATGGCGGTCGCAGCATCCCCGGAGAGCCAGGACGCGAGTTTCCCCGCCTCCGCCGCTCTTCCCAGTCCGATGTCCATCGGAAGTCGTGCCAGCACGGGAAGGTCGAAACGCTCCGCGAGGTCCGTGGCGGCATCGCCCTCATGGAGCGCGCCGATCTGACCGCAATCCGCGCAGCGGTAGCCTGACATGTTCTCGACGACGCCCAGCATGTGCAGCCCCCGACGACGCCCGAGCTCCAGCGAGCGCGATACGGCGTCACGCGAGGCGCCGCTTGGGATCGTGACCGTGACGACCCCCGCCAGATCCGGCACGAGCTCGTGGAGCTCGACCAGGCGCTGCGTGCCCGGCGGCAGGTCGACGAGCAGCACGTCGAGCTCGCCCCAGGCGACGTCCGAGAGGAACTCTCGTAGCGCCCCGCGCTCGAGGGCTCCGCGCCACACGAACCCGGCCTCGTCGGGCTCGTGCCAGTCGATGGCCGCGTCCTCATCCACTAGGAGGGCCATGGACATGAGGGCCACTCCGTCCGGGGATCGCTCGGGCTCCACTCCACCGGGCGTCGACTCGAGCGGTCGCGCGGTCACCCCGAGCATGCGGACCAGACTCGGGCCGTTCACGTCCGCATCGATCACGCCCACACGGAGACCGCGGCGCGCGAACGAGGAGGCGAGGGCGGCCGTAAGCAGGCTCTTACCGACGCCTCCCTTCCCGCTCATCACGCCGAGAACTCGCGCGACCGAAGACAGCCTCGCGCCGACGCGTTCCTGCTGTCTCCCGACCTGATCCGCGAGGTCCGAGGACTGGCCATCCAGCTCCGAATACGTCCGAATCCTCAGGCCCATGGTCTAGAGATCCCAGCCGGCCCGGGCGAGCATCCACAGGTTGCCGACGATGACGACCATGGCTGTCAGGTAGAACGACGCGGGCAG
>JAOTZH010000129.1 GCA_029861425.1 Gemmatimonadota bacterium
AGGCGTTCGATCTCCGACCGGCGTCGTTCCGCCTCGTTGGCCCAGTCCTCGCGAAGCTTCTGGGCCTCTTCGCGGCCCGCGAGCTCGGAAGTCTTCCGGATTCCGTCCGCTTCCTTCTCGGCGGCTTCACGGATGCTCCGGGCCTCGCCTTCGAGTCGACCCCTTGCCCGCTGCAAGCCGCGGCGCTCGATCACGATTCCGAGCAGAGCCCCGACCAGGGCGGTGGCGATGGAAATCAACGCTACCGTCTGAATACTCATCCGGTACCTCAAGCATCTATCAACAAAAAAACCGGTGGATTCGTCCACCGGTGCGCGCCGCATAGGCCCCCGGACGTACCGGAAAGCCATCTATCTATCGGACAGGGATATCCCTGCAAACGGACCGCGTGATGAACCTCAGGGAATCAAGTTGAGCCGGGCTACATGGCCCCGCAAGCGATCTGCCCGAGTCGCTCGGGCGTCAGTCCAGCGCCAGCTCCACGTTGTCGTCCGCGTCCCCCGAATCGCCGCCTCCGCTCGCCGCCTCGAGCCGTGAAGCCAGGTCCAGGACGCGGGTCCGCACCGTCTCGGTGAGCCCCGCCGACTCGGCTCGTGCCCGGAACATCTCGTCCGTGATCTTCAGGGCGGCCAGGATCGCTGCCTTGTGCGGCTCCGTCACGTGGCCGCCCACGTGCGCTTCCTGGATGGCCTCGTCCACATACACGGCACATTCCCGGGTGTATTCTTCGCCGAGATCCGTGCGAATCTGGTAATCCTCTCCGAAGATCGTGACCCGGACCGTCGCGGCCTCAGCGCTCATACTTCGTCCTCCACCACGGCGAGCCTGCTGCGAATGCGCTGGGCGCGCTCACGCGCCTCGAGCAAAATGTCGCGCAGGGTCTTGTTCTCTGCTCCGAGGCGCGCCAGCCGTTGCTCGAGGTCGCCCGAGCCGACTCCCCCCGTCTCGTTCACTGCTTCACGCAACGAGGCGTACTCCCCACGAAGCGTTAGACTTCGGGCGCGGATCGCTTCGTAGTCCGCCAGGACGCCCTCCACGGCTGCGGTCAGCCGGTCGAGGGCGTCGTCGATCTCGCGAGCGGTTTCAGGACGTTCGGATTCTGGCATCGAACCGTTTCTCGAGCACTGCGGAGAATGCGCTCATCTCCGCCTCCACATCTTCGTCTGTCAGCGTACGGTCGTCCGCCCTGAAACGAAATGCCCAACCGAGGCTCCGACGCCCATCCTCGACTTCCGTCCCCTCGTACACGTCGAAGAGGCGGACCGCCTCGAGCAACCCGGAACCCGTCTCGCGCAGGGCGTCCTCCACGTCGGCGAACGGGACCGAGAACGGAACGGTGATCGCGAGGTCGCGCCGAACCGCGGGATAGGGGGAAAGCGAGACGTACTCCGCGACTCCCCTGCTCGTCACCGCCGCCAAGTCGAGCTCGAGAGCCCAGGCGCGCGCCGCCCACGGCGGTGAATCGACCGCGCCGGCGTTTACCGCCCCGGCCACTCCGACCGTCTGGCCGTCCACCACCATTCGGTAGCTCTCGGTGCCCAGCCACGCGCCGCCCAGGGCATCGGCGCGCGAGTCCACGCCCGTCAGGCACGCCTCGACGACACCGTCGCAGAGCCCGGACGCGACGTCTTCCGCGAGCGACTTCAGATCCCAGAGGTCGAGATCCGCGCTGGTCTCATCCCAATGGGCCGGCTCCCGCGATCCGGTCAGCACCAGCCCCAGCCGGGACTCCTCGTGGTAGCGCTCGAGCCCGGCGTCTCGCTGCGACGTGCCACCGTTCGCGTTCGGCTCAAGGGCCACCGTGTCGAACACCGTCCCCACCTCGAACAGGCGCACATCGCGCCGCCCCCGGGAGTAGTTGTGCTCGAGGCGACGCAGGAGAACCGGGACCATCGCGCTGCGCAGATAGCTCTCTTCGGCCGACAGCGGGTTCGGCACCGCGACGGACGCGACATTCCCGTGGTGATCGGCCGGCACGAAGCTCAGGCTCCGCGCCTCCAGCATTCCGCGTCCGGTAAGCAGACGACGGATCCGTTCCGCGCGCTTGAAGCCCGGATGCTCGGGGACGACGCTCGGGCGAAACCGGCGAGGTTCATCCGGGAAGTTGTCGTATCCGAACCGACGAGCGACCTCTTCGACCAGATCGATCTCGCGGGTGACGTCACCGCGCCAACCCGGCACGCCATAGAGCGCGCCGCCCCCGCCGGCCGTGCCGCCGCGTCGGATGAACCCGATCGGCTCGAGGAGACCCGCGATCTCGTCGTCATCCAGATCGAGGCCAAGCACCTGGCGTACCCTCGTGGCCCGCACCGCGACGTCTTCGAGCCCGATCGGCGTCGCTCCCGCCCGCACTCCCACTGGGTCGGCTTCACCGCCGGCGATCGCCAGGATCAGCTCCACGCAGCGGGTGAGCGCCTCTTCCTGGGCGGTCTCGTCGATCCCTCGCTCGAAGCGGTAGGAGGCGTCCGTTGACAAGCCCGTGGTGCGCGCGGTCTTTCGAACGCTGAGGGGATCGAAGGCCGCGCACTCGATGAGGACGTCCACAGTCTCGCCCGTAACCTCCGTATCCGCTCCGCCCATGACGCCGGCGAGCGCGATCGCGCGATCGCGGTCCGCGATGACCGTGTCCGCCGGCCCCAGCTTTCGTGTCTCGCCGTCGAGGGTCTCGAGCTCCTCTCCGGCGGAGGCGGCGCGCACCTTCACTTCCGCGCCAGTCAGAGTCGAGAGATCGAACGCATGCAGCGGCTGATTGCACTCGAGCAGGACGTAGTTGGTCGCGTCGACGACGTTGTTGATCGGCCGTCCGCCTACGGCGAGCAGCCGCCCGGCCAGCCACGCGGGCGATGGACCGACCTCGACTCCACGTACAACCGCCCCGAGGTAGCGCGAGCACCGGTCCGGCGCTTCGATCCGCACCGTCACGCCCGCGCCGGCCGCTTCGGCGTCGCCGTCCGCCCACTCGGCCCGCCACGTGGCGCCAAAATCACGTTCCGTGAGCCCGACCCCATCGCCCACGAACTCCCGCGCCACTCCCTTGTGGCAGGCGAGGTCCACCCGATTCGGGTTGAGGTCGAGTCCGAGTCGCACGTCGGGGAGCCCGAGGACGTCGACCAGCGGCGTTCCCGGTTCGAGTCCGTCCGGGAGCCTCATGATCCCGCTCTTGTCACGCCCGAGCTTTAACTCTATCTCAGAACACAACATACCGTGGCTCATCTCGCCACGAATCTTACGTGCTTCGATCGTGAAGCCCGCCGGAAGCGTCGCCCCCACGGGCACGTACGGGTACAGCGCGCCCTGGACGATCACCGGAGCGCCACAGACGACGTCGATCGGCTCTTCGCCGCCCGCGTCCACGACGCACAGGCTCAACCGGTCGGCATTCGGGTGGCGCTCGACCTCCAGGACCCGAGCGACGACGATCTCATCGAGCCCGGCCCCGACGACCTCGAACCCCTCTACCGCCGCCGCGGCCATGCTGAAGCGCTCCGCGAGCTCTTCCGGCGAGGCATCCAGACCCGGCACGAGCTCCCGTAGCCAGTTCACCGAGACGTTCACGCGAACTGCTCCAGAAAGGCAGTGTCACCTTCGTACAGCAGCCGCATATCCGGAATGCCGTGGCGGACCATGGCGATTCTCGCTGGTCCCATTCCGAAGGCGTATCCCGTATACCGCTCGGGATCGTATCCGACGGCTTCGAACACGGCCGGGTCGACCATGCCGCTGCCCATGATCGTGATCCAGCCGGTTCGCTTGCACGTCGAGCAGCCACTGCCGTGGCAGACACTGCAGGTCACGTCGACCTCGGCCGAAGGCTCCGTGAACGGATAGAACGACGGCCTGAAGCGGCTCTTGGTGTCCACCCCGAAGAACCTCCGGACGAACGTCTGGATCGCGGAACGGAACTCGACGAAATCCACGCCCTCATCGACGGCGAGCCCCTCGATCTGCTCGAAGGCGGGGGCATGCGATGGGTCGAACGAGTCACGTCGGTAGGCGAGGCCCGGCACCAGCACCCGCACCGGCGGCTCGCTTGCCTCCATGACGCGGGCCTGCATCGGCGAAGTGTGCGTTCGCAGAATCACGCCGTCGTCGAGATAGAACGTGTCCATCATGTCGGCCGCGGGGTGATCGAGCGAGATGTTGAGCGCGGTGAAGTTGTACCAGGTCGTCTCGATCTCGGGGCCCTGGACACGCGTGAACCCCATGTCGCCGAAGATCTCGCAGATCTCGTCGATCACGCGCGTGACGGGGTGCACTCCGCCGCGCCAGGTGCGCCGGCCCGGCAACGTGAGGTCGATCGTGGGGTGGTCGGCGTCGGCGTCCGCCGCCGCCAGTGCCGTGGACGCCGCCTCGAGCGCGACGCTCAGAGCCTGCTTGACGGCGTTCGCGCGCTGCCCGACGGCCGGGCGCCTCTCCGGCTCCACGGTCCCGATCGCGCCCATCGCGTCGGCGAGCACGCCATTACGCCCGAGATAGGCTACCCGGGCATCCTCCAGCGCTTCGCCATTTCCTGCGTTCCCGATCGCGGCCAGCCCGTCGCCTTCGAGCTGTGCCAAACGCTCGAGAAGGGAGGCCGCGGTGCCCGTCATGGCACGTGCGCTTTGGCGACCTCCGCGAGCTCTCTAAACGCTCCGGGGTCACGAACGGCCAAGTCCGCGAGCATCTTCCGGTTCAGCTCCACGCCGGCGCCCTTCAGGCCGCTGACGAACCTGGAGTAGGATAGCCCGTTCTGGCGCGCGGCCGCGTTGATTCGCGCGATCCACAACCGCCTGAAGTCGCGCTTCCGCAACCGGCGATCGCGGTAGGCATACGCCCATCCGCGCTCGACGGAGTTCTTCGCCGTGCGATATAGCTTCGAACGCCCGCCGAACTGCCCGCGGGCCTCCTTGAGCACCTTCTTCTTGCGACGGTTCCTGGCAACACTGTTGGTGGCGCGAGGCATGTCGCTCCTCCTGCTTCATCGACCGTCTGAACGTCCGACCTCCCCCGGGGACGTCTCCGATCGGTTCGTCTATGTTGGGATCGAGGAGACGGCGGTCTCCCCTTCGGCCTCCGGACTACTTGCCCAGGAGCCGCTTCACTCGCTTCTCGTCGGCCTTCGACACCAGGGTCTTCGTCCGAAGCCGGCGCTTCCGTTTCGGGCTCTTCTTGGTGAGGATGTGGCTCGCGTACGCGCGCTGGCGACGAAACTTCCCGCTGCCGGTCTTGCGGAACCGCTTCGCTGCCGAGCGGTTTGTCTTCATCTTCGGCATCGTCTCGATGCTCCCTCTTTCAACTCGCGGGTCGATGCCCGCGAGGGAATCCTCGTCTTCCGCCCCATCGGGCGGCTTACACGTGCTGTTTGATCGGCGCCAGGAACATGGTCATGGTGCGGCCTTCGTGGCGGATGTCCGCCTCCACGACGGCGATATCGAGCAACTCCCCCTTCACCTGTTCCAGCAACCGAACGCCGAGCTCGGGGTGCGTCACTTCCCGCCCACGGAACATCAGCGTGAACTTCACCTTGTCGCCCTCTTCGAGGAACTTGCGCGCGTGGCGCAGCTTGAACTCGATGTCGTGGGTCTCGATCTTCGGGCGAAGCTTCACTTCCTTCACGTTGATCACGTGCTGCTTCTTCTTCGCCTCGCGTGCCTTCCTCGCCTGTTCGTACTTGTACTTTCCATAGTCCATCAGGCGGCACACCGGTGGACGGGCGTTCGGCGCGACTTCAACCACGTCCAGCCCCCGATCGGCGGCCAGCGCCCTCGCCTCATCCGTGGCGACGATGCCCAGCTGATCGCCGTTGTCGTCGATCAGCCTGATCGGGCTGATCCGAATCCGTTCGTTGACCCTCAGTTCTTCCTGGCTCACTTCACCTCGTTGTTTCCAGACACTTCCCCCGCCGGCCGATTCAAGTCGACCTCGGGGCGGTCTCCTGCGCGCGACTTCCAGCCAAAAAAAGACCCGGACGCGACGCGACCAGGCAAGCGGGCAACACCCCCGCGGGGGATCCCGTTCATCTGACCCGTCAGCAACACGTTGTGCGCCGTAAGGGTGGGGGCGAATTGACCCCGCTTGGCTGATTTTTTTAGCGAATCAGAACCTAGGAGAGTCCCGGAAAGCTGTCAACGAGGCCTGATCGGGCGCGGGCGGGCTTTGGCCTCCGATCACGCCGTCAGGGCGCGCGTGGCCACGGCGTCGCCGAGCCTCTCCTGGAATTCACCCACGGACATCACGACCTGCTTCTCGTCCGCGCCTCGCGCGCGAACGGCGACCGATCCGGCCTCGGCCTCTCGCTCTCCCACGACGAGCAGGTACGGCACCTTTTGCAGCTCGCCATCACGGATCCGGTACCCCAGCGTGTCCGAGCGTGCGTCGAGCTCTGCGCGGAAGCCCGCCTCGACGAGCCGCGAAACGACCCGCGCGCCAACCCCTTCCTGCCCGTCGGTGATCGGCAGCACCCGGGCCTGCACCGGAGCCAGCCACGGGGGGAACGCCCCCGCGAAGTGCTCGATGAGCACGCCCGTGAATCTCTCCAGGGTGCCGAAGATCGCGCGGTGGATCATCACCGGGCGGTGCGGCTGGTTGTCGGGGCCGATGTACTCCAGCTCGAACCTGTCGGGCAGGTTGAAGTCGAGCTGGATCGTCGCCCCCTGCCACTCGCGCCCGATCGCATCCTCGAACTTGATGTCGATCTTGGGGCCGTAGAACGCGCCACCGCCCTCGTCCACCCCGTAGTCGAAGCCGCCGCGATCCAGGGCCTGACGAAGCGCGGTCTCCGCCCGGTCCCACACGTCGTCATCTCCGATGCGCTTCCCGCCGTCCGGCCTCGTGGACAGGTCGAGGCGGTATGTAAGGCCGAGCGCGCCCATGACCACGTCCACAAGATCGAGACAGGTGAAGATCTCGTCCTCGACCTGGTCATGCGTGCAGAAGATGTGGCCGTCGTCCATCGTCAGCATTCGGACGCGAAGAAGACCGTGCAGGGTCCCCGACCGCTCATACCGGTAGACGTTCGCGATCTCGGACAGGCGGAGCGGGAGATCCCGGTAGCTTCGCGGCCGGGCCGCATAGATCTGCGTGTGTCCCGGGCAGTTCATCGGCTTGACCCTGAACGCCTCCGCGTCCCCGTCCCCCTGCATGGACGGGTACATGTTCTCGGCGTAGTTCGGCAGATGGCCTGACCGTCGGAACAACGCTTCGCTCGAGATATGCGGTGTGAACACGAACTCGTACCCGCGCGACTCGAGGAGGTCCTCGATCCAGCGCCGGAGCTCCATCTGCACGCGGGCCCCCTTCGGATGCCAGCAGATCAAGCCGGAACCGATCTCCTCCTGGATGGAAAAGAGGTCGAGCTCCTGGCCGAGCTTTCGATGATCGCGCTTGCGGGCTTCCTCGAGACGGGTCAGGTGGGCTTCGAGGGCCTTCGCCGAGAAGAACGCCGTCCCATAGATGCGCTGGAGCATCTGGCGGTTCTCATCACCCCTCCAATAGGCGCCTGCCGCGTGCGTCAGCTTGAAGTGCTTGATCTCGCCGGTGCTGGGGGCGTGCGGCCCCCTGCAAAGGTCGAGAAACGGTCCGTCGCGGTAGACCGTGATCGACTCTCCTTCCGGGATCTCGCCGAGCCGCTCCAGCTTGAGGGGATCGTCCGCGAAGAGCGTCTCCGCCTCCGCGCGATCGACTTCGCGTCGCTCGAAGGGGTGATCGGCCTCGACGACCGCTCGCATCGCGACTTCGATCTTCTCCAGGTCCTCCGGCGTAAACGGCTCGGGGACCTCGAAATCGTAGTAGAAGCCTTCGTCGATCGGCGGTCCGAAACCGATGCCGGCCCCCGGGTACAGCTCTCGCACCGCGGTGGCGAGCGTGTGCGCCGCCGAATGTCGGAGCGCGTAGAGCGCATCCGGGTCGTCGTCCTTTCGCGTCACGATGGCGACCCCTGCCCCGTCCGAAAGCGGAAGCGAAAGATCGACGAGCTCGCCGTCCACCTTCGCGGCGATCGCGGCCTTCGCGAGACCCGGTCCGATGTCGGCCGCGAGATCCGCGGCGGTGGCGTCGGCCGGGATGGATCGCGAGGAGCCGTCGGGGAGTGAAATCGAGATGCTCGAGTCGCTCATCGGCCTACCCGTCGATGGAAGCGTGGATGTGGGTTCGTGGAGCCACACAGACTAGACCTGCGAGTCACCAGCCTCAAGGGATCGACGGCCGCCGATAGGACCCCGCGCCCGGTCAGGCGGTCCGGATGATCGTGATCCGGATCTCCCCCACCTCGGAGCTCGATACTCCTTCCCCCCCGGTTACCGAGATCGTGGTCAGGGGCGTATCGAAGATCCCCTCTAACCGGAAGTACGCCGAAGCCGACGGGAGGAGCCGGATGTCTTCGGTGAAGCCGATGATGGGCAGCGTACCCAGCAGCAACAATGTCGGCTTGAGCGGGAACCCGTTTGGGAAGTCCAGATCGAACCCGTTGTCCGCCGCGTTCTGATACGCGAGCGGGAAGTTCCAGGAGGTGATCTGTAGCTCTCGAGCCAGGTCCAGCCCCCTGGGAGTCAGATCATCCAGGGCTGGCACTCCGACATAGGCCGCGAGGAGCTCCTGCCACGATGTCTGCACCCCGATTCCCGAGAGCGCCGCCACGACGTTCGCGTCCGAGATCTCCAGCCCCGAGCCGCCGATCGTCAACTCCCTGAACAGGGCCTCCTCCGTCATGCTCGAGACGATGCCCGGCGCGCCCTCGGCTGCGTATCGATCGGCAAGCCACCGAAGAAACAGGTAGCCGAATCCTCGCGCCTTCTGTAGCTGGCCCCGGGTCACGGGTCCATCGATGAGCACGGGGACCGACGACGTGTCCTCGAAGTACTCCCGCATGAACCGAAAGTCGCTCAGGTGATACCGCAGAAAACGTTCAGCGCCGGTGGCGGTGCCGATGTCCTCGAGAGCGTAGTTCTGGCCGGTCCGCCGACCCGCGACGAAGAACCCCGACACCTCTTCCGCGATGTGCGACAACCCTTCGTTGAGCCACGGGAGATCGGCCGAGTCGAGGTCCCCCCCACCTTCGAAGACCCGCCGCTCGAGATGGATCAGGTGCTGCAACTCATGCGCGATCACCCCGGCTATCCGTTCCCGCACCAGGTTGGTCGGGATGGGATCGAACCCGTGCTGACGCGTCGGGTCGGGCGCGATCAGCCAGAGCACTTCGCCTTCGTTGCTCGTTGGACAGTCCGTCGCGTCCGCCAGGTCGGAGTTGGTGAAGAAACCGGCGGCTCCCAGGCGGTTGACCTCGCCCGTGATCAGGGCGATCACCCGGCCGTTTCCGTCGATGTCGCTAGGGGTCCCGAAGTAGACGCTATCCACCGGATAGGCCACGGATTCGATCTCGTTCAGGACCGTCATGAAGTCGTTCTGGCTGAACGGACCGGCGACGAGCGTGTCTTCCACTACGGCGAAGTGAGGACCGACCGCGCGCACCCGGCCCGTGATCCTCGTGGTCGAGGTGCAGGTCGCGAGGCTGCCGTCCTCGCGGACCGGCGAGCCGAAGTCGATCAGGTCTCCAGCGACCGGAACGGAGGCCGAGATCGAGGCCCGAACGCCCGGCGCTGCCGACGAAGCCCTCGGCGTGGCCGGCCTCGCGCCCACCGCACGGAGGTCCCGAGCGACACGGCTCCGGAAACGGAGCTCGCCCTCGAGGTACCACCGGTCGAACGGGTCGGCGGCTCGCCGAGCGCTTCGCCGCTGCTCTCCCGACGAGCCCGCGGCGGGAACCTGATTCGTCACGAACGTCGTGGGCACGCGTCGCGTGTGGAATCGAACGTCGATCGGACCAGCCTCGTCGGTGCGGGTATCGTGCACGACGACGAGATAGGACCTCGTCTCCGGAACCGCGGGGATCTCGATCGAGCCGCGGGCGTCGGACACCGTGACCGTCAACCGCTCCCCTGGCTCCAGATCGAGCACCACGCCCGGACGGGGACTCTCGAACCCCGCGGGTGGCGAGAACGAGTCGCCGGCGCAACCGGCGGACGCGAGGACTCCGAGAGCGATCCCTCCGGTCCGCCGTGGCGCGTGCCCCGACCACTTCATCGAATCACCTCGCGCAGCACGCCATATCGTGCCGCCCCTTCGTTCTCGTCCAAGACGATCCAGACGAGCGCGCCTTCAAAGCCCGCAAGCGCATCGGATACGACGGAGATCGCGACATCCCCCGCCTGAGTGCGTAAGACATGACCCTGGCCCTCGCGGACGAGCGTGCCGACCATTGCGTCCTCGCCATCCACTGAAAGCACCTCATACGAGGTCGCGACGAGCGTCGGCTCGGGTAGGGTCCCCCGGGAAACGTCGCCGGTGACTCTGACATCGACCCCCGCGAGACGTCCGATCTCCCGCTCGTAGGGCCCGCTCACCCTCATCGCGTCTCCGGCGACGGGCACGACGATCGGGTGCGCGAAGGGGTAGTTGCCCACGAGTCTCACTCGGCCGTCCAGCCGTTCTGGTCCCACCTGCCCAACACGGGCCATGGCATCGCGCATCGCGGGGTCGGCCGCGCACCCGGTGACCAGCAGCGCCGCAGCGATCACGGTGGAACCGGGCCAGATCACCTCGTGCGAACCACGATCACGCTAGCCCGCGCACCGTTTGGCACGTTCGCGCCCGAGGTCGCGGTGAACTCGACGAGCATGTCGGGGTGTGAGCCCGAGGCGGAGAACCGGAAGTACTTCGCGGTCGAAGCCCCGACCTCGAAGTTCGACGTGGAAGAAGCCCCGGTTCCCATCGCGACGTTGAGCGGACGGAGCGGGAAGCCGCCCGTCAGATCGGGCACCGTCGCCGCGGCCATTCCGTCATATAGCGCCGGAAAATCCCAGGTGCTGAAACGGAGCTCGGACGGGGGCGCTGCGACCGCATCGATCGTGGCGGGGGCGGCGAAGTACTCGGCGAGAAGCTCATCCCACGTGAGGTTCTCGCCGGAGACGACGCTCACGGCGCGCAGGATGTTGTCCACACCGACCATCTGCGAAGGCCCTCCACTGGAGATCTCTCGGAAGAGCTCGTCCTCCGCGCTCCCGCCGATCAGGTTCTCCGGCGTGGCGGCTCCGAAACGATCCCCGAGCCAACGGAGGAACAGGTAGCCGTATCCGCGCATCGGGAAGGAGTCATCGGGGTTCCCGACCGACAGCGAAGCCACTTCGGTCGGAGAGCTCAGGTACGAGTCCACGTTTCGAAGGTTGTCCGAATGGAAGTCGTCAAAGGCCGTGCGCTCACTCCCCGCCGCGCTCACGTCATCGAAGTCGAGGGCACCCCTCGTCGGTACACCGACGCGGAAGAAGCCGCTCACCTCTTCGGCGATATGTGACATCCCCTCGTTGAGCCAGATGTGCTCGAAGTCGCCGAGATCGCCGCCTCCCAGGACCGTTCTCTGCTCGGCATTCAGCAGATGCTGGTATTCGTGCGAGACCAGGCTCCGCGCGATCCGTTTGACCGCGGAGACCGTGGTTACGGCGCCAAAGTCTCCGTTCGGATCCGGCGCCCGAAGCCACATGATCTCGGCTTCATTGCTGTGGCCGCAGTCGGCGGGGTCCGCGATGTCGCCGGGCCAGAAGAACCCGAGGATGAGGATCGGGCTGCCCGGGTCCGTCAGCAGGTTCACCTCCTTCGTAAAGAAGGCGATCACGCGTTCATTGCCGTCGAGATCGGCGGGGGTCCCGAAATAGACCTGATCGACCGGGGCGATGAACTGGTCCAGCTCTGCGTCGAGCTCGGCATAGTCCTGGGTGGTTAGGGCTCCCGCGACCGCGTCATCCTCGACGATCACGAAATTGTCGCCGACCGTCCTGACGGTGCCGGAGATCTGTCGGTTCGTGGTGCAGCTGATATTGGCTTGCCCCGGCTGCACCCCCGAGTTGATCGTGATGGCCTGGCCCACCGTCGGCACGGTCGAACCCGAGAGGACGTTGGCGCGCACACCCGGCGGAGGGCTC
>JAOTZH010000009.1 GCA_029861425.1 Gemmatimonadota bacterium
CGTTTCGCTCATCCAGCCATGCGCGCATCATGTCGTGAGTGACGCGGCCGGGCTTCACCAGCTCGCCCTTCCGCCAGCGGCCCTTCGCCGCCGTTCGCGACATCACGCGCCCCGCCCCGTGCACCGTCGAGAAAAGGGCCTCGCGCTGTCGATACGCGGACTCGGAACCGCGAGACGGGGTCGCCCCCTGAACGATGACGGCGTCGTCGCCCATGCTGCCGCCGATGAACCCCCTCTGGCCCGGGAACGCGGGTGTCGCCCCTTTACGCACCACGACGACGTCTCGGCCCCCGTGGTTCTCTTCCCACGCGAAATTGTGGTGGTTGTGGACGAGCTCGAGCTCCTCACCGCCGATCAGCTCGACGACGGTGCGCGCGACCCACTCCCTGCCCGCGTAGGCGTACCTGCCCGCCAGGTTCATCAGGTGCCAGTAGTCATGGCCGATCGGGTTCTGGCGGTGGAGGAGGATCTCGACCTCCTTGGCCCGCGCGCCCCACGGCTCGCCTTGCGACATCGCCAGAAACGCCGACGCGATCGTGTGCCCGAACCCGCGCGAACCGAAGTGGACGCCGACCCACACGTCGCCGTCCTGGTCCTCGAAGATGTCGACGTAATGGTTCCCCGACCCGATCGTGCCGAGCTGGTTTCGTGCCTTGTCCAGCAGCCCCCCACGCTGGCGCTTCGGCACGAGGTCCCATCGGCCGTCGTCGAACAACGGATCGTCGGTCGGCGCACGGTCATGGAGGTTGGAGAGCCCGAGGCCGAAGGACAACGAATCGAAGATCTCATCGGCCACGGCCGTGAGATCAGCGAGATCGTCCCGGTTCAAATCGGTTCGTATGGCCGCGTTCCCGCACGCGATGTCGAACCCCACGCCGACGATCGACACACGGTCGTCGTAGGCCGCGACCCCGCCGATGGGCATCACGTAGCCGAGATGACCGTCGGCCATCAGCGCCGCGTCGATCGCGCGCGACCGCACGTCCTCGAACTGGTCCAGGGTATTCTGGTCGTGGTCCCCGAAAACGATCATCTGGTCGCGGCTCCCGGCCGGACGGGTTCGCGCCCCCGCCGGAGCCGGCTGGCAACGCGCGCCCCGTCTAGCGGATGGGCATCTTCATTTCAGTGTAGTCGGCCGGCGGCGTGAACAAATCCTCCTCCGGCTGTCCGGGCTCCAGTTCGTGCACCACGAAGGACGCGTCACCCGCGTCCATCCTCAAGATGAAGAACCCATCACCGAACACTTCGATCCAGCGCTCCGCCTCCTGGGGCAGTCCGGGGAACCCGCTCGCGTTGCCTCGGTTCAACCCGGCGGGGGCTCCGGGGATGAAGCACCCCAGCCCCCCCGCGGCGCATACGTCTATCTCTTCCCCGTCGCCTTCGAAGCTCAGGATGTAGTGTCGGCACTCCCGACCGGCGATCTCTTCGACGCGCTCCGTCTCCGTGATCGTGGGCATGTCTCCCTTCCCGGAGGCCTCCTCGGCCGAAAACCCTGGAATCATGCGGCTCATCGAAGCCATGTCCATCCACATCTTCTCTTCGTGGATGATCATGAGCATCTCGCCCGACTGGACGTTCGTGACCTGCGTCATCGAGCCGCCCCCGTCGGGCAGGGCGAGGTCGAGGCGCATCATCGGACCCCGCATGTGCTGGACCATCTCCACTTCCATCCCATCGGCCGCCATGGTGCCCGTCACCTTCCCCTCGAACTGAACGATCCCCTCCTGCGCCGTCAGGGGCGTCGAGGCGAACACCGCCGCAATGATGAGGATGGGGGATTTCATGATGGCTTCTCCGCGGAAAGGGGATGCATCGAGGATGGTTCGTCTCCTTTTGCCTGGCAACGGGTGTTGCTCCGAGCCCTACGAAATAGCCCGCGGCGGACCCCGGGGGCCCGGGGTCCAAACCGCGGACGGCGGGACTTCAGACGTGCGGCGCTAGCCGGGTTACGTGTCGGCTCAGAAGATCGTGCCCTCGACGTCCCACGTCGAAGCGTCCGGGCGGAGCGAGAACGTTCCTTTCATCCCCATGCCGTCGTAGTCACCCGTTCCGACGCAGCGGCTGATCTTGCCCGTCGCAGTGACGTCTGGCGTGCCAAAGTCTCTCAGAATCGATGCGCTCGTCTGGCAATCGAAGCTTCCCACCCCGGGTGCGCTGATCTCGAAGAAAATGCCCCCGACGATCGGCCCGTTTCCCGTGCGCAGAACGTTGTGGAAATCTCCGCTGAAGTAGGCCAGTCCCTCGAGGTCGCCGGAAAGAGCGAACTCGTTCACCAGGCCCGTTGTGTGTAGCACGTTCCCGGGCGTGATCTGCGTAAGACCGGGATCGATGGTCTGGATGAAGCTCATTACCGCAATGAAGGACGAGCCCCCCTGGGCGGGGTTGCTCACGGACGCCGGTCCGGCGGGGCTCTCTTCGGGTCCGAGAGCGCCTGGATCGCCCGAGCACGCGACTACCAGTGCCAGAAGCGGGATAACGGCGCGGGGTTTCATGACTGCCTCCATTCTCGTCGAAGTGACGAATGGCGCGTCCCCGTTGATCACGCTCGAAGGACCCGCCGACTTTGCGCGAGCGTAGTCCAGGACCGTCTTCCGACTATCATCCGATTATCGTCCATACTCGTAGACCTTCTGGCTCGCGACGCGTTCGAGACCTACACTTTCCGGGTCGAAGAGGACCGACGAGAGAGGGAGATCCGGTGGGTGACTCCCCGCAGTCGACGACGCAACGATACCGACTCCGACTTTTCGGGGGCCTGGAGTTGCAGGGCCCCGACGGGCCTCTGCCTCGTCACGCGACGCAACCACGCCAGCTGGCGCTACTGGCGATCCTGGGAATGGCCGGCGAGGCCGGCTGCAGTCGCGACAAGCTCGTCGGGTGTCTATGGCCGGAGAGCCCCGAGGCCCCGGCGCGTCATTCGCTCGCTGACGCCGTATATCGCGTTCGCGCAGCGCTGGGGCGCCAAGCCCTCGCGGGCCAGGGTGTTCTGCGGCTGAACCCCGATCTCGTTCGGTGCGACGTCCGGGACTTCGAGGCCGCGCTCGACGCGAGGGACGGAGAGAAAGCCGTCGAGTTGTTCCGCGGAGTATTCCTCGACGGGTTCCACCTCCACCAGTCGAACGAGTTCGAGCAGTGGGTGGACGTCCAACGTCGACGCCTCGGAAATCGCTATGCGGAGTCGGTCGCCTTGCTGGGCCGGGCCGCTGCCGCCTCCGGGGACCACCAGCGAGCGGCTTCGTGGTGGCGTCGGCTGTCCGCGCACGACCCGTTCGATACCAGCGTCGCACTCCGCCTCATGGAGTCGATGACGCTCGCCGGGGACCCCGGAAACGCGCTCCTGCATGGTCAGGAACATTGTGAGGTCCTTCGAGACGCGCTCGGTATCGACCCGCCTGCCGATCTCGTCGAGGCGATGGACCGCATCCGGGCCGGAGAGTCCGATGGGGCCGCCCCCCAGGACACGCACGCCGGGCTCGTCCGGATCCCGCGCCCCGTCGTCGACGAGCTTGCCGCGCCTGTATTCGTCGCGCGCGAGTCGGAGATCCACCGCCTCAGCATGGCGCTGGAGGAGACGCTGCGGGGTCGGGGCCGGCTCGCGCTGATCACCGGGGAGGCGGGCACCGGGAAGAGCGCCCTCGCCGACGAATTCCGCCGAAGGAGTGTCGCGTCCGAGCCGGGCATTCTGGCGGTCACCTGCCGTTGCAACGCCCATACAGGTCCCGGCGATCCGTATCACCCCTTTCGCGAGCTTGCTGCCTCGCTAATGGGTGAGGCGCCACCGCATGGCCACGGCCCGATTAGCACCGGGCGGCGTGCGAGTGCATTCACCGACAGTGTGTCGGCCTTGATCGAGGAGGCACCGGATCTCATCGACACCATTGTGCCGGAAGCAACCCTCGCGGTTCGAGGTGGAGACGCGGCCCCGGGAGGAGCTCGTTGGGTGGACGACCTGGAGGCCCTCCGGAGGAAGCGGAACGAGGGTCCCCCTGGCGCGCCTCTGGAGCAGGCCGCGGTGTACGACCAGTACGTGCGGTGGCTCTTCGCCCTCGCGCGCGTGCGACCGCTGGTCATCTGTATAGACGATCTCCACTGGGGCGATTCGGGTTCGATCGGGCTGTTCTTCGAGCTGGGCCGACGCCTGGAAGGCGCCCGGATCCTCCTCATCGGCATCTACCGGAGCGAGGCCGTCGCACTCGGCAGGGGTGGGGATCGACATCCGATGGAACCGGTGGTAAACCAGCTCCGCCGTCTCTACGGAGACTGTGAGATCCGCCTCGGCGAGGAGGCTGACCCCGAGTTCGTCGAGGCTCTGGTGGACGCAGAGCCGAACCGGCTGGACCGCGCGTTCCGGGCCATGCTGTTCGAGTTCACACGAGGCCATGCCCTCTTTACCGTCGAACTGCTCCGCGGGATGCGCGAGCGGGGGATGCTTGTTCGCGACGAAGATGACTTCTTGGTCGAGGGCCCCACGCTCACATGGTCGCGACTCCCCGCGCGGGTCGACGCGGTCATCGCCGAGCGGATCGGTCGAGTGTCGGCGTCGGGGCGTCGTGTGCTGGGGCTCGCCGCGGTCCAGGGCGAGGACTTCACGGTGGAGCTCGTGGCGGCCACCGATGGGCGCGAGGTCGACGATCTTGTCGACCTTCTGAGTGGCGAGCTGGAAAAGCGTCACCAGCTCGTCACCGCGACAGGGGTCCGTTCGGTCGAAGGCCGGCGGCGGCTGGGCTACCGATTCCGTCACATCATGATCCAGCAGTACGTCTACGCGAGTCTCGACGCGGTGGAACGGGTGCGTCTGCACGAGCGCGTGGGGACCGCGCTCGAAGAGCTGTGCAGAGAGGAGATCGGCGAGGACGCGCCCCGGCTGGCGCGTCATTTTGGCGAAGCCAACCGGTGGGACAAAGCCATCCGCTACCACCGGATCGCGGCCGAGCGAGCGAGGGATACCGGCGCGTTCGCCGAAGCGATTGCACACTTCAACCACGCGTTAGCGCTCGTGGGCAATCTGCCGGAGTCGGCGGAGCGAGACCGGCTCGAGCTCGACCTCCTGGCGGTACGCGGGACGATCTACTTCGGGAGCACGGGGCTCGGACTCGAGGAGGCGCGCCGGGCGCTGCAACGGGCGGAGGAGCTCGCGCGGAGGCTCGGCGACCGACCGCAATGGCTGCTGGCCCTCACTGGTCTATTCCAGCTGAATCACCTGACGGCGCATCACCGGGAGGGGGGCGATCTCCTGTCGGAGGTGCGGCAGCACGCGCGCGAGGAAGCGGATACCGGGAGCCTGGTGCTCGTCGAGTGGTCGATGGGACTCAACTCGTTCAACCGGGGGCAGTTTGGCCATGCAGCGCGCTGCGTCAAGGAGGCCCTGGCGCTCCATGAAACGGCGGGCGACGATCCTCTGGTGCTCCACTTCGGGTACGACGTGGGCATCGTGACTCGCGGGCTTCACGCCCTCATCCTCACGCAACTGGGGTTCCCCGATCAGGCCCGCCGATTGAGCCGTGAGGCGGTCAGCCTGGCGGAGGAGGGCGGCCGGCCCCTCGCACGTCTCTTGATGCCCTCGTACAGGCTCTTCGTGGACGGGTGGCTGCGGGACGTACGGGGGGTTTCGGAGGGGTGTCAAACCGTTCGAGAGGTGGCGGAGGGGATGGGACTGGGCGAAATGGCCATCATCGCGAACATCTACGACGGCTGGTGCGAGGTTGAGCGAGGGGAGCCGGCCGCCGGAGCGGAGAGGATCCGCGCGGGGGTAACGGACTATGTGGCCCAGGGCTGGGGCGCCTGGCGGTGGCACTTCGAGTCGTTCATCGCCGAGGCGCTTGGACGATGCGGGCGGACCGACGAGGGGCTGCCGCTACTCGATGAAGGGCTGCGATCCTTCGACACGACGGACGAGCGCTTCTACGAGGCCGAGCTCCACCGCCTCCGCGGCGAGCTGCTCATGGGCACCGACAGGTTCGATGAGGCCGAAACGGCTTTCCGACGAGCCCTCGAGGTGGCCGTCGCTCAGGAGGCGAGATGGTGGGAGCTCCGGGCAGCCGCTGGACTCGCAGCCCTGCTTCTCCGGCAAGACCGGGCCAGGGAGGCGCACGATCGCCTCGCGCCGACCCTCGCCTGGTTCGTGGAGGGGTGCGACACGCCGGACCTGACGGAGGCCACGGCGCTGCTCGTACAGCTCGAGGGACGCTGAGACGACCTGGGGGCCGGCTCCCTCCCTCATGGGAGCGGTGGAGCGTTAGTCGGCGGTCGAGGAAGTCCCGCGCCGCGCCCGATAGAGGAGTGAGAGCAGACCCCCGAGCGCGGCCCAACCGAGCCAATCGCCCGTGGCGCCATAGACCGTGCTCACCCCGCCAACCGGAACGTGCGCGACGACTACGTCCGTGGCATGGTCGACCGAGGCGTGGATCCGACCCCAGGGATCGACGGCCAGCGTTCGACCGGTTTGCGTGGGCCTCACGAGCGAGAACCCGAATTCGATCGCGCGCAGCCGAGCCATCCGCGCATGCATGTCCGTGATGATCGGCCAGTCCGCGGAGGGTCCGACGATGAGGTCCGTTTCATCGCGCGCCGCCTGTCTCAGAAGCCTCGGGAAGTCGAGATCGTGACAGATCGCGGCACCCAGGCTGCCCGAGGGTAGATCGATCGATTCGATGCGCCCGGACCCCGGGTCCATGAGCGGCGACTCGGGGCCCACGATCGGGTGTGCCTTTTCGTAGGTCCAGGCGACGGTCCCGTCCGGCCGGATCGCGGTGACCGCGTTCCGAAGGGGCGGGCTCCCGCCGGGCGTCCACACCCCGTATGCCAATACGAGCGCCGCGCGTTCGGCGGCGGCGATGGCCGAAGCTCGCCGCAGCAGCTCCGCTTCACCTTCGGGAAACACGCGTCCCGCGGTCTCCGACCACGCCACGACGCGCGCTCCCGCCCTCGCCTCCCGCTCGGTGCGTCGGAGCAGATCCTCGTTCAGCGCGGCGGCCTGGCTCCCCACGTCCGCCAGGACGTCTCCGACGGGTCGCTCGTGAAGCGACACTCCGGCCATCGTCCCGTCGAGCTCGGCGGCCAGGGCCGGAGATGGGACGAGCGACGCGGTCCGAATTCCCTCGACGTCATGCGGCGCGCGGGCGAGGCGAAATTGTCCCCACACCAGCACGGTGGCCACGGCGGCCACACACGGCAGCATGGGTCTCCAGCGGCGGTCCCCTCGAAGCGCCAGGGCGGCGGAGCCAGCGAACCAGGTTATGAGGAATGAGACGGCGGCGGCGCCGCCTACCGAAGTGGCCTGAAGCAGGGCCAGATCCGTCTGCGAGTACGCGACCGAAAGCCATGAGCCGTAGGGAGTGACCCAGCGCTGGAACGCGAACTCCACGCTGACCCAGGCGAGCGGAAAAACGAGCGTCGCCGCCACGCCCGTCAGGCGCGACGCGACGAGCCGGTGCGCGACGATCGCGAGGAAGTAGGCCAGCGCGTACGCGACCACGATCGCGACGTAGATCCACCCCGGGGCCGGAACGAGCCCCTGCCACGCGACGAGGAACACGGTCGTCCAGACGAGGAACGCCATGCCGAGCCCCCGCCAGCGGGGCGATCGGTCCACGTAGACGAGCCAGCACGGGAGCGCCAGCCATACCGCCGCCGCCACCATCCAGCGGCCGTTCGAGACAAGGAGAAGAGCGGCTCCCGCCGCGAGCCACGACAGGTGACGCATCGCCGCCCTCATCGGGGTGCCAGCCCGTCGACTACGAGATCGCGCGTCGCCTCGAAGAGGCCGCGCGGGTCGAGCGTGCCTTCGAAGGCGATCTCTCCTTCGAAGTCGCAGGTCATCAAGAGCGTCAGGACTCCCAGCACGCGTGACCACAGAAACAACGCCACGAGGTCCGGGTCGGCGGTCGAACGGATCGTGCCGGCATCCATCGCTTCGACGATGCACTGGCGCAGGATCGGATACCCCCCGTGACCGGGCAGGTCGGCGAGCCGCTTGCGTGCGGTGACGATCGGGTTGAAGAGCACCTTGAACTCCTCTTCGTGCTCTTCGGCGAATGCGATATACGCGTCCCCCATCGCCGCGATTCGCGCGAACGAGCCCACCGGCTGTGCCGCGATCGCCCGGAGGAGAGCGATCTCGAACCGCTCGAAGCTCAACTCGACCACCCGATCGACCAGCGCGTCCTTGTCGCGGTAGTGCCGGTAGATGGCGCCCGGGGTCACGCCCGCCCGGGTCGCGACGAGCCGCATCGAGCACCTCTCCACGCCCCCCTCCGCGAGAAGGGCACGGGCGGCAGCCAGGATCCGATCCCCCGTCCGCACCGTGACCGGCGTTTCCGTCTCCCTGACGATCATATCGACCTCCGTAAACGATGCACACACATAGTAAACACTGTTTACAGGACAGGCAAGATCGGACGGATGGTGCGACTGCCGCGGGGCGAGCCTACCAGCCGGGGAGGCGCTCCATGGCATCCGTGATCCGAACGACGGCGAGGAGCAGGTCGGCCATCTTCGCCACCTTGTCGAAGTTGATGCCGTCCGGGTCGTCGGAGGCCTGGTGATAACTCTCGTCGCCACCGTAGAAGTAGAGCGTCGGGATTCCGCGCAGGAAGAAGTTGACGTGATCCGCATTCCGGAAGATCCGCCGCCCGTCGTCGTCCGACCGGTGCAGATAATCGAACTCCACGCCTGGAATCGACCGTTCGACCTCATGTACGATCGACTCGAGCTCCGGGGCGACACGGCTCGACACACGAAACTGGTGAGAGTCGGCGGACCGCCGCGGCTTTCCGATCATCTCCATGTTCACGTTCAGCCGGACCGCCTCGGCATCTCCCGGTGGGTGATCGACAAAATGGCGCGAGCCCAGGAGCCCGTCCTCTTCCGAAGCCGTGAAGAGGAGCTGCACGGTCCTCCGCGGCCGGACGTCCCGTATCAACCTCGATGCCTCGAGGAGCGCCGCAACCGAGGATGCGTTGTCGTTCGCACTGTTCAGGATGTCTTCGCCGCTCATCCCCTGCCCGTCGAGGTGCGCGCTCAGAACGATCACCTCGTGCGAGAGCTCGGGGTCCGAGCCGGGGATCACGGCGCCGACGTTGGAGGTGTTCGCGGTCGACTCCGACCGCCACGACGCCTCGAACGACACCGTGCCGTCCAGCAGGCGCGACACGTTGGCGCCCGGGTCGGTGTCGTCGACACCCAGGAGGCGGGCAGCCGCGCGACTCGAGACGACGACCGCCGTTCCGATCGTGGCGCCCCCGGCTCCGGAGGGCAGGACTATCGTCTGTTGCAGGATCGCGGCCGACCTCATCTGCTCCGCGAACCCGGCCGGCGCGCTTGATGAGGGGAAGGCGATCACGCACGCCGCTCCCTGTCGGATCCCCGTCCAGGCTTTCGTGTTCGGACCGACAGCGAGATTCGTGTATCTGGCATACAGGTGAGGCGGAAAGTGCTGGACGAGCTCGGATGGGGTGTCGAGCATCATGAGGGCGCATCTGTCCGTAAGATCGATCCCCGCGTAGTCGTCCCACCCGGCGGCAGGTTCGTGGATGCCCAGACCCACGTAGGCGAGTCCGAGCTCGGCGCCCGCGTCCCGCCCCGCCTCGACACCCATGAACGCCATGTCCACCTGCTCGGCGAACCGCTCGGTCGCGGACCCGTTCGAGTAGATCAACGCGCCCTCACCGCTGAAACGAACCCGCTCTATCGCGTAGGGCTGCCGGTAGGATCCGTCAAAGAGCGGATCGAGGCCAAGCTCGGACAGGTGCGCTTCGACGTAGTCGGCGGCGCGATCGAACTCCCGGGTTCCCGATGCTCGGCCGCGCATTTCGTCCGACGCGAGAAACTCGACGTGTGCTCGCGCCCGAGCGGCCGAAGCCTCTTGCCCGGCGGGATCCTGCTCCGGGGTCGCCGCAGCCTGTCCGCAACCGACGATCGCGAGCAGCAGCGAGCCGGCCAGCACCCGGCCCGGCGCGCTTCTGTCCTGGTCCGCTCTCATCTCGGAAACACTTCGAGCTCTATGAGCCGCATGGACCCGATCTGTGTCGTCTCGCCGGTCTCGTTGTCGAGCGGCGAGCGTCCGAGGAGATAGGGCGGACGGCCGATCACCTGGGTTCGCATCACGCGTGGACTCGTCATCCCCAGCGGGTGCTCGACGATCCACGCGTCGTGTCGGATTCCGAGCCCGTCCTCGACTTCTTCCTGACCGATCACTCGGAAGGGCGCGGCGTTGAAGACCCTCGAAGACCCCTGCCCGTACTCCGGGAAGAGTCGGACCTTCTGATCCGGCGTCAGAGACATGGAGCCGAGGATCCACTGTGCGGGCGCGCCGAACCCCGGTCCCGGAACCGGCACGTCCCTGTGCTCCGCCTCTCCGGATTCCGTCCGGACGGTCGTCACGCCGACCCTGGCCGCATCCGCTCGAATCACCGCGTAGTCCTTTGCCGTTCCGGGGGCGGGCGTCACCTGCAGAAGGAGCCGCAGGTCGTCCCTGGAGAAGAACCGGAACTGGTTCCGCGCGCTCGTGTCATCGTACTCGAGGCTCCCCGCATCGACGAGACCGACGAGGATGGCGGCCTCCGTGCCCCACGCCACCTCCTCGGCCGTCACGATTACCCGATCCTGCCGATGCTCCCCGTTCACGTCGCGGTAGTGGCGCTCGTAAACGGCTCGAAACGGCTGGAAGTTCGCCAGCGACACCTCACCCGGCGCGGTGGCCGGCCACTGCTCGGCATCCGCATAGATCTGCTTGGACGGGTGGACCCCCTGCGGCGCGTTCTGGGACGCGGCGTCGCTACACCCCACGAACAGGAGGGCCGCCGCGAGCAACAGTCGGCGGGATTCCCTGACCTGAGTCTTCATCGAACCTCCTCGGCAGTAACATGAACAGGCGTTCAGTTAGTGAACGATGGTTCAGTGTTATAGGTTTCATCATGCCACGAGTGACCGATGAATACCGGGAGGCCCGACGGGTCGAGATCCTCCGCGCGGCGTCCGCCTGTTTTTCGGAACGCGGGTTTCGAGCCACGCATATGCGCGACGTGGCCCGCCAGGCGGGGCTCAGCACCGGGGCGGTGTATCGATACTTCCCGGGCAAGGAAGAGCTCTTCCGGGAGATGCTCGAGTCGGAGCGACCCGTCGAAGAGTCCCAGCAGGCCGCCTTCCTAGAGGGCGAGACTCCGATCGCGCGACTCGAGGGGCTCCTCGAGAGGGTCGCGCGCCGAGCGGGCGCCGACGAGGACAACGTCCGTCGCAACTTCCGCGACTACGGGGAGGCGGCCGAGGTCCCCTTCCTCGCGAAGGAGCTCGGACTCCACGTGAACGAGCTGCTGGATGTGGTCGCAGTGGTGGTGCGCGACGCGCAGGCGGATGGTGACCTCGCACCCGATCTGGACCCACGGGCCGTCGCGACGCTTCTGGTGACCCAGACGGTCTCCCTCGGCTTCGCCTGGCTCTTCGGCGGCCCCTACGACGCCGACTCGGTCGCCGAGGCACTGCGCCGGCAGCTCGACGGCCTCAGGGCGAGCACCTAGCGCCCGGGCCGACGGACGACCACACCGTCCTTCATCACGAAGGTGACCGACTTCAGCGCCTGCGCATCCCCCAGCGGGTCCCCCGGAGTAGCGATGATATCGGCGGCCAAGCCGGGGCGGATCGCGCCTCGCGCGTCATCCACGCCCAGCAATCGAGCGGCCTCGGCCGTCATGGCTCGGAGCAGGTGCGCCGGGGTCATCCCCGCCTCGGTGAACATGTCGATCCGGGCGAGCGCGAGGGTGCCGCGCGTATGCCCGGGGATCTCGGAGACGGCGTCCGATCCGAAGGCGATCGGGATCCCGACACGAAGCGCCGCCCTGATGCGATCGATCTGCTGGTCGTGCTCGTCCTCGCCACCCACGACGGCGGCTTCCACGGCGGGGAACGGTGTGAAGACGGCGACGACGCCGTTTCTCTTCGCGAGCTCCAGGTCCTCGTCTTCGATCGCCCAGAGGTGCTCGATCGAGGTGACACCCGCCGCGGCGGCATTGTGCGCACCGCGTGCGGTCCAGGCATGTGCAGCCAGGGACCGTCCGGCTCGAGCCGCCTCCTCCTTCATGAACCGGATATCGTCGATCGAATAGACGTAATCCTGATCGTCCACGACGATCTTGATGACCTGTGCCCCGAAATGGACGTTCTGGCGGATCGCCCTCACCATCTCGTCGCGGGTGTCCGCGTAGAAGTATTCCGGCTCCCCCAACTCCGGCTTGTCAGGTTGGAGATGAAACTGACCGCCGAAGGGTGCGATGATGCGTCCGGCGTTGATCATCGTGGGGCCGACGATCCGTTTCGCCGCGATCGCGTCACGCACCGCCATGCAGGCGTAGTTCCCGTCGTTCCCGATATCTCGCACGGTCGTGAATCCCGCTTCGAGCACAGCCCGCGCGTTGACCACGCCGTCGACGGCTCTCGCCGAGCTCGGATCCATGAGCGACGTGTAGTAGTAGTTCCCACCGTCTCGATCGAGACGAACGCCGAGGCAGAGGTGGACGTGCGCGTCGATCAACCCCGGGAGTACGGTCGCGTCGGACAGGTCGACGACCTCCGCCCCGGCCGGGACGGCGACGTCCGGGCCCACTGCGGTGATCATCCCGTCCTCCACCAGAATGATCTGGTCGGAGGCGACCGTGCCCGCCTCGGGGTCCACCAGCCGACCGGCCCGGATTGCGGTGACCTGGGCAGCGGCCGGAGCGACGCTCAGGAGGAGGGCCAGGGTGGGCAGCAACGTTCTCCGGAACACTGTGACCCCTCCATTCAACGATCCGATACGGAACACCGGGAGCGGAGGAGAAGGTCGAGTTGGGGAGTATCGAACACAACCCGTATGATTCTGGCCGGTCCCAACGTCAGCGCCGAGGTCACCATGTCCGTGAAACGCTCCGCTTCCCCTCTCTACGCAACGACTGCGGTCGCCCTCTGTCTGGTGGTGACCGGGTGCCAGGTCAGTCCCACGCGGCCCGGCGTCGAGGTGTCGTTTCCGGCCGGGGTCAGCTCGGAGCCGCTGGACGGGCGGCTGATCCTGGTGTTCTCACAGCGCGATGAAGGGGAGCCGCGCTTCCACGTGACCGACGGCGCCGGGGCCCAGCCGGTGTTCGGCGTGGACGTCGAGGCCTGGGAGCCGGAGGAGCGCGTCGCCCTGTCGGACACCACGTTCGGCTTCCCGGTCGGTCGGTTCGACCACCTGCCCGAGGGGACCTACCGGGTCCAGGCGATCCTGAACCGCTACGAGACGTTCACCCGATCGGACGGGCACACCGTGAAGCTCCCGCCGGACCGGGGAGAGGGTCAGCAGTGGGCGAGAAAGCCGGGGAACCTCTACAGCGACGTGGTCGAGTTCGCCATCGGCGGAGGGGGCGAGTCGCTCTCGCTCAGCCTCGGCAACGTGATCGCGGAGCTGCCGGATCCGGAGACGCTCGAGACCGACTGGGTGAAGTTCGTCCGGATCCGATCGGATCTGCTGTCCGACTTCTGGGGGACAGACATGTACCTGGGGGCCTGGGTGCTGCTCCCTGACGGGTTCGACGACCACCCGGAGGCGCGGTATCCCCTCGCGATCTGGCACGGGCACTTCCCGAGCTCCTTCGGTGCGATGCGCATCGAGCCGCCCGACATGGATGAGCCGTGCGTCTACAGCGAGCGCTTCAGCCTCGACTGCTACAACCGCATCCAGCAGCAGTACAGACACGAGCTCTATCAGCAGTGGACGTCCGACGACTTCCCCCGCCACCTGGTCGTGACGATCCAGCACCCGACGCCCTTCTACGACGATTCGTACGCGGTGAACTCGGCCAATAACGGCCCGTACGGCGATGCGATCATGCACGAGCTCGTCCCCGAGATCGAGCGGCGGTTCCGCGGGATCGGAGAGGGCTGGGCGAGGTTCACGTACGGCGGCTCTACGGGGGGATGGGAGGCGATGGCCGTCCAGGTCTTCTACCCCGACGACTTCAACGGCGCGTTCGCGGCTTGCCCAGATCCGATCGACTTTCGGGCCTACACGGTCGTCGATCTCTATGAGGACGAGAACGCCTACTGGATCGATGCGCCCTTCAAGCGCACGGCTCGTCCGGGTCACCGGGACTGGCTGGGCCAGATCGACCGCACCCTGTGGGAGTCCAACCACCTCGAGCTGGCCCTCGGCACGAAGACCCGTTCCGGCCAGCAGTGGGACGTCTGGGAATCCGTCTACTCACCAGTCGGCGACGACGGCTACCCGAAACGGATCTGGGACAAGATCACCGGCGAGATCGACCCTGGGGTCGCCGAATTCTGGAAGCAGAACTACGACCTGTCCTACATCCTCCAGCGGGACTGGGAGACCCTCGGGCCGAAGCTCGAGGGCAAGCTCCACATCTACGTCGGCGAGATGGACAACTACTACCTGAACAACGCCGTGTATCTGACGGAGGAGTTTCTCGAGAGCACCACGGACCCTTACTACGGCGGCGTAGTTGAGTACGGCGCCCGGGATGAGCATTGCTGGAATGGGGACCACGGCCAGCCGAACGCGATCAGCCGGCTTCGGTACGTCCAGATGTACACGCCGCTCATGCTGGAGCGGATGCTCGCGAACCACCCGCCCGGGGCGGATCTCACGAGCTGGCGGTATTGAGCAGCTCCCCGTGCGCGGATGTCCGGAGTGCACGGATGCCCGCCGTCGACCGGTCGAGAGCAGCTGAGGATCCCGGAACCGGCGGCAAGTTCGCCAGAATCAACGAGTTATGCGGAAGAGTGGCATATTCCGCCATTCCGTAGCTTCTCGTAGCCCGCCGAACCCTCGTGACGAACCAGTCGCGTGTCATCGGTCCCCACCCCCGGCATCACACGGGGCCGGCGCATCACCCCCCGTTTTGCGCAGACGTCCCGGGGGTTCCGACCCAACGGCTCTCCTGCTCGGGATCCAAGTTCGGTCGCTGTAAGACGTTAGGCACGCAGACAGCGGGCTAGCTGGTACGGGCCTTCCGATACATGCGTCGGTTCGAAGCACCCGACGCACGACCGGAGAAGGCCTATGTCTCGCAGGACCAGGGGCTTTACGATACTCGAGGTAGCTGCGGCTCTCACCGTCGTGGCGGTGCTGGCGGCGATCGCGGTTCCTCTCTATTTGAGTGCCGTGGAGCCGGCCAGAGTCGCGACGATGAAGAGCGACCTCCGGAATCTCGCAGTCGGCCAGGAGGCCCACTTCGGCGATCAACGGCGGTACGCCGCGGACGCGGCCTCGATGGGCGGGCGCCTCCAGACATCGAAGAACGTGACGGTGTTCGTAGACAGCGGAACGGTGACCGGGTGGGGAGCGACGGCGACGCACTCCGGGACGCTGACGTCGTGCCGCATCGCCTATGGCCACACCGGCTTCCAGGCCCCGACGTGCAGTCGAGACCCGCTGGTCAGAATCGTGATGCCGGGGGCGGGGGCTGCGGTCGCGAGCGAAGCTGTTCGATTCGTGTTGAGCACCGGCGGCGTTCGAATGACCGCGGGCGCAAAGGAGACGGCCCACCACCACCTCTTCATCGATCGGGAAGTGACGCCCTTCGGCGATCCGGTCCCACACGACGACGTGGACATCATTCATTTGCAGGAAGGCGAGTCGGAGCTCTGGCTGCCCGGACTCGCGACGGGCCCGCACGAGGTGATCGCGGTGCTCACGGACGGTGCCCACGTCCCCCTGGTACCTCTCGCGACCGACACGGTGCGGTTCTCCGTGAGCAGGCGGTAGACACGGCGCCACCCGGGCGTACGTGAACGGTCCGCAGCTCCAGGTCGGGGCTGGAAGAGCGAGAGCTACGGGTCGGAGCCGGGCGACCACCGTGCGCACGAGGTGCGCACTCGAGTGAAGAAGGTGCACCGCACGCGACGGTCGGCCCGTGGGCGGCTTGCCCGAAGTCGGCCCGGCACGACACTGCGAGGCAGCTCTCCAATTTCCCTCCCTTCAAGGACTTGGTCGCGACCGCCACCTGAGACGGTAATAGCCGCCCGGGCCGTCCGACGCGGAAGGCACGATCCGTGCGCCTCGACCCCCTTGGCTCGGGTTCTGTCCGGGCGGTTCCGCGGCAGATACGTATCGAAGGACTCTCCCCTCCGAAGAGGGCTCTGAAATGTCGGGATTCACCGGCCACCTACCGCCGGCTGTGAGCGCGTGACACACTCCCGCAAGCTCCTCGCGGCAACGCTCCTCATCGCGGCTGTCGTCAACAGCTGTGGGGGGGAGGATCCGGTGGGTCCGAAGCCCGCGCCGCGAGTCGAAGCCCCTTCGAACGCCGCCGCGCCTCCCGGGCAGCAGGCGAGACCGCAGGTCGTCAGCGACCAGTACATCATCACCTTCCGGTCCGAGGAAGAGCTCCCGCCGGGCATCGTGCGCAACCTTGCGAGCCAGCATGGCCTGCAGGTCCGACACGTCTACCAGACCGTGTTCAACGGTTTTTCGGCGGTGGTACCTCCGGCGGCGCTGCCCGCGCTCCGCAATCACCCGTTCATCGCCTCCATCGAACCGGTGGGGCTGTTCTATCTCGACGCGCAGCCCGCTCCGGCTCCGCCGATCACGGTTCCGAGTCAGGGGCTGCGGCTTCGTCTGGTGGCGAGCGAGCTCGCCCTCGCCGACGGCGCCCTCGTCGACACATGGCCCAACCTCGGCGGGACCGAAGGCCCGGCGACACAGACGAGAACCAACCGGCGACCCGCCTTCCACGCGGCCGGCGCGACGGGCCGCTTCGCGGGTCACGCGCACGTGGGGTTCAACGAGAGCCAGACGGACGAGTACCTCCAGGTCACCGGAGTGGATTGGCATGGCTCCGCGACGCTCGTGGCCGTCTTCAGTCAGGACGAGAAGGACGCCCACAATTACGGGCTCATGGCCGTTTACGGCAGCACGAACAACCGGGGCACGTTCGCCAGCATGTTCAAGGGAAGCGGCGATCAGCTCGGCTACTGGGATTCGACCCTGGGGCAGCACAGGTCGACGTTTTCGCCCACTGCGGGCGGCGAGCACGTGGCCGTGTGGCGGATCGACGGCTCCGACGTCATCGACTTCCAGGTCGACGGCGTCTCGTACGGCTCGTTCCCCATCACGAGCGACATGCACGACACGTTCAACCGGTATCTGATCGGGAGCGCCAATACCTCGCGTAACAACCCGTTCGACGGCCAGATCGCCGAGCTCGCATTCTACGACCGGCCGCTCCTCGACTGTGAGCGGGATGGGCTCGTCGCGAGCCTCGGTATTCAGTATGGGATCGATGTCGGGAACGTCGGCAGCGGGGCGTGCATGGCGCCCGCCGCTCCCGCCGGGCTGACCGCTACGGCCTTCGATCACAACACGATCGACCTCACGTGGATCGACCAGTCCGCCGACGAGGACGGGTTCCGGCTCGAGCGCAGCATCGGGCTGTCCGGCCCGTTCGACATGCTCATGGAGACCGGGCCCGACGTCACCGCGTACACGGACGGGGCCCTCGCCGCCGAGACCGAGTACTGCTACCGGGTCGCGGCGTTCAACGTGGACGGCACCTCCGGCTACACTGCGGCGCAGTGCGCGACCACGCCCGCCGGGCCGCCTCCTCCACCGCCTCCGCCGCCGGTCACGGTGCCGGCTCAGGGGCTCAGGCTGCGGCTCGTGGCGAGCGAGCTCGGCCTCAGCGACGGCGCGCTCGTCGACACCTGGTCGAACTTCGGCGGCAGCGTGGGCGACGCGGCCCAGACGAACACGGGCAAGCAGCCCAGGTTCCACGCGCCGGGCGCGAGCGGGCTGTTCGCCGGCCACGCGCACGTCGGGTTCAACGAGAGCCAGACGGACGAGTACCTCGATGTGAGCGGGGTGCAGTGGCACGGCTCCTCGACGCTGGTGGCCGTCTTCAGCCAGACCGACAAGGCCGCCCACAACTACGGGCTGATGGCGGTCTACGGTGGCACCAACAACCGGGGCACGTTCGCCACGATGTTCAGCGGGAGCGGCGATCAACTCGGCTACTGGGACTCCACGCTGGGGCAGCACCGGTCCACGTTTTCCCCAACCGCCGGTGGCGAGCACGTCGCCGTCTGGCGGATCGACGGGTCCGACGTCATCGATTTCCAGGTCGACGGTGTCTCGTACGGGTCGTTCCCGATCACGAGCGACATGCACCACACGTTCAGCCGGTATCTGATCGGGAGCGCCAACACGTCGCGCAACAACCCGTTCGACGGCCAGCTCGCCGAGCTCGTCTTCTACGACCGGCCGCTGCTCGACTGTGAGCGGGACGGCCTCGTCGCAAGCCTCGGCGCCCGGTACGGGATCGACGTGGGCGCCGTCGGTGGCGGCTCGTGCATGCCCCCGACCCCGCCGTCCGGCCTGACGGCCACGGCGCTCGATCAGAACACGATCGACCTCACATGGACCGACCAATCCGCCGACGAGGACGGGTTCCGTATCGAACGCAGCATCGGGCAGTCCGGACCCTTCGATCTGCTCCTTGAGACCGGGCCCGACGTTGCCGCCCACACGGATGTCTCACTCGCTTCTGAAACCGAGTACTGCTACCGGGTCGCGGCATTCAACGTGGACGGCACCTCCAGCTACACTGCGGCGCAGTGCGCGACCACGCCCGCCGGGCCGCCTCCGCCACCGCCTCCGCCGCCGGTCACGGTGCCGGCCCAGGGGCTCAGGCTGCGGCTCGTGGCGAGCGAGCTCGGCCTGAGCGACGGCGCGCTCGTCGACACCTGGTCGAACTTCGGCGGCAGCGTGGGCGACGCCGCCCAGACGAACACGGGCAAGCAGCCCACGTTCCACGCGCCGGGCGCGACAGGTGGGTTCGCCGGCCACGCACACGTCGGGTTCAACGAGAGCCAGACGGACGAGTACCTCGACGTGAGCGGCGTGCCGTGGCACGGCTCCACGACGCTGGTAGCCGTGTTCAGCCAGACCGACAAGGCCGCCCACAACTACGGGCTGATGGCGGTCTACGGAGGTACGAACAACCGGGGTACGTTCGCCACGATGTTCAACGCTACCGGCCAACCCCTCGGCTACTGGGACTTCACCCTCGGGACGCATCACTCGACGTTCTCGCCCACCGCGGGGGCCGAGCACGTCGCCGTCTGGCGGATCGACGGATCCAACGTCATCGACTTCCAGGTCGACGGCGTCTCGTACGGGGCGTTCCCCATCTCGAGCGACATGCACCCGTCCTTCACCCGCTACCTGATCGGATCCAACACCCCGTCGAGCACGAACTCGTTCGACGGCCAGCTCGCCGAACTCGTCCTCTACGACCGGGCGCTGCTCGACTGCGAGCGGGACGGGGTCGTCGCCAGCCTCGGCGCTCAGTACGGGATCGACGTGGGCGCCATCGGTGGCGGCGCTTGCATGCCGCCGGCACCGCCGTCCGGCCTGACGGCCGCTGCCCTCGACTACGAGACCATCGACCTTGCCTGGATCGACCAGTCCGCCGACGAGGACGGGTTCCACCTCGAACGCAGCGTCGGGCAGTCCGGACCCTTCGACCTCCTCGTCGAGACCGGGGCCGGCGTCATCGCCTACACCGACACGACGGTCATCGCCCTGACCGAGTACTGCTACCGGGTCTCCGCCTTCAACGGCGACGGGTCGTCCCAACCATCGAGTGTCGTCTGCGAGACGCCGCCGGCGCCGCCGCCGGGTGTCTGCTTCGACACCGGCAACCATGATGACCTCGGACAGCTCTGGAACATCCAGCGGATCCAGGCCGATCAGAACCGTCATTGGCAGGCCAGTCAGCTGCCGGGCTGCGGGATGAAGACCTGGATCTTCATCCTCGACTCCGGCCTGGACAGCGATCACCCCGATCTCAACGTGGCCGCGATCAACAACTTCGTGGCCGCCGAATCCGGACACTCGGGCGAGGACGGAAACGGTCACGGAACGCACGTGGCGGGGACCGCGGCCGCGATAGACGGGAACGGCGGCGTCGTCGGTGTGGCGCCAGGGGCGCCGCTGTACGGGTACCGCGTCTGCGGCGACGCGGGAACCTGCCAGGAGGACGACATCCTCGCGGCCATCGACTCGGTCACCGCCCTGAAGGTGGCGAACCCCAGCCAGCCGATGGTGGCGAACATGAGCCTCGCCGGCGCGGTCACGCCCTCCATCGACACCGGCCTGAGAGCATCGATCAACGCGGGCGTGGTATACGCGGTCGGGGCCGGCAACGGCCTGATCGGGGCCTGCTTCATCCCGGGCAATGCCCAGGACGTCTCCCCAGCCGGTGTGGGGGACGACGCCATCAACTCGCAGAACGGCAGCGATGGCAACACCGCCCGCGTCAACGGGGTGCTGACCGTGACCCTGAGCAACTCGGCCGACCAGGACGGCGACTGCAACTTCGGTAACCCGGTCACGATCGCCGCGCCGGGCGCGAATGTGTACTCGACGTGGCTGAACGGCGGGTACGCAACGAACACGGGAACTTCCATGGCCTCACCCCACGGAGCCGGGGCGGCTGCGCTGTACCTTCAGGAGTTCCCGAACGCGACACCCTTCGATGTCGAAGCCTGGATCATGGGGCAGCTCGACCCGTGGGTCACAGATGATCTGCCCAACGCGGACGGGCGACTGAACGTGCGCCGCCCCTGAGGCCAGGTCGTCGTCAGAAGACCCAGCCGGCCCGCACACCCACACTCGCGTACCGGTAATCCGATCGGCCGGTGGAGAAGCCCGACATTCCGGTACTGGAGAAGCTCGCCCACCCTCCGATCTCGCGGCCGGGACCGAACTCGTAGCGAAGCTGGCCGTCGAGCCCGAGCGCTCCTCGCAGCGATCCGCTGGAGCCGACCTTCTGCACGCCTGGCGCGGCCCTGATCAGGAAATGCCAGCTGCTGCTCTGCCCCGTCCATTCCACCGGCACCTGCGTGAGGAGGTAGAGGTCCGGATCGAAGTACCCGTCGTTGAGGTTGTCCTCGAACCCGAACGAGCGTGTCACCAATCCGACGCGCCACGGACCGCCCAGCGGTCGTGACACCGCGGCCCAGCCACCCGCCCGGCGATTGGCCTCCGACCCGTAGAACCGGCTGAGGTTGAGACCCGCGGTGAATCGCCAGGTGGAGTTCGGCGTGTAGGTCGCGTCGGCGTCCCACATCGTGTACGTGACGCCGTTTCGCATCAGCGCCGCCGTCTCGTCGAGGGCCTGGGTGCTGACGCCCATGGAACCACGGATTCGGTACCGCCCCGGGGTCGATACGCGGACGCTGGCGGCGATGGCAGGGCTCGATCCGCTCGTCCCCGTGGCTCCGAGGCCGCCTGTCAGCGTCCAGCCGGGTTCGAGGTGCGCGGTCGCGAGAGCGCGCACACCCGCAGAGGTGTGACCCAGATCCGCGGGGCCGACGTCGCGGGCGTACCTGGCGTACGTGATCGCCCGGAGCGTGAGATGGGGCGATGCGGCCCAACGGGAGTCGAACGTTCCCGTGAGGATCCGATTTCCGTCGGAATCGCGGTCAAACCCGATTCGTGAGGCCGCCACCGGTCGCGAGGATCTGCCGATCTCCTCCAGCTCGCCGGCCAGCACCGGGTCCTCGGGGTCGAGCGCCTGGGCTTCGGCCAGGGCGCTGCGCGCGGCACCGATGCGCCCCTGCCATCGAAGGGTCTGGCCGAGTCCGATCCACGACGCCGCATGAGTCGGGTTTTGGGCCGCGGCCTGTCGCCATCGGACCTCGGCCTCGACCAGATCGCCGCTCCATGCCGCCATCCTCGCCCGGCCGGCCAGCGCGTCCGGGTGATCCGGTTGCTCCGACACGATCCCCGAATACACCGCCGCGGCAGAGTCGAGGTCGTTCGACCACGACAGAAGTCGAGCCAATCCCAGGCGAGACTCCGTGTCCGCCGGATTCGATCGCGCCAGGCTATCGTACAGAGCGACGGCTTCATCGGTTCGACCGTTTTCGGCCCAGATGCCGGCGAGTGAGCGCCTCACGCGCGGGTTGTCAGGGTGGCTCTCGACGAGAGCGGTCAGCGTCGCGCTTGCTTCGGTCGCGTCGCCGCTCCATGACAGAACACGGGCACGATCGATGATCGCGTCGACATGATCGTCCGACCCTGCGATGAGCCGATCCAGCAACTCGAGCGCTCGTTCGTATTCGCCCTCCCATGCGACGAGAAGCCCCAATCGGTGGAGGGCCACCTGGTCCGTCGAATCGGCCGCGAGCCTTTCCGAATAGAGTCGCCGGGCCGTTTCCGTGTCGCCCTGGATCCACGCGGAGTTGGCGGGATCCTGGGCGACGGCGGGGGCCGCGAGGCCACAGAGGATCGTGAGCTGCACGGCCGCGACTCGGGCGAAGCGCCCTACGGTCACGACGTGCGCATACCAGATTGTGCTCGTCATCGGTCGTCCTTCCGGGTCGGGCGCAGGTCTCGCGACGCTGCGGTACGTGACACGAGGGGGCCGTTCAGGGCGTCAAACGCCGCTCTCATCGCCGCGACGACCGGCCTCGGCCGCGCACGCCACTCCGGCTGCTCCCAGGTCGCCCAGGTGAACTGGTGGACGGACTCCGCGGAGCCGTCTGACGGGAAGGAACTCCACTGGCCGTCGGCGTGACGAACCGCCAGAAGGATCCCCATCCCGTCGAGGGTGTCGGTGGTGAACTCCACTACGGTTCCGCCGCTCCGCGACTCCACCCGAGTCGCCCCGCGCAGAGCCCGGCGTTGGCTGGGGTCCGTCACGCCAAGCAGCGTCCAGGGGATCCGTACCTCGACGAACCGGCCGTCCGGTGACCGCTCCCACAGTCCGTCGGGAGGAGGACCTGCCCGAAGGACGCCCCACTCGTAGCCGACCGCCGTGTACTCCGTCGAGTCGCGTGTGAAGCGCCTTCGGTTCGGGATCACCCGAAGCGGCTGGTAGCTTCCGTCCTGCTCGCTGGCCTCGCCCAGGGACGGGTTGTATCGAACTCCGAGCCGGCCCTCGAAGAGGCCCGGAGTGGGCCGAGGGGACCGATCCAGGCCGTCCCAGAGCGGCGACCGAGTCCCGCTGGACCTCATCGACCCCGCACCGACCGGCACCACGAGGAACGGGTTGGCCGTCTCGTCCGCCACCAGACGCGCCTCGCCACCGGAGACGCTCAGAACGAAGTCCAGGGGCACCGGGCTGCCCGGCGCGCCCGGCCCCGGCCACCGTGAATCTCCAGCGTGCGGGCGAAGGACGTCGAAACCGACGAAGATCTCGGCTTCGGGCTCCCGCGCAGACATCTCGACCAGGAGCCAGACGTACGCGGCGTCGGCGGTCACCCGAAGGCCGGCCCCTTCTCTGCGGTCATAGGCGGAAGGAACGTCCTCCCAGGCGCCGAGCCGCTGCGCGAGGTCTCGACCGGGCAGGATCTCCGCCGGCTCGACCGCGATCATGCCGTAGTGCTGTTCGGCATCGAGCCGGTTCAACCACATGCGGTTTCTGTCGAGCGGGATCTCGAGGTCGATCACGAGCCAGTTCTTCTTGAACCACTCGTCGATCCAGGCGAACACGGCTCCCCCGGCCATCCCGGCAGCCGCGATCTCGAGTGTCATTCGGGCGTCGATCTCGGCCATGGCGTCCTCGGTGTGCCCTCCGTGGTGCCAGCCCTGGGGCTGGAAGTGGGCGATGCCGAGGCTGGCGGGGACTCCATACTCGGAGATCACGACGGGCATCCCGACGTGGTGAGCCTTGAGCTCGAGCAGGTACCCGAAGTAGTTCGACGGCCCGAACGGACTACTGGCCTCGAGGTACTCGGGCTGGAACGCCATGAAGTCCGGGTAGTACGGGTAGGCGTGGTAGGATGCGAAGTAGCCGGCCGGGAACTCCCGGGTCGCCGTCACGAGGCTCGCGTCGAGCGACACGCCATCGTTGTCGTATTCTCGCGGCGGATCCGTCACACGCTCTCCGAGCGCCCTGCGAATCGCGACCTCCTCCACCACCGTCGTCTCCGTCGGGTGCTCGAGGGGGTCCAGTGTCGGCCAGTTCGTGTAGGCGATCGGATGCTGGGCCCCATAGACGTCCGACTCGTAGGCCACCATCGCCTCGCACGCTTTGGCCAACCAGGCGTCCATCGGATTCCCCCCGGCCAGCCGGAGGAAGCGACCTTCCCAACCACTCAGCTCCGGCTTTCGTTCGTTGAACGCCTCGACGGAATGCGGCTCCCACTCGCGTCCGATGATGAACGCCAGAGTCCAGCGAGAGACGTCGGCGGTGTAGTAACCTCCGGCGTGACCCGGCCGCAGCGGGATGTCCGCCCGCCCGTGAAGGAGATCGACGACTGCTCTCATCTCCGAGAAGAAGTCGTTCTCCCATTCGGTGTCGGTGTAGTCGTCCCCCGGAGGGAGCTCGGCCCAGACGCCATGCACCAGCCAGATGGGGGCGGTCGGCCGCTCGGCGTTGAAGTCGGCGAGGGCGGAATAGAACTCCGGCGGATGGATCGTGTAGGTGCGCACGACGTTGGCGCCCATGTCGGCCATGCCGCGAAGCCACGCCGCGTACACGGTGGAGTCGGGAAACTGGCTCGGGTGCCGGCCGGGAAGCGCCGCCCCGAGGTTGACTCCCTTCCAGTAGAAGGGCTCCCAACCGCTCGGCGTGCGGATCTCGAATCGATCGCCGCTCGCGCGCGCGGGGTAGACGAGCGTATCGGGGCGCATGAGCGGACGCCGGTAGGGCGGCGGACCGGGCACCCGGCCGATCCGGGCGAGGTAGCCTGAGGCCTCTTCGTGGTCGGGGTCCAGCTCCAGCGTCCGCTCGAACGCATCTCGCGCTTCGTGCGGCTCCGATTCCCTCCAGTGGATGAGCCCCAGCGCGAACAGGGCGTCCACGTTGTCGGGCTCCTGACCGAGGGCCCTGTCGATCCAGCGCCGCGCCTCTTCGATCCGCTGGTCTCGGAGCGCGACGTATCCCATGCCGACGGCAGCGTCCAGCTGGTGGGGCGGGCACGAGGCCGCGGACTCGAAGATCTCCCGCGCCCCGGACATGTCGCCGGCCCGATACCGTTCCCAGCCCTCTTCCGTCCCCCCGGTGATTGCGCCCCCACACCCTGCCTCGAGGGCCAGTTGCCGCGCGCCGTACGTGCCCGCCACCAGGGAGATGACGGCGAAGCCGAGGAAGGCCAGCGGGCCGGGGCCGATCGATCTAGGCAGCCGCATCGGTCGCCCTCGCTTCCCCGTCGGAGCCGATCTCCGGGCCGAACCCACGGCGTTGCATCTCGCCCCAGTGCGTGAGTCCCCGCATCGCGTTCCAGCAACCGTGCAGTCGCCAGACGACCGTCAGCTGTCGGTACCCGAAGGGTTCGGCGAACGCGTAGAGCAACAGGCGTACGAAGTCCTGCCACTTCTCGTAGATGCGGAACGTGGCCTCTTCGAGGATGATCGCCCAGGTGCTGAGCAGCATCTGGTATCCCAGGGCGACGGCCAGGAACATGAGGGCGAAATTCGCGTCGATTGCCCCGATCGTGAAGCCGATCGCGGTCATGATATACCCGATGAGCTCGATGACGGGCGCGAGCATCTCTCCGAAGAAAAAGAAGGGAAAGGCGACGAGACCCACGCGCCCGTAGCGCGGATTGAAGAGCATCCTCCGATGCGTCACCATCGTCTTGACGAGGCCGCGATGCCAACGCTCGCGCTGCCGCCCCAGCGTGCGGAGATCGAATGGGACCTCCGTCCATGCCACGGGATCGGGGATGAAGGTGATCTGGTGATCGCTCCCCTGTTCGCGCAGGTGCTTGTGGAGCCGAATGACCAGGTCGAGGTCCTCCACGACGTGGCCGGTCGCGTAGCCCCCGATCTCCAGCAGGAACCTTCGCTGGAACAGCCCGAACGCACCGGAGACGATCAGGTTTCCGCCCAGTCGGTTCCAACCGAGGCGACCGAACAGGAACGCTCGCAGATACTCCGGCACCTGAACGGCGGCCAGAAAGTCCTCCGAGAGGCCCGTGCGGGTGACACGCGCTCGATCGATCGTGCAGCCGTTGACCACGCGGATGGTGCCGCCCGCGGCGGCGACCGGCTTGCCAACCACGAACGTCCTGGCCAGCCGGAGGAGCGCGTCTGGCTGGATGATCGTGTCCGCGTCGACCGCGACCACGAGCGGGTACCGAGCGGCGCTGATGGCCGCGTTGAGCGCGTCGGCTTTGCCGCCATTCACCTTGTCGATGACGAGAAGGCTGGGCTGCGTCCTCGACCTGTAGTAGGCGCGGACCTCCTGAACCGGGATGTGGTGCGGGATCGCCGGGGGCACCTGGTAGAGGTCGAAATCCGCGATCATGCGTGCCAGGGTCTGATCGCGCGAGCCGTCATTGACGACGATGACCTCGTGCTTGGGGTAGCGCAGCGTCAGCTGGGACCTGACCGCGTCGATGATCCCCTGCTCCATGTTGTACGCGGGCATCAGGACCGAGATGGGAGGCAGCGCTTCCGACGTCAGATAGCGTGAGAGGTTGTCACTGTGGGTGATCTTCCAGTGCTTCCAGATCTCCGGAATCGAGAGGAGAATCAGGAACCCGTAGAACGTGTTGAGCGCCAGGAAATACCAGATGATGGCGGCATCGAATCTGGCCACGAGGGTCGACACTACGTCCATCCCGTCTCCCCGCCCTCAGGCCGCTCTCGGCCGCCGAATGGCGTCCGAATAGTCGACCGCGCTCGGCCCTCCGTACTCGGCGACCGCGGCGTGATCGAGCCCGAGGACATAGCGGGCCATCTCGTATGCGTAGCGATCGTCCTCCGGCGTCAGCTCCTCGAGCACCGACGTTCCGTGAGATCCCAGGCGTCTCAGGGCGAGCGCCGCGCGCATCCGAACCCACCAGCTCGGATCGCGGATCGCCACGCCGAGCGTGGGGACCGCTTCGCGCGCCCCGATCACGCCCAGGGCGGACGCGGCCTGGGCCCGCACCTGCCAGTGCGGATCGGCAACGAGCGAGCATAACGACGCGGCGCTCCTCGGGTGTGGGAATCGGGCGAGCGTCCGCGCCACGGCGATCCGAACTTCGAGGTCGGGGTGCTCCGCGTGCGGAAGGACGTGATCGAGGAAGCTCGGCACCCCGAGACCGGCGACCAGGTTCAGCAGCGTACGCAGCTGGCGGGTGCCGTCGGCATCGTCGAGACGCTGCTGTATCAAACGGAGATCGAGTCCCTGGTTCAACGTCAGCATCTCGAGCACGTACCTGCGAACCGTTCTCTGCTGTGTGTCCGCGAGTTCGAGCACGGCCTCCAGCGTCGTTTCCACGAGCACTCGCCTGATCGTGGCGACCGCCCCGAGTCGAACGACCGGGTTGTGGTCGTGGATCAGGGATTCGAGGGTCGGCGCATCCTCCGGTACCGCCACCATGGCGAAGCCGTGGGTCGCCGAGAGGCGCCGCCACCACAGACGAGAGTGGGCACGGCTCTTCAGCGCGTCGAACCATGAGGTCTGGCGCACCGCGTCGACGAGGTCTTCCCAGGCCTGACCGGCGACCTGGTTCCCGAATCGCTGCAGCACGGCCGTCACGGTCGAGTATCGCGCCCGTTCGATGTCCGCAGCGAAATCTTCCGCGCTCCTCCGGCCGGAGAGCCAGTCTCTCGAGGCTAGCGTGAGGCGCTCGGTATGCCGGTCGTCCACCGAGGTTCTCCACTCGCTGAGCATGCGGCCCAGGGCCAGCGTGATCAGCAGAAGCACGACGAAGACGAGCTGCAGAATCGCGACGAGTGTGAGGACAGCGAAGTTCATCGGCGAGTCTCTCCCTCGACCAGCCTCTTCACCTTCGCGAGCAGGATCGGAAGCCTGACCGGCTTGACCACGTAGTCGGTCGCGCCGGAGCTGTAGGCCAGCAGCTGCGCCTCTTCGCTGGCGTCGACGCTCAGGACCACGAACTGGAGGTCATCGGTCCCGTGGCACCCCCGGTCGAGAAGAAGCTGGTGACACTCCAGTCCGGGCAGGTCCGGCTCCACGATTACGACGGGCCGCTTGCCGTTCGTCTCGAGAGCGGTCAACCAGGGATGCGCGTGCCATCCGTCCGCGAACGCCTGCAGCCGGTAGTCCAGGCTGCTCAGCGAATACTGGAGTATGTCCAGGAAGAGGGGATCGTCCTGGACGAGAATCACATCGGGCGTCTCGGATCCAGAACCCGGGATGTGACATACGAGGCCCTCGGGTCCCGACGTCTTGATCGACCCCTCGGGGGCGGGAGTCCGACGCGACGCGAGCCCGGCGGCCCGGGCCGACAGGTCCTCCGTGTCGAGGGACTTCGGAAGTACCGCGTCCACCCCCGCCCGATACGCCTCGAGTTCGAATCCCCTGTCCTGCCGTCCGGCGAAGACGATGATTCTCACATCGGCCCAGCGAACAGAGGCACGGACGGCCCGCACCAGCGCCAGCGAACTGGCGCCGGGGAGCCCTCGTCCGATCAGGAGGGCCCGGGGGGCCGCCGAGCGGATCGAATCGAATATGCCCCTCGCGCTGGGGAGCTCGCTCACCTCGAGCCCGGCCTCCTGGAGCGCGGGACGTAACCGTGCTCGGAACGCGGGGTCCTGGTCGGCGAGGAGAACTTGAGGCCGGTTCGCCGATCTACTGAGCGCCTCGCCCCACAGCTCCAGGAGTCGATGCGGCTCGGGACGGCCGGGCACGTAGAGCATGGCGCCGCCAGAGCCGGCAGCCAGGCGCTGCGCCTTCGTGTCCGCTGCCCCGAACACCGTGAGCGGCACCTGCGGAGCGGCTTCGCTGAACGATCGGACGAGCTCGCCCGTCCGCCCGGCCCCACGACAACCCGCCAGTGCGATGAGGTCGAAACGACCCTTGCCCAGACCGGCGAGCGCCTCGTCGGGCGTTCGAAACGCTTGCACCGTCCACCCGAGCTCTCGGGCGCTTCCTGCGACCTGTGCGGCGAAGACATCGTCGTCGTCCAGGAGAAGCGTTCGCGGCCTCGTGCCCAAGGACCGTCCCCCCACGATTCGGTGTTGTCGGCGGGGCGATCTCCAGGCCCCATTCCGGGGCCCAAAACGCAAGGCGAGGACCGGATGAGGCTGGCGGCGGCCGTCACCCGACCGCTCGGGCTAGCACGTTTGTGCGGGAACGGAACGAAGGATACGAAGAGGCCTAAGCGTGCTCTAATCGAAGGCTTCGCAAAGAGTTACGTGATATCGTCACGCCATCCAGAACCGTCCCGGACAGGAATGCTGGAGGCCGCTTCGGAAGGAGTCTGACGCCCCGGGCGCGTTCTGCCGCTCCGTCCATCAGAGTCTCAGAACGTGGTGTCCCGTTTCGATTTGCACGACCGGACCCGGCGCGGCCGATCGCTACACGACGTGGCGTGGGAGGCGCGGGTTCATGCCCTGGATCAGAGCGAGGAAAGAGGTCCCGGTCCGTCGCGCGACCTCGTGCGGAAGGATCGACGGATGATCGGGTCCGACGAGGGTGACCGCGTCGCCGACCCGGACACTCCGCTCGTGGCCGACGTCGATAATCGTGTGCGCCGAGTTCACGCCACCTCTGACGGGGTATAGCCGCCCGTTGATAAGGACTTCGCAGGTGCCGTTCGCCGCGCTCGGATAGCCATCGGTCCGTCCGATCGGAAGCAGCGCCACCCAGGTCGGGCTTTCGGGGGCAAATGAACGGTAGAAGCCCGCGCTGTCACCTCTTTCGAGCCGCTCGACGCGGACCACGCGAGTCCGTAACCGAAACACCGGCCGAAGGTCGGCCCGATCTCGCACATCCTCGCCGCTCGGGTAGTTGCCGAACAACGCGTTCCCCGGTCGTACCATGTCGTAGTGCGCCTCGGGGAGATGAAAGAGCTCGACCGTGGGAGAGGCGTGAAGGCTCCCGAGCTCGAGCCCCGCACCGCGCGCCCACTCCAGCAGCGACTCGAAACGGGCCAATTGCTCGCGATCGAAGTCCAGGTCATGCGAGAACATGGTGTAGGTGGCTTCGACCCGGACCGCGGGGTTGGAGCACAATTCTCCGATCCACGGGCGGGCGCGCCGGTACGGCATGCCCTCCCGGTTCATCCCCGTATCGACGTACAGCTGGACCGGGACGGGCCGGTCGAGTCGCCGCGCCACGCGCTCGAGCCGCTGCGGGGCGTCATCGAGCCAGACGCTCGGCGTCACGTCGTGGTGCACCATCTCCGCGATGGCGTCATCCGGCTGCTCGGCCATGACCACGATCGGCTTCGTCACCCCGGCCTGTCGCATGGCCAGAGCCTCTTCGACTCGCACGCACGCTATGCCACCCACTTCCGGGAAGCTCGCGAGCAGCGGGCCGACCGTCCGATCGCCCAGCCCGTAGGCGTTGTTCTTCACGACCGCCAGGATGGGGCGACCGCCGGCGAGCCTCGCCGCCTCACGCACGTTCTGTCGATAGCCCGCGCGATCGATCTCGATCCACGGGTCGAGTCGGTCGCGGGAATCGACTTCGGATACGATCGATGTCGAACCCGGCTGGCTCCCGGCAGACGCGCACCCGGCGGTGGCGGCCAGCCCCGCGGCGCTTGCGGCGAGCTCGAGAAACCGGCGACGAGTGTGGGGGTGGGTTGAGACAGAGGGTGGCATCGGCTCCAAGACTCCTCCATGGCCAGGGATCTGTGGACCGTCGCTCAGCATAGCCCCGGCGGACGGGCTGCGAACAGACGGTGGGCTGGATCCGCGACGCCCTCGCCCCCGAGACCGGTTGAGAGAAGAATACGAAGCGTATGTCGCCCGGGGACCACCGTACATCCCGCGGCTCAGCAGGTAGAGGAATAGGGGGGGGCATGATCCAGCCTCGGAAGTTCACCGCCGTGCTCGCTCTGCTGGCGCTGGCTGGCCTGATCGTGACGCTCGAACGGGGCTCCTACGGCGTGAACCCGGGCCTCGTGGTCGCCACTCGGGTGCTGCTCGTACCGCTGGGTGCGACCATCATCGGTCTCATCCTGGAGAAGGCCTGGGCTCGGTGGCTGGCCCTCGCGGCCGCCGTCGTCGTACTTCCGTGGGCGATCTTCCTGACCTTCGGCCTGCCGGCCGGTCTCCCGCTCCTGCAGCAAACGATCGGCCTGGTGGCCGCCCTGGTGCTCGTCGCGACGCTGACGGGTCGGGCCATGTTCGAACGCTACGACGGCCGAGCTTCGACCGACTGGAGTGGCGCGCGCATGGGGCTCGTGCGCTGGACGATCATCCTGAACGTCGCGTTCGCCGTCGGACTCTTCATCTTCGTCGCCCTCTTCAATGACGGCTTCGAGTGGCACGTCGCGATTCCGGCGATCCTGCTCGTGGGGCTGCTGGTGGGCGTTCCGCTGCTGGCCCGCCAGAAGACCGTCGGGCTCCTTCTGGTGGCGCTCAGCTGCCTTCTGTTCGTTCCGGCCGCAGTCTTCTTCGTCAGACAGGAGTCGAGCTGGGCCGGAGGGGCCTCGATCTTCGGCATCGGATTCCTGCCCGGCATCGTGGCCGGGTGGGCGTGCCTCTTCGTCTTCGGCAAGCCGCTCTGGCAGGCGCTCCGCTCCTGAGCTGTGCCTCCGACGGTGATCAGGACGCCGTCGCGCGTCCCTTGAACTCGATGAGCACGACCTCCAGCTCACCATCGCCCGTATGCGTGGGCAGGTGCACCTCTCCATCGCCACAGTTCACCGTGCCGGCGTCGCCAGCGGCACCTTCGATCGTCTCTCCGGACGGAAGCTCGAACGTTGTTGGACCGTCCTGGAGGAAGACGACGCAGTTCGCCGGATGATGGTGCATGATCGAGGTTTCCCCCGGCCCGTAGCGGACGCGGAGCATGCGGACGACGTCATTCTCGGCCTCGACCTGGTAATGGTCTGGGTCAGCGCCCGCCGCATGGGGCTCCTCCGGCGTCCAAACGGTACCAGCCATCGCCCCGTTCTTGATCTCGACGAGGATCGCTTCGTTCACGCCATCGCTCGTGTTCCGCGGGATATGGACCGAGCCTTGCTCTCCACACTCGACGTCGCCACGCGCCCCGGTGTTCTCTTCCACCGTGCCGTCTGCGTTCGTCATCTCCCAGGCGGATGCCGAGAGTCCAACGGAACAGAGCGGCGGGTGGCTGTGCATCACGGAAGCCTCGCCGGGCCCGTACGACACCCGGACGATTCGGACCGCGTCGTTCTCGAACTCCACCGAGTAGTGATCCGGGTCAGCCGTCACCGCGTCCGAGACGTCCTCGACGCTCATCGCGTCGGCGGACTCTTCGGCGGCATCGCCCCCTCCGCAGGCAAGCACCAACCCGATGGCGCCAGCGGATACGACTCTCATGAAACGCATATCGTCGCCTCTCCGACAAGGAAAACTCTGCCCGCGTGACCGCCTCGATTCGGGACGGCGGCCCCTTCACCCTTGAATCGACGACCCGAGCCGGCACGCCCGCAAGAGCGGGCCCTTACTTCAGCTGCCGTCTTCGAGGACTCCGAACCGCCGGAGGATCTCGCCGAACACGTCGCCGTACCGGGCACCGGACATGTTCGCCGTCACCGCGACGATGAGCTCGTGGTCCGGGAGAGCCGCGAGCCGGGCCGTCGCTCCGTAGTGACCGCCTCCGTGACCGATCTCCGGGTGACCGTGGCTGTCCTCTCGTATCCCCCAGCCCAGTCCGTACTCGGTCCGCGCCCCGTCCGTCATCAGCATGGGCGTGAACAGGACATCGAGCGTCCCGGCCGAGAGCAGCTCCTCCGAGAGGAGACCATGGAGGAAGATGACGAGGTCAGTGGGCGTCGACAGAAAGCCGCCACCCGCCCAGACGTCGCTGTTGTCCGTGAACGGCGCGTTCGTCAGCTCCCCGGATCGTCTCTCGTAAAAGCCGGTCCGGTTCGGGATGATCGCTCGATAGTCGTCGGCCATCGTGTCCTGCATCCCGAGCGGCTCGAATACCTCATCGTGCATGAGCTCGAGGTACGGTCGGCCGGAAGCACTCTCGACGACCGCGCTCATGAGATTCCAGCCGAAGCTGGAGTACTGGAACCGCTCTCCCGGCCGGAACAGGAGCGGACGATCCTTGAACTTGTCGAGGGCCGATACCACGTCGCGGTACACCACGAAGTTCTGAAAATCCCTTGGGCCGTAGTGCGGTATCCCGGAAAGGTGACCTCCTATGTGTCTCGTCGTGATGGGGTACTCTTTCTCGGGGAACGACGGGACGTACGTTTGGACCGGCGCGTCGAGATCGAGCTCGCCTCTTTCGTAGAGCAACCCGACCGCGGCCGACGTGAGCGACTTGGATATGCTCCCGATCCGAAAACGCGTCCCGGTCGTGACGGGCACCTCGTACTCGACGTTCGCGAGGCCGAACCCCTCGGCCCAGACGAGGTCGCCCCGGAAGTGCACGGCGACCGAGAGCCCCGGCGTGGCGGACTCCGCCATGAAGTCGAGGACGAGAGCCCGGCTCTGCTGGATGGCCTCATCGACGGTCTGTGCCCGGACCTGGCAGTTCACGGAGAGGGTGGCGGCCAGGGCCAGACCGACCAGACGAATGCCTCGCGAAGGTACCATCACGATCTCCTCACTCGGTGCACGTATTTCGAGGCACCGAACGGACGGCCCGAAGCGAGCCTCGTGTCTCATTCTAGTCTGGGGTTGCCCGGATCGCCTCGGCGGTTCCACGGACGGCTTCGCGGGGTCAGGCCCCCGCCTCGCGTCGAAGCGCGTCGAACTCCTCCCGGCGTTGTAGCCAGGCCGCGACATCGCTCGCGGAGATGATGCCGACGAGTCGACCGTCGTCGATGACCAGAACCCGCCGCTCTTCCGCCTCCTGCATCTGTTCGAGGACCTGTAGCATGCCGCTTCTAGACCCTACCGAGAGGTCGGCGACATCTCGCATGACCTCTCCGATGCGACGCGATACCCACGCCTCTCTCGGCACTTGCTTCACATGCTGCAGCGTGATCAACCCGACGGGTCGTCCCGTCTCCACCACCGGGAAGGCATGGTGCTGCTTCCGTAGAAAATGCTCCTCGACCAGCTCGTCCAGGGTCAGGTTCGGAGGCACGAAATCCGGGTTCGGCGTCATCATCTCCCGGGCGGCGACGCCCTCGAGAAGGGACCGTGCCATGTGCTGCCGCAGGCTCGCGACGGCGGCGTTTCGCAGGAACCAGCCGATGAAGATCAACCAGAGCCCCCCGATGCCGGTGCCCGAGATGAGTCCAAGGGCGCCGACCGCCATGAGGCCGTACCCGAGGGCGGATCCTCCCGCAGTCGCCCACCGAGTGGCGGTCGTGAGATCCCCCGTGACCCTCCAGACGATCGACCGAAACAGACGGCCTCCGTCGAGCGGGAATCCCGGCAGGAGATTGAACACGGCCAGGAGAACGTTCAGAAACGACAGGTAGCTCGTGACGACAGCGGCCGGCGTGAACTGCAGACGCGCAAACAGCCACGACACGCCGGCCAGCACCGCCGCGATCAGCAGACTCGCCAGCGGACCGACGCCCGCGATGACGAATTCATCGCCGGGCTTCTCGGCCTCGAGCCTCGTGTGCGCGATTCCGCCGAAGATGAAGAGCGTGATGCCTTCGACGGGGATCCCCTTCCTGCGCGCGACGAGCGAGTGCGACAGCTCGTGCAGGACGATCGACGTGAAGAACAGCAACGCCCCGGCCAGGCCCATCAGCAAGTAGACCGAGGACTCCTGGTCGGGGTACTGCGCTGGAAACACGCCCGCCGAGAAGGACCACAGGATGAGGAAGAGGATCACGAACCAGGAGGGATCGATCCTGATTTCAAACCCCGAGATCGACCCCAGCCTGATCCCGCCCTTCATCCTACCTCCTCGAAGCAGGCACGCGTTAGATCCAATCCAGCACGTCGTCCATCGCGAGCACTCCGACGAGACGCTCCTGGCCGTCAACGACCGCGAGCCGACGATGCCCGGCGCTGGCCATCTTCTTCAATGCGTCTTCGATGGACGTGTCTTCGTGGACCCGCGGCGCCGGCTGCGTCATTACGTCTCCCACGGTCGTGCCCTCGATATCCCGTTCTTCGGCGACACAGCGAATCGCCAGGTCGCGGGCCGTGAGGATACCGGCCGGCCGGTTTTCTTCGTCCGTGACCAGGATCGCACCGACGTTGTGTTCCGCCATACGCCGGGCCGCGGTTCGGATGGTGTCCGGCGCGGATGCGACGACGACCTCTCTGGTGCAGAATCTCCCGGCTGACATGACTCCATCTCCCCTTCAGTGGGTGTCCCCATCGTCGGTGACTGTCCCACCGCGACAGTCCCGCGGCGGGATCCAATGGGGCAAGTACGGGTCCAGGCGGGAATTCGAGCGTGCAATCTGATGTTAGATGGCACGTAACGTACGTAACCCGTTATTTTACAGTCGGTTACACGTCTATCGTGTCGGAAGGTGCGTGGGAGTTTCACGTGTGATCGGCTCCGACGCCCGGGACGCGTCGTCACACCGTGGGGCGAAAACGCCCGTGCGGCGGACCCCGGGGTCAGTCCCTGACGTCGTCCACGAACTCCTGCACGAGCGTGATCAGGTCGAGGATGTCGCTCGGAAGGCGACCGCTGCTCCCCGTCACCGTGCGGTCAAAATCGTTCTCGCCAAAGGAGAGACGAAAATCGAACTGATCGCAGCACTCGGTTCCGTACTCCGTCTCTCCTTCGAAGAACCCCGAGCCCTGGAACTCGTCCGCGAGCGAACGAACCTGCGCGGGGGTCACGCTGGCGAGGATCTCACCTTCTCCCCAATCGCAACCGAGGTTCGTCCGACACCGGTCGCCCGTAACCCGCCCTGTCAGCGCGTCGATCGTGACCTGCCAATCGACCCCCGCGATCCCACCGGACACGGCCAGGACCATCCGCAGGTCTTCGCCGGCCGGGTCGGTCGGGGTCGTTGCGCACGCGCCCGCGAGCACGACGGTGCCGAGCATCGTCAGGAGACGCCACACGGCGCCGACCCCTCGCGGGAAGCCCATCCTCCTCCGGACAATCGTCTGGTTGCTGGCAGACATCTTTCCGTCCTTCGTGCGTGGCCGATCCGTTTGGTGAACGTCTGGCGGGTCCACTCGGTGACCGGGGGGCCGGAGTCGCTCGGTCACGTATCGCCATCGGACCCTCGTGGTCCACCCGTTTTCGTCGAGCCGCCCGGATAACGAACCACGAGCCACCACGAAAGTCCGGCTCGTGAGGGCGTCGATTAGCGGACCGTTTCTTGCCCTTGAGCGTCGGCGCGACGCCCCTAAGCCGTCACGAGACCGGTGAATGCGGCCGCGGCGTGTGGATTCGACGCCACGGCGGCCGAGACGAGCCCCGACAGTAGAGGAGAGGTCACTCGATGAGCGAGATCCAGAGCACCGTGAAGAGCTATGTGCTCGAGGAGTTCCTGCCTGGCGAAAGCCCCGATGCGATGGACAATTCCACGCCGCTCATCTCGTCGGGCATCCTCGACTCGCTTTCCACGATTAAGCTCGTGAGTTTTCTCGAGGAGCAGTTCAATGTCCAGTTCGAGGCGCACGAGATAAGCCGGGAGAACCTCGATACGCTCGATCTGATCGCGGCCACCGTAGAATCCAAGCGGCACGGGTGATGCCGGAGGCAACCTCGACGCTGGTCGGCCGTCTCGAGTCCCTCCTCAGGGACAGCGCGGAGCGATGGCCCGATCGAACTGCCGTCGAGGACCCCGCGACGGACGAGAGCCTGACGTACGTCGAGTTGGACGAGCTCTCGGATCGCCATGCCGAGGCCCTCCGAAACGTGGGTGTGCGGGCGGGCGAAAGGGTCGGTCTCGCCGTGCCCAAGCGCGTCGACACGGTCGCCTGGGTTTTCGGAATCATGAAGGCGGGGGCAGCCTACGTGCCTGTCGACCCCGACGCCCCGGCCGGCCGGTCCCGTGACATCTTCGTCGATTGTTCCGTGCGCGCGATCGTCTCAAACGCCGCGTTGGCCGACGCGCTCGCCACGGGGGCGGTGAACGGGTCCGCAGTCGACTCCTGCTGGGGTGAGCGCACGACCGTCAGTGAGGACGTTGTCCTTCTCGGCAAGGGGGGCCGGGCGGAGGAAGAAGACTTCGCAGACGACGCCGGAAATGACGCCCTCGCGTACATCCTCTACACCTCCGGCTCGACGGGGAAGCCGAAGGGCGTTATGCACTCGCACTCCACCGCTCGCGCCTTCGTCGACTGGTGCTCCGGCATGTTCGACCCGACCGAGGAAGATCGATTCAGCTCGCACGCCCCCTTCCACTTCGACCTCTCGATCTTCGATCTCTACGTTGCGATCAAGCATGGCGGGGCAGTCGTTCTCATCGGCGAGACCAGTGGGAAGTCTCCGCTCCAGCTGGCCGAGATCGCATCGGACCGGGAGATCAGCGTGTGGTACTCCACACCGACGGTCCTTCGCCTGATGATCGATTACGGTCGTATGGAAGGTCGCGACTTCGGCCACCTGCGCATGGTGTTCTTCGCAGGCGAGGTGTTCCCGATCGGACACCTCCGCCGGCTCAAGGAGATCTGGACGGAGCCGCGCTTCTTCAACCTCTACGGTCCGACCGAGACGAACGTCTGCACGTGGTACGAGGTCCCCGCCCGCCTGCCCGATGACCGGCTCGATCCGGTCCCGATCGGGCGCCCCTCCTCGGGCGACGTGTGTCGGGTGGTCGACCCGAGCGGCACCACGGTCGCTCCCGGTGAGGAGGGCGAGCTCGTAGTCGCCGGCGGTTCGGTGATGCTGGGATATTGGAGTCGTCCCGACCGGACCGCCGAAGCCACCCTGGTCGATGCGGAGGGCGTGTCATGGTATCGAACCGGCGACGTGGTCCGGGAAGACGATGGCGGCGACTACGTCTTCCTTGGTCGTCGAGATCGCATGGTCAAACGACGTGGTTACCGGGTGGAACTGGGCGAGATCGAGTCGGCGCTGTATCGGCACGACGAGATCGTAGAGGCCGCGGTGGTGGCCACCCCGGACGACGAGAGCGGTGTGCTGGTCACCGCGTTTCTCACGTGGTCGGGCGAGGACAAGCCGTCGCTGATCAAGCTGAAGCAGCACTGCGCGCAGAACCTGCCTGCATACATGGTGCCCGATGCCTTCGTCACGGTCGACGACCTCCCGAAGACCTCCACCGACAAGATCGACTATCAGCGGCTGAGAGCCGACGTAGTGCGCTCATGACCCCTACGAATCCACTGGAGCACGCGAGATGAGCGGAGACGGAGCCATGTTCGACGTTGCGATCATCGGCGGTGGACCCGCCGGATCGTCGACGGCGGCGTATCTGGCGAAGGGCGGGCTGTCGTGCGTCGTCCTCGAGCGGGAGCGGTTCCCGCGCGAGCACGTCGGGGAGTCGCTCGTACCCTCGACCACGAGGGTGTTCAAAGAGCTCGGTTTCCTCGACAAGATGGAAGAGGCCGGGTTCCCGCATAAGTACGGGGCCGCCTGGACGACCAGCGGCGATCACCCGACCTACTCGCACGACTGGGGGGACATCGATCCGGACTGCTACGTCTCCGTACGCTTCGAGGAGCGTACGCAGGAAGGGGTCAGCCAGAACTACACGTATCACGTCGACCGCGCGAAGTTCGACGAGATGCTGCTCAAACACGCCGAAGGCCTCGGTGCGACGGTCTGGCAGGGCACGGTCGTTCGCGGCGTGGACCTGGACGGCCCCGACGGGAGCGTCGTCGTCACGTACGCGCGGGACGGCGAGGAACAGGAGTTGACAGCGCGCATGCTGGTGGACGCCAGCGGCCGGCGGGCATTCCTCGGCAACCGGCTCGACCTGAAGGTGACCGATTCGGTGTTCGACCAGTACGCGATCCACACGTGGTTCGACGGCTATGAGAGGGAGTCCGGTCCGGAGGGCGACTACATCTTCATCCACTTCCTGCCCGTCACCAACACGTGGGTGTGGCAGATCCCGATCACGGACTCGATCACGAGCTTCGGCGTGGTCACGCAGAAGATGAACTTCAAGGCCGCGAGCGCGTCGATGGACGAGTTCTTCTGGGAGTGCATGAAGAGTCGGCCCGAGCTCTACGAGAAGCTCAAGGCGTCGCGGCAGCTCCGGCCACTCAAGCCCGAAGGAGACTACAGCTACGCCATGAAGAGGTTCTGTGGCGATCGCTTCGTCCTCGTCGGGGACGCGGCGCGCTTCGTGGATCCTATCTTCTCCAGCGGGGTCAGCATCGCGCTGACGAGTGGCAAGCTGGCCAGCCAGGCCATCCTCGCCGCTGCTGAGGCGGGCGATTTCTCCCGCTCCCGATTCGATGAGTTCGAGCGGACTATGAAGGCGGGGTGCGAACACTGGTACGAGTTCATCACGTTGTACTATCGCCTGAACGTGCTGTTTACGTACTTCATCTCCGACCCGAAGTACCGGCTCGACATTCTCCGTCTTCTGCAGGGAGATGTGTACGATGAGGAGAAGCCGCCCGTGTTGCAGAAGATGCGAGACATGGTGACCCAGGTCGAGGAGAACCCGGGGCACGTGTGGCACGATCTGCTCGGCAGTCTCACGGCAGAGAGCCTCCGGGAAACCTAGGATCTGAATGGACTTTTCGTTCACCCCCGATCAGGAAGCGCTCCGCGACCAGATCCTGGAGTTCGCGACCCGCGAGCTCACGGAGGGCGCGATCGAGCGGGATCGAGGGGGCGTGTTCCCGCACGATCTGTGGGAGAAGTGTGGGGAGATGGGCCTTCAGGGCCTGCCGGTGCCCGAAAGTCACGGAGGCGTCGGACTCGACTCGTTGTCGACCGCGATCGCGCTCGAAGCCTTCGGCTACGGATGCCGCGATGGAGGCCTGGCGTTCGCGATCGGTGCACACCTCCTCGCATGCGTCATCCCCGTGTGGCGACACGGAAGCGAGGAGCTCAAGGAACGGTATCTCCCGGGGCTGTCGAACGGCAGCCTGATCGCGGTCAACGCGATCACCGAGCCCGACTCCGGCTCCGACGCATTCGCGATGAAGACGCGGGCGGTGTCGGTCGAGGGCGGGTTCAGGATCGACGGGACGAAAACGTTCGCGTCGAACGGCCCTGTCGCGGACCTCGCGGTCGTCTACGCGGCCACCGACCCGGATCGGGGCTTTCTCGGGGGCATCACGGCGTTCCTGGTCGAGAAGGGAACGCCCGGGTTCTCGGTGGGACAGAAGTTCGAGAAGATGGGGCTTCGCACCGCGCCGCTCAGCGAGCTGGTGTTCGACGACGTGTTCGTGCCCGATGACTCCGTCATCGGGGGCGTGGGGGGCGGCGGACCGATCTTCAACCACTCGATGGAGTGGGAGCGGATCTGTCTTCCGGCGATTCACCTCGGGACGATGCGACACCTGCTGGACCGGGCCGTCGAGCAGGCCCGCACCCGGAAGGCGTTCGGCCAGTCGATCGGGAAGAACCAGGCGATCTCCCACCGGATCGCGGACCTCAAAGTGCGTCTCGAGGCCGCCCGGCTCCTCACCTACCGATCCGCGGAGCGTCTCGAGACGGCGGGCACCGTGGGGCTCGACGCTTCGATGACGAAGCTCCTGGTCAGCGAGTCGCTGGTCCGTAGCGCACTCGACGTCGTTCAGATCTTCGGTGGCTACGGGTACATGGACGAGTACGAGGTCGAACGAATACTGAGGGATTCGATCGGGAGCACGATCTACTCCGGAACGTCGGAGATGCAGCGCAACATCATCGCGGGGTGGCTGGGGCTCTGATGGGAGAATCGAATCGCGCGCTTCGACTCACCGTGAAGGTGGGCGGGCTGGGCTGTATCATCGCCGCCGTCTGGGCGGCAGTCGGCGGGTCCGGTCTCGGCACCCGACAGATCGCGCTGGGGCTCGTCGGTTATGCCCTTCTGGTCGGTGGCGACTGGCTGAGCTCGGACGACGAGACGAGAACGGGCGATGCCGTCCAGCACCTGGCGATCGCGGCGCTGCTCGGCCTCCTCATGGTCGTGATCCGCGACTGGCGCATCGAAGGAGTGGCGTTCGCCGACCGTCTGGCGCCCATCATCTTCTTCGGGTTCCTCGTCCACCACTCGCTCCGACTGAGCTGGCGTCCGACTGTCTTCTTGCTGCTGTCCGTGACCGCGATCACATCGATCTTCGGTCTTGCGAACGGCGGGTGGATGATCGCGATCGGGTTGGGGCTGGTGGGCCTGTGCCACCTCCCGATCCCGTGGTGGCCTCGCATGGGCCTGGTCGCGGCAGCCGGGACGACGCTCGCGGTGATGCGCGGTGGCGGGCTGGAAGCGCCATGGCCCTCGGCGATTTGGCCCATTCTGGCGTCGCTCTTCATGTTTCGGCTGGTCGTCTATCTGTACGACCTAAGACACGACAACGTGCCGGACTCGTGGCCTCACCGACTGTCGTATTTCTTCCTGCTCCCCAACCCGGCGTTCCCGCTCTTCCCGGTCGTCGACGCGCAGACGTACTTCCGGCAGTACTACCGCGAGGACGCGACCAAGCTCTACATGCGCGGCGTGACGTGGATGACCCGCGGCATCCTGCATCTGCTCCTCTACCGCGTGATCTATCAGGAACTGTCGATGTCCGCGGTGGACGTGCAGACGGGCGGCCAGCTGGCGCTCTACCTCGTGACGAACTTCGGGCTCTATCTGCGCATCTCCGGGCAGTTTCACCTCGCCATTGGCGTGCTCCACCTCTTCGGGCATGGCCTGCCGTTGACCAACAACTGGTACTGGCTCTCGTCGAGCTTCGCGGACCTGTGGAGACGGATAAACATCTACTGGAAGGAGTTCATGCAGAAGGTGGTCTTCTTCCCCGTCTTCATGAAGATCCGGACGTGGCCGCTGGGAGAGACGGCAGCCGTCGTCGCTGCTTCGCTGGTCGTGTTCGTCACGACGTGGTTTTTGCACTCCTACCAGTGGTTCTGGATTCTCGGAACGTGGCTGATCTCCGGGCCCGACATCCTGTTCTGGTCCATCCTTGCCGTGCTGATGACAGCCAACACCCTCTGGGAGCGCCGTGCGGGCGCGCGCAAGCGTCTGCCGGGCGGACTCACGGTCCGGGATCGCGTCTGGCTGGCGCTCCGCACAGTCGGTGTGTTCAGCGTCATGAGTGTCCTGTGGTCGCTCTGGAACAGTCCGTCGATCGGCCAGTTCTTCCAGTTGTTCGGCGTGGTCGAGTGGGGCCGTGTCGAGGTCTGGTTGTGGCTGGTGGCCTACGTGGGCGTGGCCGGCCTTGTCTTCACGATCGCTCGGACCGCCTCCGACTCGGGTCTCACGCTGGGCTCTCCGAAAAC